>VXPF01000100.1 GCA_009839725.1 Dehalococcoidia bacterium | reverse complement strand
CGGGGGTACGGGGCGGGTTCGGGGGCGGCGACGGCGCTGCTGCGGGCGCTGGGCCGCCGCTATGCGGCGGTGCGCACGTGGGCGCCCCCGGATCGGGGGCTGGCCGTTTACTTCTGGGTGCGGATGGGGTTCCGGCCGGTGGCGGGCGAGGGGCCGAACGGGGGGCTCTGGTTCGAGCAGGAGCTGTCGAGGCCGCGCCCCCGGCGTGGGGCTGGACAGAAGGGGTAAGGTAGAGAGAGTGGATTCGCGCGTGGCGGGGCGCCGAACCCGACGGGGTTTCACATGCAAGCCAGCACGAAGCGCGCTGCAAAGGGAACGTGCACGCACCACTGGGTCATTGCGACGCCGAACGGCCACTTCAGCCGGGGCATTTGCAAGCACTGCGGGAGCGAGCGCGAGTTTGAAAACTCGGAGACGGAGCGGCTCTGGCGCAGCCGCCGTTCGGGCCGCAAGGAGCCGGCGACGAACGGCGCCTAGGGCGCGTCGTACACTAGCCCCGTGACACCACAACTGGCGGTCGAACTCGCGCCCGGGCGCAAGACGAACCTGAGCCTGCGCAATCCGGTCATGCCCGCCTCCGGCACCTTCAGCTGGGGGCTGGAGTTCGCGCGGCAGTTCGACGTGAACCGGCTGGGGGCGGTCGTCTCGAAGGGCGTGACGCCGCTGCCCCGGGCGGGGAATCCCCAGCCACGGGTAGCGGAGACGCCTTCGGGCATGCTGAATTCGATCGGCCTGCAGAACCTCGGGCCGGACCGAATCATCGCGGAGATGGCTCCGGTCTGGGCAGGCTGGGACGTGCCCGTGATCGTGAATCTCGCGGGGGATACGGCGGCAGACTACGGCGACCTCGCGCGCGCCTTCGACGGCGTGCCGGGTGTGGCCGCGCTGGAGCTGAACTTCAGCTGCCCGAACGTGGACAACGGGCTCGACTTCGGCCTGAATGCGGCGGCGGCCGCGCAGGCAACGCGGGGGGCGGTGCGCTCCTGTGAGCTGCCGGTCATCGTGAAGCTGACGCCTGCCGCCCAGGATCCGGCCGAGATTGCGCGGGCCTGTGCGGACGAGGGGGCGTCGGCCATCTGCGCCATCAATACGGTGCCCGGGCTGGCCATCGACACGGACGCGCGGCGACCCGTTCTCCCGCGTGCGAGCGGCGGGCTGAGCGGCCCCGCCATCAAGCCAGTGGCGTTACGGGTGGTGTACGAGGTGGCGCAGGCAGTGCGCGTGCCGGTCGTGGGGTGCGGGGGCATCAGCAGCGGCCGCGACGCGGTGGAGTTCCTGATGGCAGGAGCGACGGCGGTGCAGGTGGGGACGGCCAGCTTCTCGAATCCACGGGCGCCGCTCGACGTGCTGGAGGGGCTGGAGGCGTGGCTGGAGGAGCACGACGTCGCGGACGTTCACGACATCATCGGGTGCGCGCAGCCCCTGCCCGCCTAGGGCCAGCGGGGGGCGTGCGGTACGCTGGCCGGGCGGGGTGTAGCTCAGCCTGGCAGAGCGCGCGGTTTGGGGCCGCGAGGTCCCCGGTTCAAATCCGGGCACCCCGACCAGCACACGATGAGAGGACTGCGCATGCCGGCGAGGAACGTGGCGGCAGGACTCATCGCGCTCGTTCTGGGGGCCCTGGCGGCCGTCGCCTGCGGCTCCGGGGAGCCAGCGATGCCCGCCACCACGCCGGAAGCGACAACGCCTGCTCCCTCCACAGCGACACCCCCACCCACCGCCACGCAGACGACGGTGCCGACGACGCCACCGACCGAGGCGCCGATTGAGGATCTGCCCCCCGACGAGCTCGCTGCCGAACTGACCGGGATTGCGCTGGAGCCGATCTTCGAGGTGTTCGGCGAGGGGGCGGAGGATCTGACAGCGCACGCCTTCCCCCTCGGCACGCGGGACGGCGAGGGCGAGTTCTGGGCAGTGGTCACGAACGGACCGCAGCCGCTCTATCGAGAAGAGGACGGAAACGTCATCAACTTCTTCCACCTCGTCGCGCTCTACCGGCGCAATGTGGACGCCACGTGGTCGGAGCCACTGGGAGAGGTGACGCTGGAGACCGCGCCCCACCGCACACACATCGTCGAAGTGCTCGATCCCGGTCCGTTGACGCCCGGAGAGGATGCGGCATTGATCGCGATCCGGGGGCAGACGGGCGCGCACGGCAGTACCTTCGACGTCCTGCTCGCGCAGGGGCGGTGGCTCAAGACGGTGGCGTCGCACATCAGCGGAACGCCCGACTCGGGGAGTCTCGCCGACCTCGACGGCGACGGCGTCGTCGAGCTCCTCTTCAACACGTCGAACGCGTACGTGTTCTGCTACGCCTGCGGGGTGCAGGAGAAGGGCGAACAGGTCTACCGGTGGAACGGACTCGCCTATGAGGCAGTGCTGGTTGAGACCCCGGACGGCCTGAGCGGCGACCTGGCGTCGAAGGCGGACCAGGTAGTGCGGCTGGCCGGGGCCAACCTGTGGCGGGACGCCGCCGCACTGGCGGTTGAGACATCAAGCCGGGCGCCGGAGCACGAGGGCCTGCGCTGGCTCTCGATCGTGGTGAACCGCATGGCGGTCGTGCGGCTGGGGTACGCGGGCTCGTCGGGGCAGCCCCTGCTGACGAGTGTGTTCGCCGGGGAGTACGGGGCGGCATTCTCGCTGATGGAGGCGCTCTCGCCGGAGGAGGCGTTCGCGCTCGATGGCCCCCTGGTCAGCGGCACCGCGGCCGAAACGGACCTCCCGTCAATGGTCTCGTACCTGCTCTTCTATGCGGACGAGGCGCTGAAGGTCCGGGGCGACGACGCGGACATCCATGCGGTGCGGGCCCTGGGACAGGTGCTCGCCTCGCCCGACGAGTTGAACCGGGCACGGTCGTCGATCAGCCGGGCGTTGCGGCTCGCGCCGGACAACGAATTTCTCCAGGCGGCGGAGGCGTACCTCGAGTCGATCGAGGTGGCGCCGGGTCTCCCGCCGGACGCTCCCGAACCGGAAGTGCTCCTGGACGGGCCGGAGCTGTCGTACTTCGAGGAGTACACGATCGGGACCGGCGACCAGGGACGGCGCGTGCGGGCGCTGCAGCAGCGCCTGGCCCGCGTGCGGTCGCTCGGGTTCGCGGATCCGGGGCGCTACTACCGGGTGTACGACGAGGCGACGCGGGAGGCGGTCCTGAAGCTGCAGGTCGAGGCGGGGCTGCCCCCGACAGGCGTGGTCGACGGGCCTACCTGGGAGGCGCTGGAGGCGGCGGTGGAGAGGGAGCAGGCGCGGTTCGAAGAGGCGGCGCCGGCGACCGCGCCGCCCAGAGTGACGCACACGGCCCATGGAGCGGCCGGGGAGCCCGTGGTGTACCTCACCTTCGATGACGGTCCACACCCGACGTGGACCCCGCAGGTGCTGGAGGTGCTCTCGCGTTACGGCGCGAAGGCGACGTTCTTCGTACTGGGACAGAGCGTGGAAGCCTACCCGACGCTCACAGCGCGGCTGGTCGCGGAGGGCCACGACGCCGAGAACCACACCTTCGACCACGCCTCGCTGGACAAGGTGGATCGGGAGACCTTCATCGCGGAAGTGCGGGACACAGACGACGCGATCCACGCGGCAGCGGGGGCACAGGCGGACCCGATCGCCTGCCTGCGGCCGCCCTACGGCGCCTACGACGCGCAGACAAGCGCACTGGCGGCGGAGCTGGGCAAGGCGCTCACCCTCTGGAACGTGGACCCGCAGGACTGGCGCCGGCCAGGAGCGGACCAGATTGCCGAGCACCTGGTCACGCACGCGAGGCCGGGCGCGATCCTGCTGATGCACGACGGCGGGGGCGAGCGCTCACAGACGGTGGAGGCACTCGATACGGTCCTCCGGGAGCTTACGGCGCGGGGATACACGTTCGCGCTGCTGTGCCGCTAGGGCGCCCGCGCTGGCGGCCCAGAGAAGGGCTGCTACCATGACCAGAGCCCGCACGGAGCACTGGTGGTGAGCGACGATTTTGGCATCGACCTGGAAGAGGTGCGCCGAGTCATCGAGGACTCGGAGGTACTGATCATCCGGCTCGAAACGGTGGGCAGCCGCGTGCTGGTCGACTTCCGCAGCACGTCGACGGAGCCGCCCTACATTTCGCGGGTTCCGCGGGTGAACTCGGTGGAGGAGCGGATCCGCGCCGTGAAGGAATTGCGGCCCGCATTCCCCTACCCGGAGAAGCTGATGTCGTTCGCATGGCCGCGGCGGGTGAGCGTAATCGGGGAGTCGGGGTTGTGGGACGTGGTGCGCCAGCGGATGGAATCCATCGGTGGGGAGGCAGCGGGGGAGGCGGCCAGCCGCGTCCACCGCGAGTTGCTCGACGAGGAGCGGCGCGAAGTCGTGGCGGCGGTGCGCGGGGGCGAAGGCATGCGCACCATCTGGCAGCGCGAATGAGCGATAGAGACCCGATCGACCTGCGCAGCGACACGGTGACCCAGCCGGACGCCGCCATGCGCCGCGCGATGGCGGAGGCGGAGGTCGGCGACGACGTCTTCGGGGACGACCCGAGCGTGAACCGCCTGGAAGCGCTTGCCGCGGAGCGGGTGGGCAAGGAGGCGGCCGTCTTCGTGCCGAGCGGCACGATGGCGAACCTGGTGGCCGTACTGAGCCAGACACAGCCGACGGACGAGGTGGTGTTGGGCAGCGAGTCGCACGTGTTCAACTACGAGGTAGCGGGGGCGGCCCGGGTAGGTGGGGTCCAGTTGCGGCCCCTTCCGAACGATGCCGGAGGCGGCCTCGCGGACGAGGACGTCCGCGCAGCCGTGCGCGAGCCGAACATCCACGCGCCACGTACGGCCCTGCTGTGCCTGGAGAACACCCACAACCGCTGCGGCGGGGCCGTGCTGTCGCTGGCGCGAACGGAGGCGCTGGCGGCCATCGCGCACGAGGCGGGCGCGACCGTTCATCTCGACGGGGCGCGCATCTTCAACGCCGAGGTCGCGAGTGAGACGCCGGCGGCCGAGCTGGCCGCTCCCGCCGACTCGGTCTCCTTCTGCCTGTCAAAGGGGCTGGCATGTCCCGTGGGGTCGGTGCTCTGCGGGCCTGCCGACCTGATCGAGCGGGCAAGGCGAGAGCGGAAGATGCTGGGAGGGGGGATGCGGCAGGCAGGGGTGCTGGCCGCCGCCGGCATTCACGCGCTCGAGCACAACATCGAGCGACTGGCCGAGGACCACGCGAGAGCGCGGAGCCTGGCGGAGGGGCTGGGCCGGCTGGGAGCGTTCACGGTGGAGGCGCCGGCGACGAACATCGTCGTGCTGCAGGTGGTTGAGGGCACGCGGGACGGCTGGCTCGCGGCGTTCGCAGAGGCAGGGGTACGGGCGGTGCCCTTCGGGCCGGGCCGAATCCGCATGGTGACGCACAAGGGCGTCGATGCCGCCGGTATCGAGGAGGCGCTGCGGCGCATCGAGCGGGCGGCGGTGGCAGTCGGGTGAGGCGCTGGCTGGCGGTAGCCGCCCTCGCGCTCGCCGGCGCGGCGCTCGGCGGGTGCGGCAGCGAGCCGCTCGAAGCGCATCCTCCCATCTTCGCTGAGGCGCCGTGGACAGGGCCAGAACGGCTGCACTACAACCTCGTGCAGCGGGACAACCTCGAAGGAACATGCACGCTCGAGACCCAGCCGGGGGTCTCGCCGGGGGTGACCGAGGTACGGCGCCTCTGCCGCGACGCCGGAGAAGGCCGCTACGAGGACAACGGGTCGGCCCGCGTGGACTCGGCGACACTGCGGCCGATCTCGTCGCTCCGCGTCGTCCTGGACCTGGAGGAGGGCGACACGCGGCAGTTTGCAACGCGCTACCTGCCGGAAGAGGGGCTCGTACGCTTCGCGTCGAAGCAATTCGAGGAGGGCGGAGCGGAACCGACCGACGCCCTGGAGGCCGAACGGGAGCTTCCCGAGCCAACGGCGGACGTTGTCGAGCCAGCCTTCTATGACGACGAGGAGCTGCTCTGGCTGGTGCGGGGCATCCCCCTTCGGGAGGGCTACGAGGGAGCGTTCACGAACGTCAACGCCTCGACGGGCAGGGTGTTTTCGGCGGAGGTCGCGGTCGAGGAGCGGGAGGAGGTGGAGGTGCCAGCGGGGACGTTCACGGCCTGGAAGGTCCGGATCGTCACGAGCACGGTGACCCAGCTGATCTGGATCGAGGAGGACGCACCGCACCGCGTGATCCGGGCCCGGATCGAGCGTCTGACCTACGAGCTGACGGCCATCGAACAGTAGCGAAAGGGAGTCGCGAAGGGCGCCTTCGATCGCGGCTCGCGGCCCTCTCGATCGGGGGCCCAACGGTTCTCGCCGGAACTCATAAATTTATGTCGCTCGATTGTCTTGACACCCCAGACCAGCATCCTAGTATGCGCGAGCCACCCGAGAACGCGAGACTAGATGCCTGTCGTAGTAGCGGTTAGCCGAGACGCCCGAATGCGCGACGCGCTGGACACGTACCTGCGCGAACGCGGGTACGACGTAACGGTCTTCCCGAACTACGACGTGCTGATGGCGCACCTCGATCCCTCCGCCCCGGCGGCCCTGGTGGTCGACGTGCAGGGAGTGCCCCGAGGAGAACCGGGCTCCCGCTTCACGCAGTTCAGCCAGTGGCTCGCGCGCATCTATGTGGACCAGCAGCCGCCTTCGCTCGTGTACCTGCTGCGGAAGGGGTCCCGGCGACCGCACTTCCACATTCCGGGCCCCGTCATCAAGAAGCCGTTCCCGCTGGAGAAGCTGGGTGAGACCCTTCGCAGCATGCTGGGCGACCCGACGCGGACCGCGCGCGCTCCCTTCGAGGTGGAGACCGACACAAACACGCTCAAGGGGAGCGAGGGCTCGGAACACCTCACGAACATCGAGGCGAACCTGCTCGCCTACCTGATGGCGCACGAGGGCGAGATCCTTCATCCCCGCACACTGCTGGCCGAGGTGTGGCAGTACCACGACGATGCCGGGGCGAACACGCTGGTACGAGCGCACGTGAGCAACCTGCGCCGGAAGATGCGGTCGGTTCTCGGGAGCGATGAGCAGCTCGAGACGATTCGTGGCAAGGGCTACCGATTCGTCGCCTGACCGGGCGCCGTAACCTCTCCAACCCGTGACGCTACCCTTCCTCGCCGCTGCATGGCTCCTGGGCTTCGCAGCCGTGGGGGCGTGGGACGCGCCGGTCTGGATGGCGGGGGCATGGTTCGCCGCGGCAGCGCCGGCGGCGCTGGTTCTCAGGGGACGGAGCGCCGGGGTGCTGCTGCTGGCGGCCGCTGTGCTCGCGCTGCTTGGAGCCTGGCGCTTCGAGCAGTGGGCGGACCGGACGCTCCCCGACCTCGCCCGCTCGCTGGGCGGCGTGGCGACGATCGAGGGACGGGTCGACTCGGAGCCGGACCCGGGGCTGACCACGCTGCGCTATCACGTGCGCGCGGACCGCGTGGAGGAGGCGGGAACGTGGCGCGAGACCGAGGGCCGTGTCCTCATCACGGTGCGGGAGACCGAGCAACTCGCCTACGGCACCCCGGTACGGCTCTCGGGGAGGATCGAGGCGCCGCCGGTGCTGGAGGCGTTCGACTATCGGGCCTTCCTGGCCCGGAGGGACGTGGTCGGGACGATGAGCTTCCCGAGGGTGGAGCAAGCGGGGGAGGGGCCTCGCAGCCATCCGCGGGCGCTGGCTGCAGAGATGCGGCTGCGCCTTGAACGGTCGATGCAAGCGGCGCTCCCCGAGCCGGCGGCCGCGCTGGGCAGCGGCATCGTGATGGGCCGCGACGGCACGATGCCGCGGGACCTCACGGAGGCGTTCCGGGAGACCGGCCTGGCGCACTTCGTCGCGGTCTCAGGTTCGAACATCGCCCTGGTGACGGCGCTGGCGTTTCTGCTGTTCGTGCCGCTGGTGGGGCGCAACTGGGCGATTGCGCCCGCCGCCGGCTCGCTCGCGCTCTACGTGTTCCTCGCGGGAGCCGAGGAGACGGTGGTGCGGGCGGCGATCATGGCGCTCATCGTGCTGGTGGGGTTCTGGCTGGGGCGGCCCCGGAGCGGGCTGGCGGCGCTGGCAGCGGCCGCGATCGTAATGACGGCGGCACAGCCCCGGCTGGCGCTGGAGGCGGGGTTCCAGCTGAGCATTGCCTCGACGGCCGGGCTCATCGTGTTCGGACCGTGGATTCACTACGGGCTGGCGTGGACAGCCGGGCGACTGGGGGCCGCCGGCGTCGTGCCGAACGTGCTGCTGGAGGTGGCAGCGCTCTCGCTGGCGGCCTGGGTGGCGGCGCTGCCGATCCTCTGGGTGACGTTCGGGCAGGTGTCGCTGGTCGGGCCGCTGGTCAACATCCCGACCGTTCCGGTGTTCGCGGTGGCGTTCTGGCTGAGCGGGGCGGCGGCGGTCTCGGGGGCGCTCTGGGAGCCGGCGGGATGGGCCATCGGGCTCGTGGCGTACTACCCGCTCGCGTTCATCATCTGGATGGCGGAAGCAGGAGCGAGCGTCCCGCGAGCGGCGGTCGCCGTCCCCCGCTTCGGCACCGAGGCGGCAGTGGCGGTCATGGTTGCCCTCGGTGCGCTGGCGTGGCCGGCCTACCGGTACCTCGCGCCGAGGCTCGCGCCACCGGAGTCGCCCGGCGCCGCCGTCCGGACGGTGCGGGCAGCCGCGCTCGCCAGCGCGGCGGGGGCGCTGGTGGCGGCGGTCGTCGCGATCAGCGTCTGGCCGGCCGGCGGCCCGGGAACACTGCGTGTCACGGTGCTGGACGTGGGGCAGGGCGACGCCATCCTGGTGACGACGCCCAACGGGGAGCGGGTGGTGGTGGACGGGGGGCCGAGCGGGCTGGTGCTGGCGCGGGAGCTGAGCGACGTGCTTCCCCACTGGGAGCGCGACATCGCGGCCGTGGTGCTCACGCACGCGGACTCGGACCACGTCGGAGGGTTGCCGGCGCTCCTTGAGCGCTTCGAGGTGGGGCGTGTGTACGACAACGGGCAGCACCGCGACACCGCCGTCTTCGAGCAGTACGAGGAGCTCGCCGGAAGGCGGCACACGCTGCGCCGGGGTGACGCCTTCGAAGTGGACGGCGTCCGCTTCGAGGCGCTGTGGCCGCCGGCGGGGCCGCTCGAAGGTCCCCGGAACGCATCCTCGGTGGTGCTGCGGGTGACGTACGGGGACGCCGTCATCCTGCTCACGGGCGACATCGAGGACACGGCGCAGCGGGCCCTGATGGCGACGGGCCGGGTCGGGGCGCACGTCCTGAAGGTCCCGCACCACGGAGCCAGCACGAACGCCGACGGCTTCTTCCAGGACACGGGCGCCCGCCTGGCGGTGATCTCGGCGGGGGAGGGGAACCGCTTCGGGCACCCGACGGACGACACGCTCGTGGACCTCGCGGGCCGGGCGGTGCTGCGCACGGACCTGCACGGTCGGGTGACGATCGTGAGCGACGGGACGAGCATCACGGTGCTGGCGGAGCGGTGGGAGCGCAGCTTTGCGCCTGCCGAGGGGGAGGGGTAGCGTAGCTAGCCCCATGCCAGCACGAGTCGACGGCCGCGAGGCGAACGAGCTGCGGCCCATCACGATCGAGACGGGCTACCAGGAATTCGCCGAGGGAAGCTGCCTCATCAGCTTCGGGAAGACGCGCGTGCTCTGCGCGGCGAGCGTGGCGGAGCGCCAGCCGGGCTGGCTGCGAAACACGCAGAGCGGCTGGGTGACGGCCGAGTACTCGATGCTGCCGCGCTCGACCTCGACGCGGACGCAGCGCGAGGTCGAGCGGGGCCGTCCGGGCGGGCGCACGCAGGAGATCCAGCGGCTGATCGGGCGGTCCTTGCGGGCGGCCGTCGACCTGGACCTGCTGGGGCCGCGCACGATCACGGTGGACTGCGACGTGCTGCAGGCGGATGGCGGCACGCGCACGGCGTCGGTCACGGGAGGCTTCGTAGCCCTGCGCCTGGCCGCGGAGAAGCTGGCCCTCAAGAACCTGATCCCGGCGGAGGCGATCACGACGCAGGTGGCGGCGGTCTCGGCGGGAATCGTCGCGGGGACGCCCGTGCTGGACCTCTGCTACGAAGAGGACGCCGCGGCGGAAGTCGACTTCAACGTCGTCATGACCGGTGGGGACGCGTTCGTCGAGGTGCAGGGGACGGCGGAGGGCAAGCCGTTCGACGGGGCGTCGCTGGACGCGCTCGTGGAGCTGGCGCGGGGCGGCATCGCGGAGCTGTTCGAGCGGCAGCGTGAGGCGCTGCGCGCGGCTCAGACGTAGGGGCCGAGGTGCGTACCGCCGACGATGTGGAGGTGGCCATGTTCCTGACTCTGCATGGCCTCGAAACCGAAGTTGGAGAGCAGGCGGAAGCCATCCGGACAGGCCTCGGCGCCGATCTTGTGCGCAATGCGGCCGACGGCTTCGATGCCGTCCTCCCAGAGCTCGGCCTGGGTGCGGTGCTCCTTCGTCATGGCAAGCAGCATGACGGGCACCCAGCGAAGGACGTTCTGGATGACGATGACCTCGTCGTCCTCGTAGATGATGTTCGCGGGCTCGGTGCCGGCGACGATGTTGCAGAAGACACAGTACGGGGCGCGCTTCATGGCGGGAGCCCGATTCTACAGGGCGGGGCCGGAGCCACGATGGTGAAGTTGGGGAACAGAGGTGGTCGATGCCGAGGCTGATGCCCATCCGGGGACTGCGGTACACGGCCAGCGCGGGAGCGCTGGACCAGCTGCTGGCGCCGCCGTTCGACGTGATCGGGGAGCGGGAGCGGGAGCGGCTCGCAGAGCTGTCGCCACACAACGCGGTGCGACTGGAGGCGGCAGGCAAGGAGTACCAGGCGATCGCCGCGGAGCTGGAGCGGTGGGAGGCGGAGGGAATCGTCGAGCGTGACGCGGCGCCAATGCTGTACGTGTACGAGCAGGTCTTCGTGGAGGAGGGCGTCGAGCGGAAGAGGCGGGCGCTGATCTGCGGGGTGGAGTCGCAGCCGTGGGAGGAGGGGGCGGTGCTCCCGCACGAGTTCACGATGTCGGCGCCGAAGGAGGACCGCCTGCGGCTGCTGCAGGCAACGGGGACGCAGTTCAGTCCCATCTTCATGCTCGCGAGGGACCGCTCGGGGCAGCTGGCGGAATTGCTCGCCGGCACCGCGGAGCGAGGCGAGCCGGACACGTCCGGGGTGACGGCGGACGGGGTCACGCACCGTCTGTGGGTGCTCCCCGCGGATCGGGCGGCGCTACGACCGCTCGCGCCGCTGCTCTCGGAGGCGTTCTACATCGCAGACGGACACCATCGGTACGAGACCTCGGTGGCGTACCGGACGTGGCTCGCGGAGCAGCAAGGGACGCTCGCGAGCGACCATCCAGCGCGTTTCGCGATGGCGGGGGTGGTGCCGGTGGAGGACGAGGGGTTGGTGGTGCGCCCCCTTCACCGCTTCGTGCCGCGGGAGGCGCCAGGGGACTGGCGAGCGCGGCTGGAGCCGCTGTTCGACGTGGAAGAGGCGTCGGTGGCCATCGAGCCCGGAGCGCTGGAGGCGCTGCGGGCAGCCTCTCCCGAGGCGATCGTGGCGGTAAACCTGGCCCCGGGCGCCGTTTACCTGCTGCGCCCGAAGAGCGAGGACGCGGTCGCGCGCCTGGCGCCCGCTGGTGCGAGCCCCCGCTGGGCGTCGGCGGCGCCGATCCTGCTGCGACTGGGCGTGCTCGACCCACTCTGGGGCATCAGCGACGAGGACCTGCGCGCGGGGGCCGTGACGTTCACGCACGAGGTGGCGGAGGTGGTGGAGGCACTGGGAGGGGGAGGCACGGGCTTCCTGCTCCAGCACGTGCCCGCGAGCGAGGTGATCACCCTCGCGGACGGGGGCGAGCGGCTGCCGCAGAAGTCGACGTTCTACTACCCGAAACTGGGGACGGGGCTCGTCTTCGCGCCGCTCTCTGCCTAGTCCTTCGCGATGCGCTTCGCCATGAGGATGTCGGGCTTGCCCGGCCCGTTGGCGTCGGGGATGACGCCCACCAGGGAGAAGCCGCAGGACAGATAAAACTCGTAGGGGTGGCGGCCCGGGTTGCTGATGGCAGCCAGGGGCGCGAGGGGATCCGGGTAGATGTCGGTGTCGCTCAGCGAAGTGCGGCCATCCTCGTCATCCGTGCCGAGGTAGAGGGTGGTGGCGCCAAGGGCGGCCACCTGCTGTTCGAGATCGGCCACGAGGGCGCGGCCGATGCCCTCGCCCTGGCGGGCGGGGTCGACGGCGAGGGGGTGGAGCTCCCAGGCGTGACCATCGTATTCGCTGATGCCACCGACCCAACCGACGACGACACCGCCATCGCGCGCGACCCGGCTGAGGCGGTCCTCGCCGAACGACTCGCGCACCTCGGCCTCGGCGCTCGGGAGGTCGGGCCACGAGGGAGTGTGGTCGCGGAACGCTTCGACGATGATGCGAGCGATCTGGGCGATGGCTTCCTCGTCGTCGGGAGAAAGGTCGGCGATCTCGACAGGGGACACCGGGCGCCTAGAGGCGGACGAGGCGGGCGCTGGCGATGCCCTCCGCGGCGGCGATGGCATCGAGGCCGGCTGCGTCGGGCTCGTCGTCGAGCATCAGGACCATGAGGGCGCGCCCTCGGGGGCTGCTGCGCCCCACCCGCATGGCGCTGATGTTGATGTCCTGGGCGCCTAGCAGGGTTCCGATCTGTCCGATCATGCCGGGGCGGTCTTCGTTCTCGCAGACGAGGAGGAAGCCAGCGGGATCAGGGACGATGTCGATGTCGAGGTCGTTGATGCGGAGGAGGGTGGGGCGGGAGTGGGTGGCGGTGCCGCTGACGGTAACCTCGGCCTCGCTGCTGCCGACGCGCAACTCGATGAGGTTGTGGAACTCGTCGTGCGATGCGCGGAGGCGCTCGTCGATCGTCCAGCCACGATCCTCGGCGATGCTGGTTGCGTTGACGAGGTTCACGTTCTGGACGCTGATGGGCCGCAGCAGGCCGCGGATGGCGAAGGCCTTGAGGGGTGTGACGTCGTGCTCGGCGATCTCGCCGAAGAAGGCGAGGTCGATGGTCGTCAGCTGGCCCTGGAGGAGCTGGGTCGCAACCGTGCCGAGCAGCTCGGCAACGGCGAGGTAGGGTCCGACTACTTCGAGCGTTTCGGGCGGCACGAGGGGGGCGTTGACGGGGTAGCGGGGCGGCCTGCCGGCGAGCACGTCGAGCACCTGCTCGGCGATGTCGATGGCGATGCGCTCCTGGGCCTCGACGGTGGAGCCGGCGAGGTGGGGGGTGACGATGATGCGCTCCTCCTTGAGGAGGGGGTGCTCGCCGGGAGGCTCCGACGTGAACACATCGAGGGCGGCGCCGGCGACCTTGCCGGATCGCACGGCCTCGAGCAGGTCGTTCTCGTCGATGATGCCGCCGCGGGCGGCGTTCACGAGGCGGACGCCATCCTTCATGGCGGCGAACTGCTGGCGGGCGATCATGCCGCGGGTGGTGGCGGTGAGGGGGGTGTGGACGCTGATGAAGTCGCTCTCGGCATAGAGCCGGTCGAGCCCGACGGCTTCGGCCCCGAGGGCGCGGACGCGCTCGACGGGGACAAAGGGGTCGTGGGCGACGACGTTCATCTCGAAGGCGAGGGCGCGGCGGGCCATCTCCGAGCCGATGGGGCCGAATCCGACGAGGCCGAGGGTGCGGCCGCGGAGTTCGGCGCCCATGAAGTCGCGCCGGCGCCACTCGCCGCCACGGAGGGAGCGGTCGGCGCGGGGGATGTGGCGGGCGAGCGAGACAAGCAGGGCGAAGGCGTGCTCGGCGGCGGCAATGGTGTTGCCGCGGGGGGCGTTCACGACGACGATGCCGCGCTCCGTGGCGGCTTCCAGGTCCACGTTATCCACGCCGGTGCCGGCGCGGGCCACGATCTGGAGCCTGCCCGCGTTGGAGAGCGCATCCGACGTGACCTTGGCCTCGCTGCGCACGACCAGGGCTTCGTAGCCAGCGAGCGCCTCGCGGAACTCACCGGGAGACATCCCCGTGCGGACGTCGACCTCGGCCTCCTGCTCGAGAATGGCGATCCCCTCATCGGCGATGGGATCGGCGACGAGGACGCGGGGACGGGGGCCGGGTTCAGTCACGGGGGGGACCCGTGGGG
>VXPF01000107.1 GCA_009839725.1 Dehalococcoidia bacterium | reverse complement strand
TCCTATCGTTTGGGTGGGTGGGTTTATGTTTATATTCGACCCACCGAAGACCCCGAGGTCGGCGTCATCGACGCCCACCGCCCCGAGGTCGGCAAGCTCGCCCCCGACTTCGCCCTCCGCGATGCCCGCAACCCCGACCGCATCGTCCGCCTCTCCGACTTCCGCGGGACGCCCGTCGTCCTCAACTGGTACGCGAGCTGGTGCGGCCCCTGCCGCCGCGAGATCCCCGACTTCCAGAAGGCGTACGCCGCCCTCGACGGCGAGGTCGTCTTCCTCGGCGTCAATCTGCAGGAAGACGCCGAGCGCGCCGTGGGCCTCCTCGACGTGTTCGTCGCGGAGTACCCCGCTGTGCTCGATACCCGCGGCGAAGTGGCCGCGCACTACCGCATCCCCGGGATGCCCACCACCTTCTTCATCGATGCCGAGGGCGTCATTCGAGCCCGCGGCGCCGGCCTCATCATTGAGGAGGTCCTCGTCACCGAGCTCGCCAAGATCGGCGTCACCTACACGCCCGAGTAGTCGCTACAGGTCGGCCACCTGTGGCGCGATCTCCGAAGCGAAATACTCCGGGCCCTCGTCCGAGTCGAAGTCGATGTGCTGGAGGACCATCTCCTCCAGCCCCAGCTCCGCCAGCCTCCCCAGTTTGTCGACCACCTCGTCCGTGGTCCCACTCAGGATGCCCTTCCCCTCCATCCGCTCGATCATGACCCGCGGCGACGCCTCCGGGTCGAGGCTGAAGTGCGCCATCGTCTTGGCCGTGATCGCCTGCAGCGTACGCTCGTTCGGCCCCGCGATCGGAAACACCATCATCGACTTGTAGATCGTCGCCGGGTCGCGCCCCACGTCCTCGCAGTGCCGCTCCAGCACCCGCACCTTGTGCGCGTACCCCTCCGGTTCCGTCACCGTCACGCAATTCCACTCGTCCGCGTGTTCCGCGGCGATCCGCAGCGTGCGCCGCTCTCCCGCCCCGCCGATGAGGACGGGCGGGCGCCCCGCTTCCGGCCGCGACTGGTAGCCCGCCTCCTCCAACCGGTAGAACCGCCCCTCGAACGAAGCCGGCTGCTCCGTCCAGAGCGCGCGCATCAGGCGCACCGCCTCGTCCAGCCGGTCGAAGCGCTCCTTCGTCGGCGGGAAGGGGATGCCGTAGGCGCGATGCTCGGCCTCGTTCCACCCAGCCCCCAGCCCCATCACGAAGCGTCCCCCGCTCAGCAGGTCGACCTGCGCCGCCATGCGTGCGTCGTTCACAGGCCGCCGGAACGTGATCGGCGTCACCAGCGCCCCGAACCGGTACGAGTGCGGCTCCCGCGCGATCGCCGCGAACGACAGCCACGCCTCCAGCGACTGCAGTTGCCGGTTCCCCGTGAAGTAGTGGTCCGACCGGAACAGCGATGCGAAGCCCAGCCGCTCCGTCAGGTCCGCGATGTGCAGCCAGCGCTCCCACGTGAGGTCGTTCTGCCCCTCCACCATCAGTCCTATACGCATCGCGACCTCCTCAGGTCTTCAACTCCCGGGCCTGCCCATCCTGCCAGCGCCAGCCAACGACGCGCGTCGGCCGAAGCCGGATGAGGGACAGCTCCTCGAGCGCCATCGTCCGGTAGCGAGGGTAGCGCCCCCGCAGGGCGTCGAGCGCGTCCGGCCACTCGTCGCCCCGCTGGAGCACCTCCGCGTTGCCTTCCAGCCGCAGCCAGGCCAGCTGCTCCCACGCGTCCTCGTAGTGGTCGACCAGGAGCGTCGCGCGCGGATCGCGCTCGATGTTGCGGACACGGGCGAGCGTCACGCCTTGTTTCGGCTTCTCGTCGATCGCGATCGCGATGTCGCCCCCGACCGGCGCGAAGCACACGGGCACGAGTTGCGGCAACCCGCTGCGCGCGATCGTCCCGAGCACCGCCGAGCGCTCCTCGGCCAGCAGACGCTCCTGCCACGCCTCCATGGGCGCAGGGTGGCGGCGGGCGCTGGCCCTGTCCAGCGAAACGCGGCCCTCGCGTACAGTGCCTCCATGGTCCGTACCGTGATCGCCGGCGACTTCGGCGGCACGAACCTGCGCGCCGCCCTCGTCAGCGAGGCGGGGGAAGTCCTCGCCCGCCTCGAGGTGGACAGCACCCCGGATGCTTCCCCCGAGACCGTCCTCGAGCGCATCGGCGACCTCCTTGCCGAGGTGCGTGATCGCGGCGCCGAGCCCCCCGTGGCCGCCTCCCTCGCCGTCGCCGGCCTCATCGATGCCGAGCGTGGCGTCGTCATGGTCTCGCCCAACATCCCCGCCTTCCGCAACCTCGCCCTCACCGCCCCCCTCGCCGAGCGCCTCGGCATCCCCGTCTCCATCGAGAACGACGCCTCTGCCGCCGCCCTGGGTGAACACCGCTTCGGCGCCGGCAAGGGGACGCGCCACCTCCTCCACGCCACCCTCGGGACCGGCATCGGCGGCGGTCTCGTCGTCGACGGCCGCCTCTACCGGGGCGCGCAGGGACTCGCCGGGGAGATCGGCCACATCGTCCTCGACCCTGCCGGGCCACCCTGCGGCTGCGGAGCGCGCGGCTGCCTCGAAGCCATCGCCGGCGGCGTCGCCTTTGGGCGGCGCGCCCAGCGCCTCGTCGAGTCTGGCTCGGCGCCCATCCTCGCCGAGCTCGCCGGCGGCGAGTCCGCCACCGCCGGCCACCTCGCCGAGGCTGCCCGCCGTGGCGAAGCCGCCGCCGTCGCCGAGATCCGCAACGGCGGTCACTCCATCGGCATCGGGCTGGGCGGCATCGTCAACATCCTCAACCCCGATGCCGTCACCCTCTCGGGCGGCCTCCTCGGCATGGGCGATCTCCTCCTCGACCCCCTCCGCGCGGCCATGTCCTCCCTCGCCTACGGCCCCGCGTCCAGCACCCCCGTGCGCACCAGCACCCTCGGCGAGGATGCCGGCCTCCTGGGCGCCGCCGCCGTCGCGTTGGCGGTGCAGGGATGACCGCAATAGACATCGCCCTCGTCGCGACGGCAGCGGTGTTTCTCGCGCTACTCATCCCTCGGGTGGTCGGCGCCAACCCGAACGTGCCCCTGTGGGGGATGTCTCCTTGGTTTCTCGGTTTGGCGGTACTGGTCGAGGGCCTCGCCAAGGTGCACTCGATTCTGCCAGCCGGCTTAGGCTCCTTGGACCAAGTCACCCTGTGGGTCTTCGTCTGGGCTCTTGTGCTGCAGGTGGCGGCGGGTGTGCTTGCTGTCGTCAACGAGGAACTGGACTTTGGGGTCAGCATTAGGGACGAGCCAGTGCCCTATTCCCAGGGTCAAGTTGGTGGGTTCCGAGGAGGAGGGTCCGGAGTGCTCTGGTGGTTCTATACCCACAAGGGGCGGAACAACCTGGGGGACGGCAGAGGAGGTAACCGCTACGAGGACACGAGGTGGTTTTCGCCTCCTAAGCGTCCGTTCAACTTGCCGGCGAGGGAAGTCAGTGCGTTCCAGCGGTTGCTGCGCCAACTCTCGCTCCTCTCACTCGCGGTAGTCGCGATAGTGCGCTTCGCGCACGGCGAGCCGATACTCAACCTCTTTGGCGCGTAGCACTCCCTCGCTGGCGCGCTGACGCTCCCTTCCCCACTATGAACCCGTGACCATCTGGATACGCCGCGCCGGCGCCGTGCTCCTGGGGCTCGTGTTCCTGCTGGCGTTGTTCCTCGTGCTGGCGGGCCTCGCCGCGAACGCGACGATCGCCCGCCCCGGCTTCGTCTCCGACCAGTTGGAGGAGGCGGATGCGTACCAGTTCGTGCTCGATGACCTCGTGCCCGCCCTGCTCGAAGACGCCTGGCAACTCGAACCCGATGAATTCGGCCTGGAGTTCGAGGCGAACCCCCTCGCTGCCTCCGGATTGACCCCGGAGCAGGTGGCCGGCGCCATCCGCCGTGCGATCCCGCCCGAGGATCTTGAGGCGCTCGTCTCCCCCGCCATCGAAGGCGCCATGGACTACGTCATTGGGAGGGAAGAGGAGGTCGCCATCCGCGTTGATGCGGCGCCGCACCTCGACGCCCTCGTCCGCGAGCTCACCACCCTGTCTCGTGAGACCGGCGCCTACGAACGCCTCCTCGAACGAGAGCTGACCCCCGTCTTCGGCCGGTGGGTCGACGAGGGGCTCCCCCCGGGCGGTGAGGACTCCGCCTGGGTCGCCATCCTCCGCGGGGCAAGTGGCGAGGAGGGCGGCAGCCTCGCGCGCGTATTCACCCACGTGGCCACTTCCGAGTGGATGGCCTCGCAGGTCGAGGGCGCTGCCAACGCGGGCGTCGACTACGCCGTCGCCCGCTCCGACACGCTCGCTATCCGGATCGGCTTCGATCAGGCCGGCGTCGAGCAGGCTGCCGCCGAGATAGCGGCCGTCATCACCGAGGCCGACGCCTTCGATGTCGCCTACACCAACGTCGTCGAGCCGGCGACGAGGGAGAGCATTCCCGAGGTCTCCACCCTGCCCTACGGCGTCGTGCTGACCCGGAACGAGGTCGTCGAGGCCGTACGCGACGCCGTCGCCGGGGACTGGCTGGATGCACAGGCCGCCGTGCTCGCAGCCGACGTTGCCGCCTACGCCACGGGCCAGACCGATGCGTTCGTCACCACCTTCGACCTCGCGGCCGCCAAGCCGGAGGCCTGGCACGCCCTCACGGCCATCGCGACCACCTCGCTGCGCCAGGCCCTGCGTGACCTGCCCGAGTGTGCCACGGCCGCCGAGAACGAGGCCGCGCGCGCAGCCCTCGAGCGAGAACTGCCGTCGTGTATCCCCTGGGATGTCCCTCCTGCCGACATCGTCGCCATCGCCGTCCCCGCCATCGCGACCGCCATCGACGAAACCGTCCTCGATCGCATTCCCGACCTCGTGACGTACTCCGAGCAGGACCTTCGCGGCAACCTCGAACGCGATGGCGGCCCGGACGCCCTTCTCGCCCTCGATGAAATCCGCGAACTCTTCCGCGATGGCTGGACGTACACCGACGACGACCTGCGCGCCGACCTGGACGACGAGGACGCTTTCGACCTGATCCAGGACGCACGCCTTGCCCTCTCCACCGGCTATGTCCTTCAGGCCTCCGACGAGCCTCCTGAGGGGCTGGAGGAAGGGCTGGACGAGGTCCGCGACGCTATCGCCCTGGGGGCGGGCGACCTGTGGATCCCGGCGCTCATTGCCGCCGCCCTCCTCCTCCTGATCGGGTTCCTCGGTGGGAGGATCTGGCGGGGACGTTTCGCCTGGGCGGCGGGCGTCCTGCTGCTCTCGGCCGCCGTACTCGCCGTGCTGTTCTGGACCGTTGCCCAGTCCGTCTCCGACGGCGCGCTCGACGACATCCGCGAGGAAGTCGCCCTGGACTCCGACTCGCAATTCCCCAACACGTCCGAGGCGTTGGCCGACAAGCTCGTCGACGTCGCCGCCTCCGCCGTCGACGACGTTGCGGGAAACATCGCCCGCAACGCCCTGATCCTGGCCATCGTGGGCGCCGTCGGCGTCATCGTCGCGGTGTTCTGGGGACGGATCGGGGCCGCACTGGGCCGGGACCAACTCTGACCCGTAGTGCCATTCCGCGCCGGTGGGTGTCACGCGGCGCTCCCGGTTCCCCGCCCGATCTCCCACCCTCCCCGCCATGTTCTCCCCGCCTCCCCTCCACCAGCTCCTGCTGACCCGCACCGAGAACCGCCCCAACCGCCCCTTTGCGGGCGGACTGGCCGCGTACATCACCATCCACCAGACGGGCAATCCCCGCCCCACCGCCGACGCGCACGCCCACGCCCGCTGGATGGCCCGCGAGGCGCCTTACTCCTGGCACGCCACCATCGACGACCACGACGTCTGGCAGTCCCTCGACTGGGGTGAGCAGGGCTGGCACGCAGGCGATGGCGCCGGCGGCCCCGGCAACACCACCTCCATCGGCCTCGAGATCTGCATGCACGAGGGCATCGACGAAGCCGCCGCCGACCTCAACGCCGCCTGGCTCACCGCCCGCCTCCGCCTCGACGGCCACGGCTACGAGGGCATCGTCCAGCACAACCACTGGACCGGGAAGAACTGCCCCGCCCTCATCCGCGCCGAGCCCGGACGCTGGGAACGCTTCCTCGAGCAGGTCGCCCGCTTCGAGGAGATGGAGACTCGCACCCGCCTTGAGGATCGCGTCGCCCGCCTCGAACAGCGCGTCACCGCCCTCGAGGCCGCCCTCTCCTCCGCGCTGTCGAGCGACCGTGCGAAGCAAGCTACTATTGAGGCAGGGACGCCTTCGTAGCTCAGTTGGAAGAGCGACGCATTCGTAATGCGTAGGTCGTCGGTTCGAATCCGACCGAAGGCTCCATCTCTGGCTGTTGGCTCTTGGCCATTGGCTGTTGGTCCCCACCTCCCTACTCAGCCGGGTGCAGCGAAGCGGAGCCCGGCGCTCTCCTCAGGCGGCGAAGGCCGCTGCTCTCCTCAGCGAAGCGGCGCAGCCGCGAGCGCTCCACTCAGCCGCCCGCCAGGGCGGCGCTCTCCTACCGGTATGGGCGCAGCGCCTCCCGGATGTCCTCCACGATCTCCGCCGGACGCTCCGGCGCCGCGAAGTGCCCGCCCCCGTCCCGCGCCCGCGTCCAGACGAGGTTGTAGTACTTCTCCGTCCAGCCCCGCCCCTGCGAGGTCATGTCCTGCGCCATGAAGGTGATGCCCGTCGGCGCCTCCACCACCGGGCGCCGGTCGTGCGACGGGCGCCACGGGTTCTTCGCCACCTCCGCGTAGTACCGCGCCGAGGTCACGTACGCGCCCGTCGCCCAGTACAGCATCATCAGCGTCAGCAGGTGGTCCTTCGAGAACGCCTGCTCGACCGCGCGCTCGCCCCGGTCGTTGTCGCTCCACCAGTAGCGCCGGTCGAGGATCCACGCGCACAGCCCTACCGGCGAGTCGTGCAGGGCGTACGAGATCGTCTGCGGCTCGTTCATCTGCACCACGGCGTGGGCGCTCCCCGGCCGTGGCCGCAAGACCCCCGGCTCGACCAAATCCGGGTTGCGCGCTGCCTGCTCCGCCGTCGTCGTGCGTTGTGCCAGCAGCCGCGTTCCCTCCGGGTCCGCCAGCACCGTCAGCGGGATCGCCCCCGTGATGTGAATCGCGGCCACCCGGTCCGCGTACTTGTGCCCGAGCTGCGCGCTGATCAGGTTCCCCCAGTCGCCCCCGTGCGCGAGGAAGGGGTCGTACCCGAGCACCTCCCCCATCAGCTCCGCCCACAGGTCCGCCGTGCGCCAGAAATTGATCCCCGGAACCTCGTGCGGCGCCGAGAATCCGAACCCCGGCAGCGACGGCAACACCACGTCGAACGCGTCCCGCTCGTCTCCGCCATGCGCCGCCGGGTCGGTCAGCGGCCCGATCAGATCGTGGAAGTCCCAGAAGCACCACGGCCACCCGTGCGACAGGATCAGCGGCTTCGGGTCGGGCCCCTTCCCCCGCTCGTGGATGAAGTGGATGGGAACGCCCTGAATCTCCGCGCGGAAGTTCGCGAACGAGTTCATCTCCCGTTCGACCGACCGCCAGTCGTACTCCTCGATCCAGTAGTCGACCAGCTCCCGCAGATACGCCCCGTTGACCCCGTACCCCCAGTCATCGTTCGCGAAGTCCTGCGGAAACCGCGCGTTCACCAGGCGCCGCTGCAGGTCCTCCAGCAGCTCATCCGGAAGATGGATCGTGTAGGGCTCCGCCGCCATCGCACCCCTCCCGCCGTTGGTCGCCGCAGACTACACCGGTGGTCGGTGGTCGGTGGTCGGTGGTCGGTCCCCACCCCATGCAGCCGCGCGCAGCGAAGCGGAGCCCGGCGCTCCCCTCAGGCGGCAACGCCGCCGCTCTCCCCTACTTGACCCCTTCGCCCTCGGACTTCAGGTCGCCCTCGATGCGGATCTCCGGGAGCCACTCCAGCCAGCTCGGCAGGTACCAGTTGAACCGGCCCAGCACCGCCATGCTCGCGGGCACGATCACGGAGCGGATGAGCGTCGCGTCGATGATCACCGCCACCCCCAGCCCGAACCCCGCCTGCTGCAGCGGCGCCAGGTCGCCCAGGGCCATGCCCATGAACACCGCCACCATGATCAGGGCCGCCCCCGTGATGATGCTTCCGGTCGAACGCACTCCGAAGGCCACCGACTCGCGGTTGCTGCCCGTCAGGCCGTAGCGCTCCCGTATGCGGCTCAGCAGGAACACGTGATAGTCCATCGAGAGGCCGAACATGATCGCGAACAGGAACAGCGGCAGCCACGCCTCGATCGTGCGTGTCTGCTGGAACCCGAAGATCTCGTTCCCGATGCCGTGCTGGAACACGACCACGAGCAGCCCGTAGGCCGCCCCCACCGAGAGCAGGTTCATGAGGATCGCCTTCACCGGCACCACGATCGATCGGAACACCAGCAACAGCAGGACGAAGCTCAGCCCCAGCACCACCGAGAAGACGATCGGCGTGTACAGCGTGATCACGTCGATCAGGTCGACCTCTTCGGCCGTCAGGCCGGTCACCAGTACGTTCGCCTCGGTTCCACCGAAGGCCGCCGGGATGTAATCGCTGCGCAGCCGCCGGATGGCGTCGTATGCCTCCGGGCTGCGGGGGTCGATCGTCAGCAGCGTCGAGACGAGGGCAAGGTCGCCCGTTTCGTTCGTCGTGGCCGAGACGCTGTCGAACATCGCGTCGTCCTCGATAAGCCCCGTCAGCGTCGAGATCGCCGCCATCACCGCCGGCGAGGACACGTCCGGGGTGTCCACCACCACCTCCACCGGCGACACGAGCCCCGCGCTGAAGTCCTCCTGCAGGATCTCGAAGGCCCGGCGCTGCTCGTTTCCGGCCGGAAGCGTCGAGACACCCGAGATGCCCGACTGGAGCGTGAACGCCGGTACGGCCGCCGCGATCAGCAGGCTGCACGATACCGACAGGCTGATCAGCGGCTGCCGCATCACCATGCGCACGATGAAGTTCCAGGCCCCCGCACTCGTCCGCTCGTGCAGACGCAGGCGCGGCAGGAACGGGATGCGCAGCGCGTCGATCCGATCCCCGAGCACGCTCAGGAGCGCTGGCAGCAGCGTGAGCGCCGCCAGCACCGCGACCACCGCCACCGAGATCGCCCCCAGCCCTAGGCTCTGGTAGACGTTGCTGGGAACGAGCAGCAGCCCGAGTAGCCCGATCACCACCGCCCCGCCCGAGAACAGCACGGCGCGGTTCGCCGTCGCCCCCGCCCGCGAGATGGCCGCCTCGATTGTGAAGCCGCGCAGCCGCTCCTCGCGGTACCGCTGCACGATGAAGAGCGAGTAGTCGATCCCCACCGCCAGCCCGACCACGGTGATCATGTTCACCACGAAGAACGAGAGCTGGAACCCCTGCCCCACAAGGAACGCCACCCCGAGCGCCGTGACGACCGCCACCAACGCGACGACGAGAGGGATGCCCGCCGCCACCGCGGCCCCGAAGACCGCTACCAGGATGAGGAGCGCGATGGGCACCCCGATGCCCTCGCCCCGACGGAGGTCGCGCTCCGAGGTCTCCGTGAACGTCCGCCCGATGCTGCCCTGCCCCGCCACCAGCGCCTCGAACCCCGCGGGCGCCTCGAAGTCCTCCACCGCCGAGACGAGCGGTCCTGCCATCGCCTCCGCATCCCCGATCTCGCCCGCCAGCGTCACCGGGATGAGTGTCGTGCGGCGGTCCGCGGAAACGAATCCCTCGAACCCTGTCTCGTAGTAGCTCGTGGCCGCCACCACCGTCCCCTCGAGCATCCGGATGCGGACCAGCAGGTCGCTCGTCACGTCCCGGAAGGCGGCATCGTCGACGGTGCCGGCCGTACTCCGCACGACGATGAACTCCTGGGGCGCCTCCGGACCCCGGAGACGCTCTTCGAGGAGCGTCTCCGCACGCTCCGACTCGGCGTTGGAGACCACCGCGTCGTCTGCCGTGAGGACATCGCCGATGTCGAACGCGAGGCTCCCGGCCACCACGACAAGCGCGATCCAGGCGCCAATGACGTACCACCGGTAATGCGCGCAGGTCCGCGCGATCCGGGCGGTGATAGAGCCCTCAAGGTACTTCGAGCTGCCGCGCGCCATGGCCTTTCCCTCTTGGGGACACCCTGTAGGTCAACTGTTGCCCTTCCTGACAGGTGGGGCAAGCAATGGAGGTTCAGGGACGGTCAAGTCCGGTTCAGGACTGGTAAGGATGGCCCCCCGGGAAGGTCCTCAGCCGCCCGCGTAGCCCGCTGAACGCAGCGATTCCGCGATCTCCGGGAGGATGGCGGGGTCGTCGATTGTCGGTGGAACCGTGTACGCCTCGCTGTCCGCGATCTTCTGCACCGTGCCCCGCAGGATCTTCCCCGAGCGGGTCTTTGGCAGCCGGCCCACCACGATCGCCGTCTTGAACGACGCCACCGGCCCGATCTGCTCCCGCACCAGCCGCACCGCCTCCCCCTGGATGGCGCCGTGGTCGCGCTCGACGCCCGCGTTCAGAACCAGCAACCCCAGCGGCGTTTGCCCCTTCAGCTCGTCCGCCACCCCCACCACCGCGCACTCGGCCACGTCGGGGTGGGCCGCCAGCACTTCCTCCATCTGACCCGTCGAGAGCCGGTGCCCGGCCACGTTGATGACGTCGTCGGTGCGCGTCATCACGTACACGTAGCCGTCCTCGTCGATGTACCCCGCATCGCCGGTCTTGTAGTACCCGGGGAACTCCTCGAGGTAGGCCTCCCGGTACCGCTCCTCCGCCTGCCACAGCGTGGGGAAGCTGCCCGGAGGCAGCGGCAGCCTCGCCACCAGCGCCCCGATCTCCCCCGGCGCCACCTCGCGCTGCGCCTCGTCCAGCACGCGGACGTCCCAGCCCGGGACCGGCTTCGTGGGCGAACCGTGCTTGATCGGCATCAGTTCGATGCCGGCCGGATTCGAGCAGATCGACCAGCCCGTCTCCGTCTGCCACCAGTGGTCGATGACGGGCACGCCGAGCCGGTCCTCGGCCCACTGCACGGTGTCGGGGTCGGCGCGCTCTCCCGCCAGGAAGAGCGTCCGCAGTCCCGCAATCTGCTCGGGGCGGATGAGCTCCCCGTTCGGATCCTGCTGCTTGATCGCCCGGAAGGCCGTCGGCGCGGTGAACAGCACCTTCACGTCGTGTTCGGCGATCACGCGCCAGTAGACCGCCGCGTCTGGCGTCCCCACCGGCTTCCCCTCGAACAGCACCGTCGTGTTCCCGTGGATCAGCGGCCCGTAGACGATGTAGGAGTGGCCCACCACCCAGCCCACGTCCGAAGCCGCCCAGTACACCTCCCCCGGCTCGACCCCGTAGATGTTGCGCATGCTCCAGTTGAGCGCCACCAGGTGGCCGCCGTTGTCCCGCACGATCCCCTTCGGCTGCCCGGTCGTCCCCGAGGTGTAGAGGATGTAGAGCGGGTCCGTCGCCTCCACCCAGGTGCACGGCTGCGGCTCCGCCGAGGCCTCCGCCTCCACCCAGTCGAGATCGCGACCCTCAGCTAGGTCGGCGACTTCCTGCGGACGCTGCAGGATGACGCAGCGGCTTGGCTTGTGCGAAGCGATCTCGATCGCCTCGTCCAGGAGGGGCTTGTAGGGAACGATCCGGTTCGGCTCGATACCGCACGAGGCGGACAGCACGACCTTCGGCGTCGCGTCGTCGATTCGCACCGCCAGCTCGCTCGCCGCAAAGCCGCCGAAGACGACCGAGTGCACCGCCCCCAGCCGCGCACAGGCCAGCATCGCGATCACCGCCTCCGGCACCATCGGCATGTAGACAAGCACGCGGTCGCCCTTCTCCACGCCCGCCTCCGCCAGCACGCCCGCCACCCGCGCCACCCGGTCCCGCAGCTCGCGGTAGGTGAACCGCTCGACCACCCCCGTGATGGGACTGTCGTAGATCAGCGCCGTCTGGTCCGCGCGCCCGCCCTCGACGTGCCGGTCGAGCGCGTTGTAGCAGGTGTTCGTCACCCCTCCCGCGAACCACCGGTAGAAGGGCGCCCGCGAGTCGTCGAGCACGCGATCCCAGCGCCGCTCCCAGTGAATTGCCTCTGCCGCCTCTGCCCAGAAGCCCTCCGGGTCCGCGAGGGAGCGGGCGTAGATGTCGTCGTACTTGGCGGACATGGGCGGGAACCTCGGCGCTGGAGTCGCGACCGGTAGTCTACGGCGCTCGTCCGAGTGACCGTGCTCAACCCCTTCGCCCACTACATCCCCGCCGCGCGCGGTAGGATCGCCTCTCCTGCAAGGAGATGGCGATGAAGGTTTCCAGCACGTACCCCGCGACCTGGCTCGCGGAGGTCGGTCCCCAGGCCCGGCGGGCCGAAGAGCTCGGCTACGACAACACCGGCACCGGCGAGATGGCCCACGACCCCATGATCCTCGCCGCGGCCGCCGCCCTCGCCACCGAGACCATCGAGATCGGCACCCTCGCGATCGCCTTCGCGCGCGCGCCGATGGTGCTCGCGATGGGCGCCTGGGACCTGCAGCAGGCCACGGGTGGCCGCTTCTCCCTCAGCCTCGGCAGCCAGGTGAAGGGCCACATCCAGCGCCGCTTTGGCATGCCCTGGAGCGCCCCCGCCCCCCGCATGCGCGACTACATCCGCACCCTGCACGCCATCTGGGACTCCTTCGAGACGGGCGAGAAGCCCGATTACGTCGGCGAAACCTATCAGTACACCCTCATGAATCCCCTCTTCTACCCCGGCCCCAGCGGCTACCCCCGCCCCAAGGTGCTGCTCGCCGCCGTCGGCGAGAAAATGACCCGCGTCGCCGGCGAAGTTGCCGACGGCGTCCTCCCCCATGGCTTCACCACCGACCGCTACATGCGCGAGGTCTTCCTCCCAAACGTCGGGAAGGGCCTTGAGCGCGGCGGCCGCACCTGGCAGGACATCGAGGTCTCGGCTGGCGGCTTCACCATTTACGGCGAGGACGAGTCGGAGATCGAGCAGAAGCGCGA
The DNA here is from genome assembly GCA_009839725.1 of Dehalococcoidia bacterium. Classification (GTDB taxonomy): domain Bacteria; phylum Chloroflexota; class Dehalococcoidia; order Tepidiformales; family Tepidiformaceae; genus UBA2991. The sequence continues at coordinate 1,260 of VXPF01000107.1, read as the reverse complement.
GGCCCTTCGCCAGCCCATTTCCTTCTACGGCTCCACGCGCAGCTACCACGACGTCTTCCGCCTCCACGGCTGGGAGGACCTCGGCAAGCAGCTCCATTCCATGTCACTCCAGGGCAAATGGGAGGAGATGAAAGGGGTCATCCCCGAGGACGTCCTCCACGAATTCGCGCAATCCTCGACCTACGACAACCTCCCCCGGTTCGTCGCCGAACACCGCGAGTACGCCAGCCGCATGCAGTTCGAGATGCCGGTCGACACGCCTGCCCAGCGCGAGCGCTTCCAGCACATCCTGCGCGAGGTCCAGGCGGTCGAGACGCCGCGCGTCCCGCGCGAGATCGCTGCCCTCGACCCGGCGTGAGCCTGCGGCCCGCTCCCGCGCCATGGCCAGCGTAGCCGTCATCGGCGCTGGCGCCGTCGGTTCCTACTACGGCGCCCGCCTCGCCCAGGCAGGGCACGACGTGCGCTTCCTCCTCCGTCGCGACTACGACGCCGTCGCCGAAGGTGGCCTCCACATCGAGTCGCACCACGGCAACTTCGTCCTCGAGCGCCCCGCCATCGCCCGCGACCCCGCCGAGATCGGCCCGGTCGACTGGGTTCTCTGCGGCCTCAAGACCACGTCCCTTGATGCCGCCCCCGACCTCATCCGCCCCTGCCTCGGCCCTGAGACGCGCGTTCTCGCCATCATGAACGGGCTCGGCATCGAGGAGCGGCTGGCGGAGGCCCTGGGTACCGAACGCATCTTCGGGGGGCTCGCTTTCACCTGCATCAATCGCGGCGAACCCGGCATCATCCACCACTACGAGTACGGCCAGGTCTCCATCGCCCACCTCCACGACGACCCCGCCGAGCTGGAGCGCGCCCTCGCCCTCTGGCAGGACGTCACCGCCGAGGTTTCGGCCGCGCCCTCCATCACCCGCGCGCGCTGGGAGAAGCTCTGCTGGAACGTTCCCTTCAACGGCCTCACGGTCGCTGCCGGCGGCGTCACCACCGAGGCCATCGTCACCAATCCCACCCGCCGTGCCGAGGCCAGGGCGCTCATGGAGGAAGTCGTCGCCGCCGGCAATGCCGACCTCGAGGCCCGCAACCACGCCGAACGCATCGACGGCGACGAGGTCATCACGCGTATGTTCACCCTCACCGATGTGATGGGCCCCTACCGCCCCAGCACCCTCATCGATTTCGTCGAGGGCCGCGCCATCGAAGTCGACGCCATCTTCGCCGAGCCCGCCCGCCGCGCCCGCGCCCTCGGCGTCCCCACCC
>VXPF01000102.1 GCA_009839725.1 Dehalococcoidia bacterium | reverse complement strand
CCCCCCAGTCATTATTACACCCCCCCCCCCCCCCCCACGCCCATTCCTCTAGGTCTCGTGGGGTCGGAGATGTTTATAAGTGACTGTGGTAGGAGGCGTGGCGGTGCCCGGAACCGGGCTCGCCGTGGGGGACGGGGCCTCCGTTGGGGAGGGCGCCGGACTGGCCGGCTCGGCCGTCTCCTGGCCCCCGCATGCCACGAGCGCCAGCACCAGAAGGAGCGCCGCGCAGGAGACCGAACAGGTGCGGATCATGGGGCCTTCAATTCTTGCTTGCTTCCTGCCCCCTGCGCTAGATTGAAGGCGGCGGCGCATTCGTCTAGCGGCCTAGGACACCGCCCTCTCAAGGCGGAGATCAGGGGTTCGAATCCCCTATGCGCTACCACCTTACTTCCCCTCCCGTTCGTGCTCCCTTCCCTCCCGCGATCGCTTTCCCCGTGCTTCACGCGTGGCCATGAGCGACCGCAACGTTCCGTCAGGTCGAGGAACGCCGAGGCCTCGCATCCACCGGATGTATCCGGCACGGGTTCCAACCGGTTCAGTACGTTACTTCACGAATCTTCATTAATTCACGAGTGTATGAGAGTACGGGCCCCGGATAGGGAACCCTGAGAACAAATGGAGAAAGTCATCTCGATTTTTCCCCTTTCTTGACACAAATTTGCCCATGACTACCCACCAGAACTCCGTAAAATGTTGCAGAGAAGTGAAACCTGATGTCGGGGAGACAGGTCGAGTCGATGGATGCTGGCTGCGCCGCGGGGAGTTGGCCGCCATCGCGCCAACGGCGCCGAATCGTCAGTGAGGTCAGGTGAGAACCATGGAAGAGAAGCTCAGGCAAGAGTTGGCGGACCGGTGTACTGAGGCCGTGCAGTTCCTGGAGCGCGAGGTTCGCTCCTACGACCTCGATAGCTGGCAGGCCATGGAAGTCACGATGTCCCAGGCGAAAACGCTCGCGCTTCTCAGGAACCTCGGGCCCCTCCGCATGGGGGCCATCGCCACCCAGCTCGGCAGTGGCCTCTCCGCCACCACCGCGCTCGTCGATCGGCTGGTTGAGAAGGACCTCGTTCGGCGCAGTTCCGACCCCGCCGATCGACGGGTCGTCGTCTGCGAACTCACCGACTCGGGCCGGGAATCGATCGAGCGGGCAATGTGCAGCGACCCGATCCGCCTCCAGGAGGCTCTGGCCCTGCTCGAGGGCGAGCAGCTCGAAGTCGTGGCCACGGGTCTGGAGTTGCTCCTCACCGCCGCTCGCCAGCTCCGAGAGGGAGGGGCCTCGAGCTAGCCTCCAGGAGCTCCGGCCGTCCCCTCCCCCTCCCCGCGTTCTGAGGGAATCCCCGCGATGGCTGCGCGGCCCCTTCCCTCGTGGATCGAAGCGGTCAAGGTAGGCGCGTCTTCCTCGGGCTATCCTCGTAGCAGGATGAGGTGGCACGCGCACGGCCGGAGGCAGGGATGTCGAGAGTCCTGATCCTCGGCGCCTCCGGGTACGTCGGGAGCCACCTGGTACCCCGACTGGTCGATGCCGGGCACACCGTCCGCGCGGCCGGCCGCCGACGCGAGACTCTTGAGGCGCGCGAGTGGGAAGGTGTCGAAATCGTCGAGGCCGACGCCCTCGCCCCTGAGACCCTTCCCGGGGCCTTCGAGGGCGTGGACGTTGTCTACTATCTCGTCCACTCCATGGCCTCCGGCTCGGACTTCCCCGAGCGTGACCGCCGTGCTGCCCGCAACGCCAGTCGGGCTGCCGAAGAGGCCGGCGTCTCCCGCATCATCTACCTCGGCGGCCTGCAGCCCCGCGGAGCCGCCTCCACCCACCTCGCCTCCCGACGGGAAACGGGAGACGTGCTCCGGGCGGGCGCCGTGGCTGTGACCGAGGTCCGCGCCGGCATCGTCGTCGGACCCGGCTCCGCCGCCTTCGAGGTCATCCGCGACCTCGTCTACCACCTCCCCGTCATGGTCACGCCCCGCTGGGTGCGTTCCCTCACCCAGCCCATCGCCCTCGACGACCTGATCGAATACCTCGTCCGCCTGCTGGCGAGCGAGCCCGCGGGAAGCCACACCTACGACGTCGGCGGCCCCGAGGTCGTTCGCTACCAGGACCTGCTCTCCCGCTTCGCCCGGGCCGTTGGCCGGCGGCTCGCCATCGTCCCCGTCTCGGTGCTCACGCCCCGCCTCTCCTCCTACTGGCTTGACCTCGTGACCGCCGTCCCTTCGAGCGTCGCGCGCCCCCTCATCGATGGCCTCCGGCACGACCTCGTGGTCGACCCCGAAGCCGACCTGCACGCTCGCATCCCCATCGAGCTGCGGACCTACGAACAGGCCGTGCGCGATGCCCTTGAGGCCGAGCGCACCGCCAGGCTTCCCGCCCGCTGGACCGAGGGCTCGTTCGCCATGCGCGACAACCGCGCCGATATCTCGTTCTACAGCCGCGGCGAGCGCGTCGAACGAACCTGTGACGCCTCCCCGGAGGCAGTCTGGGATGTCGTGTCGGCCATCGGCGGGCGAAGCGGCTGGTACTACGCCAACTGGCTCTGGAACCTTCGCGGCCTGCTCGACCGCCTCGTGGGGGGCGTGGGCCGCCGCCGCGGACGGCGCCACCCCACCGACGTGCGGCTCGGCGACGCCCTCGACTTCTGGCGCGTCGCCGGCGTTGAGCCCGGCCGCCGGCTCACCCTGCTCGCGGAGATGAAGCTCCCCGGCATCGCCATTCTCGAGTTCGAGGTCACGCCCACCGGCGCCGGAGCCCGCATCGTCACCGCCGCCCACTTCCACCCCGCCGGCGCCGCGGGACTGCTCTACTGGTACGCCCTCTGGCCCGTCCACAAGCGCATCTTCGCCGGCCTCACCGACGCCATCGTCGACCGTGCAGGGGGAAGCGCGGGGGGCTCGTAGGGGAACGGGCTCAGGCGGAGACTTCGCGGCTCAGGGACCGTTCGTAGGCGCTCAGGAGCGACAGCAGGATCTCCTCGACCTGCCCGCGTCGCCAGTGCCGCACTCGCTTCTCCTCGGGCGCTTCTCCCGCCTCGCCGTCCGCCGCCACCCGTGCCACCACCTGCCACCCGGGACGCTCCTCGCTCCCCCGGTCGACCAGCTCGAACGAAGCGCGCTGGCCCGCGCCCACCGCGATCGCAAAGCGGGAGTCCTGCGCGACTGGGTCGATGGTGACCGGGAGCGACTCGCCGTACACATGCCGGACGTCTTCGATGCACTCGCTCGCCCAGCGGTGGATGTTGGCGAGCACGCGGCGCTGCGAGTCGAAGTCGTGGGCCCGGGCCAGCAGCCAGGACTCCCGGCGCTCCAGCCACCCCTGGTGGAGGCTTCGCACGCGGGCCTCGAAAGGCATTCCGTCCACGGCCGCACCTCCTGGAAGTAGTGGGATCTCGTCACTCGGTGTCTATCGGCATATGGAAGAGGGGCCGGGCGCGGTCCGCGCCCGGCCCCTCAGCCGGGGGACTTGGGAGGCTAGAGCGCCTCGTCTCCGCGTTCGCGGGTGCGAACACGAACGGCATCCTCCACGTTCGAGATGAACACCTTGCCGTCGCCGATCTCGCCGGTGCTGGCGTTGTCGAGGATGGCGTCCACGACAGGATCGGCCTTGTCGTCCGCGACGACGAGCGTGAGGAACACCTTGGAGAGGTACTCCACGCGGTACTCGCGGCCGCGCCACTGTTCGGTGATGCCACGCTGTTTGCCGTGGCCCTTGACCTCCCAGACGGTGATGCCGCCCGAGAAGCCCAGGTCGTCGAGCGCGTCCTTCACGGGTTCAAGCGCGCTCGGCCGGATGATGGCTTCGATCTTCTTCACCGGGTACTCCTTTCCGGACTCAGGGTCGGATGCGGGATGTGGCCTGCGCTCACTTGCCGCCTCCGCCAAGCTCGGCGGCACCGAAGATGCCGGAGCCCGAAGGACCGAAGTCGGGGTAGGCGTCGACGCCGTGCTCGATCAGGTCGAGGCCGCGCATCTCTTCTTCCTCGCTCACCCGCAGTCCGACGGTGAACTTGATGGCGAAGAAGAGAATACCCGCCGTCACACCCGTCCAGCCCACGATGGCCGCGATGCCGATGAGCTGCATCAGCAGCTGCTCGCCGCCGCCGCCCAGGAAGAGGCCGTAGTGCTGCGGGTTCGCGTACCCCGCTGCCGTCATGCCCGCCTCGGATGAGAACAGGCCGACAGCGATGACGCCCCAGATGCCCGCGAAGGCATGCACGGAGACCGCGCCCACCGGGTCGTCGATGCGGAACACGCTGTCCAGCATCTGCACGCCGTAGTACATGACCAGCGCGCCGATGCCGCCGATGACGACCGACGCCCAGGGGTCGACCGTCGCCGTGCCGGCGGTGATGGCCACCAGACCGGCGAGGATGCCGTTGATGGTCAGGCCGGCGTCGTAACGCCCAGTGCGGAAGCGCGACCACAGCATCGCCGTGATGCCGCCGGCCCCCGCCGCCAGGGTCGTCGTGACCGCCACGCTGGCCGCCAGGGAGGCCCCGCCGCCCGAGAGGCCCAGCGTCGAACCGGGGTTGAACCCGTACCAGCCGAACCAGAGGATGAACATGCCGATCGTGGCGATCGAGATGTTGTGGCCGGGGATCGCCCGGACCTCTCCGTTGGGTCCGTACTTGCCCAGGCGCGCGCCCACGGCGATGGCGCCCATCAGGCCGGCGATGCCGCCGACGGTGTGGACGATGCCGGAGCCCGCGAAGTCGACGTAGCCGTTGCCCAGCCAGATGTCGTCCGTGAAGGCGCCCATCCACGTCGTGGCGTCCCAGCCCCAGTGCACCACCACCGGGTAGATAAAGCCGGTGATGACGACCGTGTAGATCAGGTAGGCCGAGTACTTGGTGCGCCCTGCCAGCGCGCCCGCCACGATCGTGGCTGCCGCTGCCGCGAAGGCGAACTGGAAGAACCAGTCGGCGTGGCCGTAGCCCGCTTCGGCCAGTCCGTTGAGGGCGAAGTTGCCGAGCCCGATGAACTCGTTCGAGGCGTCGCTCACGCCGTAGGCGAAGGCCCAGCCCACGAGCCAGAACGAGACGCCGCCCACGCAGGCGTCGATCATGTTCTTCATCAGGATGTTCGCCGTCTCTTGCGACCGGACGAATCCGGCCGTGAGCATCGCGAAACCAGCCTGCATGAAGAACACGAGGAAGCCCGCGATCAGCAACCAGGCGGTGTCGACAGCGCCGATGATGTCGGCGATCTCGCTGCCGTCACCGTCATGGGCGGCGACCACGGAAATGATGCCGAGCGCGAGCAGACCGCCTGCAAGCATGGCGGTCGGCCGGCGCAGGGCCGGTAGGGCACGTTTCATGCAATCCTCCTCGATGCCCCCGGGTGGGGCGAAACGTCGCCGGGGAAGCTATGACCGGTTGGTTTCCCGCAGATTGCAGCCCTGTTTCAGGCACGTTTCGAAACACAACGTTCATTTGACTTGCTCCCTCGGCTGCTCCGCTTCGCTCCGCGCTCACTCGCCGGGCTCCGCCCCGGTCTTGCTCCCTCGACTGCTCCGCTTCGCTGCCCCTCCCTTAAGTCGGGCCCGCGGTCTGCGCAGGGGCCGGTGTCATTGGCGGAATCGGTCCGTGCCAGATTTCACAAGCGCCGCGATCGTGCTACGCTGGCGGGCGCAGCGGCGCAGGGCCTGGCCCGCCCCGCTCCATCGATTCCCGACCTGTCTGTAAACAAGGAGTTGGCGTCAGCGTGAACATTGTCGTCTGCGTCAAGCAGATCCCCGATCCGGAGACGCCGGCCTCGCAATTCGCCGTCGATGAGGCGGCGAAGCGCGTGATCCCCGCCCAGGGCATCGCGCCGGTGGTCAACCCCTACGACCCCCAGGCCACGGAGGCCGCCCTTCGCCTGAAGGACGCCGCCGGCGAGGGCAAGATCACCGTCGTCAGCCTCGGTGAGGACTCCGCTCGCGACGCCATCAAGCACGCCCTCGCCATGGGCGCCGACGAGGGCGTCCTCCTGAGCGACCCCGACTTCGAGAACATCGATAACTTCCAGACCGCCGTGGCCCTCTCCCGCGCCATCGAGAAGATCGGTGACGTCGACCTCGTCCTCATGGGCCGCGCCTCCGCCGACTGGGACATGGGCGTCGCCCCCTTGGGCGTCGCCGGCCAGCTCGGAATCCCCTGCGTCACCATCGCCAAGTCGATGGAGCTCGACGGCGAAACCCTCACCGTCGAGCGCGTCCTCGACGACGGCTTCCAGAAGGTCGAGGTGGACCTCCCCGCCGTCGTCTCCATCTCCAACGAATTCGGCGAGCCCCGCTACCCCCAGCTCCGCCAGATCATGCTCGCCGCCAAGAAGACCGTGCAGGTCTGGTCCGCCGACGACCTGGAGCTCGAGGACGACGAGGCCGGCGAGGACAATCGCTGGCTCGCGCTCGAAGCCCTCTACATCCCCCAGGTCGAAAGCAACGTCGAGATCATCGAGGGCGACTCCCCCGAGGAGCAGGCCCGTACCCTCGCGCTCAAGCTGCGCGAGGCCAAGCTCATCTAGAGGAACGACGATGTCTGGAACGCTCATCATCGCGGAGACGGCCGACGGCGCCGTCGCTCCCCACTCCTTCGAACTGCTGGCCGCCGGCCGCGCCCTCGCCGACCAGGGCGGCGGCGCCGTCAGCGCCCTCGTCGCGGGCGACGAGTCGCTTGCCGGGTCCCTCTTCGAGCACGGCGCCGATGCCGTCTATCTCGCCCCCGCCGGCTCCCTCGATCCCGGCTACGCCGAGGCCGGCGCGGGCGCAGCCCTCGCCGCCCGCGAGGCCGCGGACGCCGATATCGTCCTCATGGGCCAGACCAGCCTCGGGCGCGACCTCGGACCGCTCATGGCCTTCGGCCTTAACACCGCAGTCGCCATGGACTGCGTCGCCCTCGCCCTTGAGGGCGGCCGCCTGCGCGCGACCCGCAGCTGCTACGGCGGCAACGCCAACGCCGAGGTCACCTGGCGGGGCGACGTGCAGGTCGCCACGCTCAAGCTGAAGGCCTGGGACGCGCTTGCGCCTGACTCCGACCGCAGCGGCGAAGTCACCGCCATCGACGCCACCGGCGACCAGCGGGTCCGCGTTGTCTCCACCGAGGCTGCCGAGTCGACGGGCGTCCGCATCGAGGACGCCGAAGTCGTCGTCTCCGGCGGCCGCGGCCTGGGCGACCCCTCCGCCTTCGAGATGATGGAGGAGCTCGCCGGGCTGCTCGGCGGCGCCACCGGCGCCAGCCGCGCCGCCTGCGACCTCGGCTGGTATCCGCCCTCGCAGCAGGTCGGCCTCACCGGCAAGACGGTCACGCCCAACCTCTACATCGCCGTCGCCATCAGCGGCGCCAGCCAGCACATGGCCGGCATGTCGGGCTCCAAGAACATCGTCGCCATCAACCGCGACCCCGACGCGAACATGGTCCAGGTGTCGCGCTTCGCCATCGTCGAGGACTACAAGAAGGTCGTCCCCGCCCTCATCGAGGCCATCAAGGCCCTCGACTAGGGCTCCTCTTCCCCGCCGCTCTGCTCCCCGCCGCCCGGGTTGAGGACGGCCAGAATCAGGTCGCGCGCGAGCGGCGCCGCCAGCGGGCGTCCCTCCTCGGCCTTGTCGAAGACGACCGCCGCCAGCGCGGCCGGAGCCTCGCGCGGCGAGTACGCCACGAAGAGCACGTGCTCCTGCCCCTCCGCTTCCTCCGCCGTCCCCGACTTGCCCCCGAAGTCTGCGTACCCGGCGTCCGCGAACACCCACCCCGCCGTCCCGCGCGTGCTCGTCACCAGCTCGAGGCCACGCCTCAGGTGCGCTGCGTGGTCGCTCTCCAGCGGCAGCCCGGCCCGCACGGTCGTGGCCACGCCGGCGAGGACCACGGGGGTTCGCAGCTCACCCGCGAGGAACGCGCTGTAGGCGTTCGCGAGCTGCAGGGGTGTCACCAGCAGATCCCCCTGCCCGATGCCAAGGTTCACCGCGTCGCCCGGGTACCACGGCGCCTGCCGCGCCTCCTGCTTCCAGGCCGCGTCCGGCACGAGCCCGGCGTCGTCGTACAACCCCTCGACGCCCGTCTCGGTCCCGAAGCCGAAGGCGCGCGCCATGTCCGAGAGCGCTCCGGTTGCGTCTTCGTAGAGGTTCAGCGCGATCTCGTAAAAGACCGGGTTACAGGACCGCATCAGTCCCTCGGCGATGGTCAGGTTCCCCTGCTCGCCCTCCCAGTTCCGGCGCGGTGGGTCGAGCCCATCCCAGGTGGCGCCGCAGAAGATGCGGTCCCCCGGATCGAACAGCCCCGCCTCCAGCCCCGCCGCCCCCGTGACCAGCTTGAACGTCGAGCCCGCCGAGTAGAGACCGTGCGTCGCGCGGTCGTTCAGCGGGTCGTCGGTGTTGCCCGTGAACTCCGCGAGGGCCTGCTGGTCGCCCAGCTCGAAGGCGTTGGGGTCGAACGACGGCGAGCTGTTGAGCGCCAGGATCGCGTTCGTGCGCGGGTCGATCACGACCGCCGCGCCCCGCAGCCCCGCCAGCCCCGCGTGCGCTGCGCGCAGCATCGAAGCGTCCAGCGTCGTGTGGACGTCCTGCCCCGGGACGTACGCGCGCTCGAAGAGCACGACTGGCTCGCTGCCTCCGACCACCTCCAGCCGCGCCCCCGTCTGCCCCGCCAGCACGGCGTTCATCGCCGCTTCGATGCCCACGGCCCCTACCCGGTCCCCCGGAATGATGATGTTGCGCCCCCGCTCTTCGATCTCCTCGGCCGTGTATTCGCGCGTGTAACCCACCACGTGCGCGGCGGCGGGCCCCAGGGGATGCACGCGCCGCACCTCGAACCACAGCACCGCCCCCGGCACCGCCTCCACGAAGCGCGCCGCATCCTCCACGCGTGAGTCGGGAACGACACCCAGCGGCACCCGCTGGCGCTGGCCGAGCGGGCTCGCGAAGGCCGCCGCCATCTGCTCCTCGCTGAACCCGAAGTCGACGAAGGCCGTGGTCACCGTCTCCTCGTCGAAGACGCGGCTGCGGTCGAGGCCGATCATGCGAACGTCGAGCGTGATCGCCAGCGGCTCCCCGTTGCGGTCGTAGATGGTCCCCCGCTGCCCCTGTCGCAGATCTCCCCGGATTTGCCTCCCCGGCGCCAGCTCCGGATGCATCATCGCCGGCGTCCAGGCGATGCGCGGGAACCCTTCCCGCAATGAAACGAAGGGCACGACCGTGGCATACTCCAATACGCCGAAGTAGCTTGTCTTGAGGCGGACGTGGAAGGTGACGTCCTGAGCACCCTCACCCGAGACAGACACATCAATGCCCGTGACGGCCGCCTCCGCGCGGAAACTCGCGTAGGCCGCGGCGAAGTCGGAGGCCGGCAGCGCCGTCTGCGTCCGGCTGTCCAGGAGCGCGTACATCGCATCCGTGTCGCCCGCAGCCCAGGCGGCGGCGAAGCGCTCGGCCACGGCCAGCGCGGTCTCGCCCTGCGGTGCTGGAGTCGCGGTCGGAGACGGCGTGGGAGCAGGCTCAGCCCCGTCCTCGGTCAGGATGCCAATGCCTCCCGCCACGACGCCGGCTACGACGCCAAGGACGACAGACGCCAGAAGGAACCTGCTTAGGGTCATGCAGTGCGCGCGCCTGTTCCCCGCCGCCCTGATTGTAGCAGCGCTGTTCCTCGCCGCCTGTCAGGAGGCAGGAGGACCCGAGAACCCCACCCCCGGCCCGGAGGTCACCCGCTCGGCGCCCGAGGGCCCTCCGCGAGCGCTGCGCCTCGGCCTCGGCCTCCAACCCGCCGAGGAAACCCGGAACGCCTACGTGAGCGCCTTTGCCAACGCCGCCCGTAACGCCGACCTCGTCAGCATCGCCCGTGTGCCCCCCTGGGAGGAGTTCTTCCCCGGCGCCGTCGTCTCCGAGGACACGCACGCCTTGATGCGGCTCGAGCGCGACCTCGTGCGCCAGTACGACCTCTCCCTCCTCTTCGCCATCGACCCCACGGACGGAGCGGTCCAGCGCACGCGCATCGCCGGGCTCCCCGAGGGCCCGCCGACCGAGGAGGGCTTCCTGCGGGAGGACGTGCAGGACGCCCTTGTCGCCTACGCCATCTACGTCGTCACCAACTACGAGCCCCGCTACCTGGCCGTCGGAGTCGAGATCAACATGCTCCGCGCCCGCTCTCCCGAGCAGTTCCGCGGTTTCCTCGAGGCCTACCGCCGGGTCTACGACGCCGTGAAGGAGATCCGGCCCGGGACCAGGGTGTTCCCCACCTTCCAGCTGGAGGACCTCCTCGGCAGGCTCACGCAGTCCCACCCGCCCCAGTGGGAGGCGATCGAAGCCTTCGGACGGCGCATCGACGCCCTCGGCATCTCCACCTACCCCTACCTCTCCTCCTCCATCGAGCTCGTGCGCGAGATCCCCGAGGACTACTACGCCCAGATACGGGCCCGCTTCCCGGGCGAGATCCTGATTACCGAGGCCGGCTACGCCTCTGCCACCATCGAGGGACACTCCTGGGTCGGCTCCGAGCGCGAGCAGGAGCAGTTCCTCGGACGCCTGTTGCAGGATGCCGAGGCGAACGGCTTCAGCGCCGTCGTCTGGGTCGCCGAACGCGACCCCGTCCAGAGCCGCCAGGGCGGCGCCGCCGTGCTCAACGACGTTGGCCTGCGCTTCAGCGATGGCTCCGACAAGCTGGCCTGGGCCGTCTGGACCGAGTGGGTCCGCCGCCCCTTCCCGGCTGCCGCCGGGAACTGACCGCGAGCTGCGCGCCTAGGGCGAGTTGGGGTCGTCGCCGCCCGGTGTCCGGATAGGCGGGGGCTCCGGGTCGTGCTCAGCGCTCTCCTCTGGTGCCAGCTCCTCCGCGATCTGGAGGCGGTCGAGGAACTCCCGTCGCGCGATGATCCCAATCATCCGGCCGTCCTCGATGACTGGTACGTGGCTCAGATGGCGTTGCGCCAGGAGCGGCATCACGTCCGCCGCCGGAGCATCCGCCGCGACCGTCGCGACGTGCGCGCGCGGCGTCATGATGCGCTGGGCGGGGGTTGCTCCCCACTCCGCCCGGGGAACGCGTCCCAGGTCGCTCACCGTCACGATGCCGACCACGGAGTCGTCGTTCGCGACGACGACCGCGCGCTCGCCCTGCCCGATCATGTGCTCGTCCACGACCTGCTGGATCGACGTGCCCGGCGTGACCTCGATGAAGGTGCGGTCCATCAGGTCGCGGGCGTGCAGCCGGTTGAGCACCGTGTCCATGCGGATGCTGTTCCCTTCGCTCCGGGCGGCGCTCAGCAGGAACCAGCCGATGACCACTGCCCAGATGCCGGGCGCCCACTCCTGCATGAACAGGAAGACCACCCCGGCTGCGATCACAGCCCAGCCCAGCATCTCGCCCGTCCCCGCCGCGATCCGCGTCGCCTTGCGGAAGCTGCGCGTCCGCTTCCACGCGATCGCCCGCAGGACGCGCCCGCCATCGAGGGGGAAGCCTGGAAGGAGGTTGAATGCGGCCAGCAGCAGGTTGACGAACGCCACGTACTGGAACATCGCCTCGAACGGCGCGCTCGCGCCCCGCAGCAGCACCGCTACGCCGAAGATGATGCCGGCCAGGACCAGGCTTGCGGCGGGGCCCGCCGCTGCGATGAAGAACTCCTCGCCCGCCGTCCGCGGCTGCCGCGAGAGGTGGGAGACGCCGCCGAAGATGAAGACCGTGATGCGTGGCACTGGCACCCCCCGCCGGATGGCGACCGCCGCGTGGGCCAGTTCGTGCAGCAGCACCGTGGCGAACACGAACACCGCCGCCGCCGCCCCCATGAGCCAGTAGGTCGCCGTCGCTCCCTCGTACCGGTCGGGAAAGAACCCCACCGCGAGGAGGTACGTGATGACCCCCAGGATCAGGAACCAGGAGGCGTGCACCTCGATGTCGATTCCCCTGATGGAGGCGACCCGCATTCCGCGCATGGGCATGCTTCTACGGTAGGGCACGGGCGCAGCCCGCGCCATGACACCAGGGCATGGGTCGCTTGCGGCAGCGCCCCGCGGGCCGGTAGCGTGAACGAATGGGCAGAGTCGCGCTGTTCGTGCCCTGTTACATGGCCGCCCTGCGCCCCGAAGACGGGCGCCATGCGCGGCGCGTGCTCGAACGCCTTGGCGATGAGGTTTCGACGATCGTGGGCCCCTGCTGCGGCCAGCCCGCTTTCAACAGCGGCTACCGCTCCGAGGCCAGGAGCGTCGGCCGCGCCCTCCTCCGCGCCGCCCGCGGCCACGAGACCATCGTCATTCCCTCCGGCTCCTGCACGAGCATGGTCCAGCACTACCTCCCCGGCCTCTGGGCGGGACCCCGCGGCGAGAGCATCAAGCGCATGAGCGACCGCTTCATCGAGTTCGGCGCCTACGTCGCCGCGCATCCGAATGTCGCGGAGCTCGCCCTTCGCCTCCCCGGGGCCGTCGCCTACCACGACTCCTGTCACGGGCGCCGCGAGCTGGGGCTGACCGAGGGCGCCGTCGGCCTCCTCGAGCAGATCGAGGGGCTCGATGTCCGCCGCCTCGCCTACGAGGCCGAGTGCTGCGGCTTCGGCGGCGCCTTCACCCTCAAGGAGCCCGAGGTGTCCGTGGCCATGGCCGAAGCGAAGCTCGCCGATGTCGCCTCTCGCGGCGTGCGCGTGCTCGTCTCCGGCGATCTCTCCTGCCTCGCCCACCTCGAGGCGACCGCTCGCGCAACCGAGCAGCCCCTCGAAACCTGGACGCTCGCAGAGCTCCTCGACAGGGCTCTGGCATGAGCGGCTTCCGCGCGCGGGCGCGATCCGAGATCGAGGCGGGGCCGCCGGCGGCCACGCTTTCCCCAATCCTGCGCAAGCTCGTGGATGACAGCCGCGATCAGCTCGCCGCCGCCAGCCCCTCCGACGCGCGAGCCCGCGCCGAGCGGGCGCGCGCCTACGCCGTCGACCACCTCGACGAGTTGCACGAGCAGCTCCGCGAGTCCTGCGCCCGCCAGGGCATCGGTTACCACCGCGCCGCCACCGAGGAGGAAGCCACCGCCCTCGTCCTCGGCCTCCTCGGCGATGCCCGCCGCATCGCCAAGTCCAAGTCGATGGTTGCCGAGGAGGTGGGGCTCACGCACGCCCTGCGCACCCGCGGACGCGAGGTGCTCGAAACGGACATCGGCGAGTACATCGTCGACATCGAGGGCCGCGGCCCGAGCCACATCACCGCGCCCGCCCTCCACCTCAACCGCGCCCGCATCCGCGACCTCCTTGCCGGCGCCGGCGCCGATGTCCCCGACGACGACCCCGTGCGCCTCTCCCGCGCTGTCCGCGACGTCGTCGCCGACTTCTTCGCCGACGTGGACGCGGGCATCACCGGCGCCAACGCCGTCGTCGCCAACAGCGGCCGCATCGTCATTGTCGAGAACGAGGGCAACGTCTCCCTTGGCGTGAGCCGCCCCCGGCTGCACATCGCCATCACCGGCCTGGAGAAGGTGGTCGCCGACGAGGAGGCCGCGCTGGCCGTCCTCCAGGTGCTCGCGCCCAGCGCCACCGCCCAGCCCCTGACTGCCTACACCCACTTCCTCGGCGCCCCCGGGGAGGGACAGGAACGCCATCTCGTCGTCGTCGATAACGGCCGCTCCGACATCCTCGCCGACGAGCGATATCGCGACGTCCTGCGCTGCATCCGCTGCGGCGCCTGCATGAACGCCTGCCCCGTCTACACCGCCGCCGGAGGGCTCGCCTACGGCTCGCCCTATATGGGCCCCATCGGGGCGGTCGTCTCTCCCCTGCTCTGGCGCGACGGCCGCCACGCCGACCTCCCCTCCGCCTCGAGCCTCTGCGGGCGCTGCTCCGAGGTCTGCCCCGTGGGCATCCCCCTCCACCGCATGCTGCTCGACCTGCGCGCCGCCGGGGCGGAGAACGGCCCCTCCGTGATCGAGCGCATGACTTGGAAGTCCTGGATGGCCGCCTTCGCCGGACCGCAGGGCCGCGTCTCCAGCTGGCTCGCCCGCCTCGGCCTGCGCGCGGGAGGCGCCCTCCCCGGATTGCCAGTCGCCGACCCCCGGCCCATCCCCGCCGCCGAGCCCTCGCGCGACCCCGACATGCTCATCCCGCTCCACACCATCGAGCCGGAGCCCGAACCGGCCCCGCCCCCGGTGCCGGAGGACGTCGTGGCGCACTTCCGCGAACGCGCCGCCGTCGTCGGCGGAGAGGTCACCGGTACCGCCGAAGCCCGCGAGGGCGACCGGCGCGTGCGCGCCACCGCTGCCGTCGCCTCCACCGGCAGCGTGCTCCTGACCGGAGACGCCGCCGCCCGCGCCCCCCTCATGGACGCTCGCCGCATCGTCGTCGAGGTCGACGAGGGCACCGTCGTGCGCTATCCCCAGGAGCTCGCGCCCGCGCTCGCCGCCGCCGGCGACGCCCTCATCCTGACCGGCGCCAGCCGCACCGCCGACATCGAGAAGCGCATCGTCCGCGGCATCCACGGCCCCGAGACGCTCGTCATCGAAGTCGCCGGCGCAGAGTAGCGCCGGACGCGGCGGTGGTGGCGGCCCGGCGCGCCACGCTTCACACTTGGCCGCCCACGTAATACGACATGAGCCCAGGAGGCACGGTATGGATGAGCGGGAGCTGCTTCGCAGCCAGTACGAGTTGGCCCAGGACAACCTCGAGGCGGCAATCGAACGCTGCCCTCCTGAGCTGCTGACGAAGACGGTCGAGGGCTCGCTCACGAATCCGATCGGCGCTACCTACGCCCACACCGTCATGACTCAGGACCTGATTCTCGTCCGCGGCCTCATGGGCTGGGAGCCCGTCTACCACACGAGCGGCGTGGGCGAGCGGGTCGGGTTCGAGCTTCCCGAGAGCCCCGTGATCTCCCAGGAGTACACCACCGCCCTCAGCTTCGAGTTGGGCCCGCTGCGCGAATACGCCGCCGCCGTCCGCGCCACTGTCGACGGCTACCTCGAGTCGGCTCCCGACGAGGAGTTGCAGGCCGAAGTGCCCTTCGGCCCGACGCCGCGACCGAAGCTGTGGGTGTTCGGCACCCTTGGGGTCTGGCACGTCGCCTCGCACCAGGGCGAGATCGCGGCCCTCATGGGGCTGGAGGGCGTCCAGGGGCAGGGGTTCTAGAAGCGCACGAAGTCCGCGCTGCTCCGGAACATCACGCTGATCCGCGGCCCCGCCTGCTGCGCCTTCGGCACGCAGTGCTCCCAGTGCAGCTGGCAGGCCCCGCCCATGACCAGCAGGTCACCCCACCCCGCCGAGAACGCCGTCGAGGGGCCGCCCCCGTGCGGACGCACGAGGAATCGCCGCGACTCCCCCAGCGAGAGCGTCGCCACCAGCGCCCGGCCCCGCCGTTCCCGGCGCGCCCTGTCCCGGTGCCACGCCACGCTGTCGCGCCCGTCCCGGTAGAGCGCCAGCGCCACCAGGTCGAAGGTCGCGCCGTAGCGCTCGCCCAGCGCGTCCGCAATCTCGCGGATGACCGGGTGCCCCGGCCCGTCCCGCGGGATGGACGCTGTCAGGCGGGGCACGTCGACCATGCGGTCGTACATCACGCGCTGATGGCCGTGCCAGCGCGTGTCGTCGCGCAGCGCATCGAACACGCCCTGGTGGCCCGTCAGGAAACCCTGCGCCTGGTCGATCCACGACTCGTACGCGAGCTCAGTGCGTCGCAGGCCCGCGAACGACGGGTCGAAGGAGGGCCCCTCGTTCCCGAGGAGTGTTGGCTGGAGGACGGGGTGACTGGACATAGTTCGAGGCTATCAGAACGTACGTTCTATTTCAAGGCGAGCCACCCTGGGCCCCTCGCGGTAGACTCCCCCGGTGCGTATCGGCCTGATCTCGGACACCCATATCCCGGAGTCGCGCGCCGAGCTCTGGCCCCAGGCCTTCGACGCCTTCCGCGGCGTAGACGCCATCCTCCACGGCGGCGATATCCACGAGGTCTGGCTCCTCGACCAGCTGGCCGAGATTGCCCCCCTCTGGGCCGCCCGCGGCAACGGCGAGGACGGCTCCGGCGGCCGTCCCGTGCAGCCGGAGCACCCCCTCCTCCAGGAGGCATGGGCCCTCGACTTCGATGGCGTCACCGTCGGCCTCGTGCACGACATGCCCGTCCCCGAGATGCCGCCCCACCTCACCGTCGAGCGCGCCATGGAGCGCTACTTCGGCCGCACCGACCTCGACGTCGTCGTCTACGGCCACTCCCACGTCGAGGCCGTCGACCAGGTGGGCGACGTCCTCTGCGTGAACCCCGGCTCGCCCACCTACCCCCACAACCTCAACACCCAGCTCGGCACGATCGGCTTCCTCGACATCGAGGACGGCCGCGCCGAAGCCTCCATCTGGCAGCTCACCGAGAGCGGCATCGAGCCCTTCGATTGGACCCGCTGGCGCCGCCCAAAGCGCTAGTCCGCGGCCCATTCGCGATGCGCTATACTCCCATCGCAACTCTCAGAATCTAAGGTTGGAAGCCAATTGGCAGAATTGGCAGGTTCTCAGCCGGCGAGCCGGCCACCTGTCGCGGCATCGGCTCCGATGCGCGCGCTCTGGATCGGCCTGGGCACGCTGTTCGTGGCGATCGGCGCGCTGGGCGTCGTCCTGCCCCTGCTGCCCCACACGATCTTCTTCCTGCTCGCCGCCGCCTGCTACGCCCGCGGCTCAGAGCGCGCCCACACCTGGCTCATGACCAACCGCCTCTTCGGGCGCTACCTGCGCGACTACAGCGAGCGCCGCGGCGCCACGCCCGGCACGAAGGCCGTGACCATCTCCATGCTCTGGATCGGCCTCGCGCTGTCGGCCTGGCTGCTTGCGCCGTCGCCGGTCTGGCTCAACGCCATCCTCGCCGCCGTCGGCGTCGGCGTCACGACCTACGTGCTGAGCCTCAAGACCCTGCGCGACTAGGTTACGGGGGCTCCCGCTAGTTTCCGTCCCCCGTGCCTGCCCCGGCGGTTGACGACCCCGTCGTCGTGAAGGTGGTCCCGTCCTCGTCGCCGGGTGCGATGCCCGAGAGCAGCGACGCCGGGTCGATGATGATGCCCTGGCCCGAAGGAATGAGCGCAATCTGGACGTTCGGGGAGAGCTTGTCGACCGCGAGGAACTGGATGACCAGCGGAGTCAGGGACTCATTGAGAAGGCGGTTGGCCTCGGCCTGCGCTGTTGCGCGCACGACCCTCGCCTCTGCCTCACCATTCGCCCGCGCCACTTCCGCATCGGCCAGACCCTGGGCCTCCGCCACACGCTGGAGCGCCTCCGCCTCCCTCTGGGCGACTCGCTCCTGCTCCCTCAGGGCATTCTGGGTTGCGATCTGTTTCTCTTCGATCGACGCCTTGAACTGGTCCGTGAAGTCGATGTTGTCGATGAGCAGATCCTCCACCGTAACGGAGTACTCCTGGAGATCCTTGGCCAATTCGTTCTTCACGTCGTTGCGGATGGTCTCGCGGTTGGGGGCGATGTCCACCGTGTTGTACTTCACGGTCTCGGCCTTGAAGAACTGGTTGATGCGCGGCTCGACAAGAATGTCGAACCAGTTGGGGCCAACTTCGCGGTAGAGGTCCTCAACCGCGGCCGGGTCCACCCGGTAGTTCACGGTGGCCGAGATGATGACGTCCTGGGTCTCCTTCGAGAAGCCGCTCACGTTGTCGAAGCGCGCCCTCTGGACCTTGATGCTCTCGGTTCGCACCTGCTGCCAGGGGGCGATGAATTGCAGACCCTCACCGCGGCTCCCGACGATCTCACCGAACTGGTACACCACGGCTACGCTGCCGGCCTCGACCTGCTTGAGCGCCGAGAGTGCTGTGTGCGCCCCCACCCAGAGGACGAACACGATGATGGCGAGCACGATCACGATCAGTCCGCGATCGGATTCGGGACTACCTGGCTCAGCCTCGCTGCGCATCGCCCGTCCAAACAGGAAGGCGACGCCGCAGAGAATGAGGGCGATGGCGACACTGACAAACCAGACCATGACTACTCCCGGGACGCTGGTGGCTAGCGAAGAGTGTACGGCGGCGGGGCCTTAGCCGTTAGCCGCCCCCTTCCGGCCGCTTACCTGTCCCAGACCGTCCAATCGCTGATCTCCAGCCCCTCCACGGCGACACCGAAGTGTTCCATGTCCGCCACCAGCGCATCGCGCACCCGGCCCTCTATCTCCTCGGCGTTGGCCACGACCTCGTCCGCGTCGTACAGCACAACCTCTGCCTTGAAGTACTGTCTGACCCGCGGTTCCACGAGGATGTTGAACCAGTCGGACCCTACTTCCCGGTACAGCCGCAGCACGATCTCCCGATCGACACGGTAGTCCACCGTGACGGACGCGATGACATCCCGGACTTCCGCCGAGAAGCCGCTTACGTGGGTGAACGTGTGTTCCTGCACGCCGGTGCTCTCCGTGCGGATCTGCTGCCAGGGGGCGATGAACTGGAGCCCGTCACCCTTCATCCCAGTGACTTCGCCCCACTGGTAGACAACCGCGACGTGACCGTCTTCTACCCTCTTGAGGCCGGCATAGGCGGTGTGGCCCCCGGCCCATCCCAGGAAGACGGCGATGGCCAGGATGGCCACGAACCCCCCGATCCTGCCCTGGGAACTGCTGGCTCCCCACTCCCTCCAGCGCATCCACCCAATGAGGTACAGAACCAGGCACACGAGGCCGGCCAGGATGACACTCAGGAACCATGCCATCGGCAGCCCACCTCGTTCCCACTCGCGGGCGGTTGATCGGGAGCCAATTGGCCCCTACACCCGCGCCCAGTCGTTCGCGCTGAAGATGTCCTCGTCCAGTTCGCTGCGCTGGCCGAGCGCCAGCCGGTGCCCCCCGACGGCCCCGATCATCGCCGCGTTGTCCGTGCAGAGCGACGGCGGCGGGATGCGCACCGGCACCGGGCTGCGCGCCTGCATCTCCTCCCGCAGCCGTCCGTTCGCGGCCACACCCCCCGCCAGCAGCACCTCCGCCACGTCCAGCTCCCGCGCCAGTCGCGAGACCTTCCCCGCCAGCACGTCCGCCACCGACTCCTGGAACTCCCACGCAATCTCCGCCGGCGAGACGCGCTCCTCGCGCACCGCGTGTAGCACCGCCGTCTTCAGCCCGCTGAAGCTGAAGTCGCAGGTGCCTCGCAGCCACGCCCGGGGCAGTCGCAGGGCCGAGGCGCCCGCCGTCGCGGCCAGCTTCGCGATCGCCGGACCGCCCGGAAAGGGCAGGCCGAGCAGCCGTCCCGACTTGTCGAACGCCTCGCCCGCGGCGTCGTCGAGCGTGCCCCCGAGCCGCTCGTACTGGCCGTGCTCCCGCATCAGGATCAGGTCCGTGTGCCCTCCCGAGACCACGAGGCAGAGCGCCGGGAAGGACGGCGGCTCACCCTCCACCAGCCAGTTCGCGTACACGTGCCCCTCCAGGTGATTCACCCCGAGGAAGGGGAGGTCCCGCCCGAAGGCGATCGCCTTGGCTGTGCTGTAGCCCACGAGCAGCGCCCCCGCCAGTCCCGGCCCCCGCGTCGCGCACACCGCGTCGATGTCGTCGAGCGTGCAATCCGCTTCCGAGAGCGCCTCGCGCACGACCGGCGTGATCTGGCGCAGGTGCTCCCGGCTCGCGACTTCCGGCACGATCCCCCCGTACTTCGCGTGCAGGTCCACCTGGCTCGCGACGATCGAGCTATGGACCGTCGTGCCGTTCTCGATCAGGGCGGCGGCCGTTTCGTCGCAGGATGACTCGATCGCGAGCACCAGCATGGTCCCGCAATCGTAGCCCAGCCCCCCGCGAACGGGCCACGGAGGGGAGCCCCCACGCCGTAGAATGCGCCCCCGGAGGCGCACATGGCGGTCACGGTGAAGCTCTTCCCAACCCTCCAGAACCTCTCGAAGTCCAAGATCGAGATGCTCGAGCTCGACTGGCGCGAGGGCCTCACGGCGTCCGCCATCCTCGAGGACGAGGGTTTCAACGAGCGCGATCAGGAAGCCGTCCTCGCCGTCATCAACGATGTCCAGTCCCAGCTCGACACCCCCATCGCCGATGGCGACGCCGTCGAGCTGCGCATCAACATGCAGGGCGGCTGACCGCGTGCCAGATCTGGACCTCGACTTCGCACCGGCGCACGAGCTGGCCGCGCTCATCCGGTCCCGCGAGCTCTCCCCCGTCGACCTCATGGAGCGCTCACTCGGGCGCATCGAGGAGCGCAACCCCACCCTCAACGCCTTCGTCGAGGTCGATGCCGAGGGCGCCATGCGGCAGGCCGAGGCGGTCGCCGCCCGGCTCGCCGCCGGCGAGGAGGTGGGACCGCTCGCCGGCCTCCCCCTGGGCGTGAAGGACCTCGAGAACGCCGCTGGCTTCGTCACCACCAGGGGCTCCCGCCTCTACCGCGACAACCGCGTTGACTTCGACGACGCACACGTCGCCCGGCTCAGGGCCGCCGGCGCCATCGTCGTGGGCAAGACGAACACGCCCGAATTCGGCCACATCCCCTTCACCGATAACGAGCTCTTCGGCTCGACGCTCAACCCCTGGAACCTCGAACGCACCCCCGGCGGCTCCAGCGGCGGCTCCTCCGCCGCGCTCGCCTCCGGCATGGTTCCCCTCGCCACCGCCAGCGACGGCGGCGGCTCCATCCGCATCCCCGCCTGCTACACCGGCCTCTACGGGCTCAAGCCCTCGCAGGGACGCACCCCCATCGCCCCCCGGCCCATGCCCACCTGGCTCAGCATCAGCTGCTACGGGCCCCTCACCCGCTGCGTCCGCGACGCCGCCATCTACCTTGATGTCGTCGCCGGACCCCACCCCGAGGACCCCGAGTCCCTCCCCCCGCCCGACGTCTCCTATACGGACACGCTGGAGGAGCCCCTCCCCAAGCTGCGTATCGCCTTCAACGAGACCCTCGGCGTGACCCGCGTTCAGCGCGACGTCCTCCGCGAGGTCCGCGCCGCCGCCGAGGCCTTCGCCGGCATGGGCCACGAGGTCGAGGAGAACCGCGACGAGATTCCCGAGATGGGCGGCTGGTGGGCCCGCGTCTCCGCCTTCCAGTCGCTGGGGCAGGAGTGGGACAACTTCTCGACCCGCCACGACGAGTTCACGGCGCGCTACATCCGCCAGCTCGACCGCGCCCTCGAAGTCGGCCCTTCGGACTTCCAGGAGTTCCTGCGCCGCCGCGGCGAGCTCATCTCCTGGACGGCGCGCCTCTTCGAGCGGTACGACCTCCTCCTCACGCCCACCCTCCCGACGGAGGCGTTCGCCCCCGCCGGTCCCATCCCCCGCGAGATCGAGGGCGAGCGGGCGAACGCCATCGCCTTCACCTACCCCTTCAACTTCACGGGCCACCCCGCCGCCTCCGTCCCCGCCGGCCTCACCGACGCCGGCCTCCCCTGCGGCCTCCAGATCGTCGCCCCCCGCCACCGCGACGACCTCGTCCTGCGCGCCTCCCGCGCCTACGAGCAGTCCCGCCCCTTCCCACCCCTTCCCGGGGCTGGGGGGATGGCGTAATTCCCCCCACGCTCTGGTAGCGTGCCGGCGTGTCCTCCTGGCGTGCTGGTCAACCAGATACGGGTTTAGGTTTCACCCGCTCATGAGGTCCATCACCTTCGGCCAGGCGCTCCTCGCGGTGGGCCTTGTTGGCCTCACGTTCGTGCTGGTGGTGGCCTGGGAAGTGACCGCCGGGATCGCCGTCGGTGAGGCTGCGGGCGGCGGGCCTTCCATCGTCGCCCCCGTCCTCGCCCTGGCGCTCACCGTTGCGATCGCGCTCGGGGCGATGGTCGCGGGCATCCGTGGACTGGGAGCCGGGGATGGCGCCCCTCCCTTGACCCGCTCGCAGCTCCTTGTGGCCACCGGATTGCTTGGCCTCCTTGTTGTGACGGCCTCCTCCTCCCAGACCTTCTTGATGCTGGCGACGGCAGAGTGGTTGGGCGGATGGATCACCCCCGATGAAGCCGCCATTCAGCACCGGTACGGCGAATTGGCCCGCAACCTCTCCCAGGTGTTGCCGCTGCGCGCGGTCCGAGTGAGCGGGTTCGGGCCGCCCCCGTCATACGACGGGGCGCTGGCCGTGCAGATAATCTCACTGGTGGTTCCCCTCCTTGTACTCGCGATCGGGTTCGCGATCGGGTGGAAGGAAGCACGACTCGGGGATCAGACCGCTCGTGCTCCGGGGCGGGGCACGGTCGCCGTGGCGAGCGCACTCTTCGCACTGTTCATCGGCTGCGGAGCCGGTCCCTACCTCACGTTCGACGTTGCACTCAAGGACTCCTACTACAACAGCTACCGCTTCGGCGAGTACATCGCCGAATACTCGACCCTGGTGGCGGGATACGCGGTGCCCGTGGCCGCGCTTGTGTTGCTGCTCGCCTGGAGGCGCGGGCGGAAAATCCCACGGGACGCGGCCTGGATTCCCGTCCTTGCCGCGCTCCTGGGGCTCGCTGCCTGTGCTTCTGCAGGGGCCCACTCCGGGGCCCTGTTGATGGTCGGGCTGGGCGTGCCGCTCGCTTGCCTCCTCTGTGGTGCGTTGGCTCGGGCTGCCGACCCGCGACCGGCTCCCGCGACTGTGACGACAAGACACCTCTTGATAGCCGCCGTACTCGCCAACTTCATGATCCTTGGCGTCTTCACCCCGCCGGCCATCAACACGCTCTCCCTGTGGACGGAGCAAAACCCCGCCTATGGCTTGCTGCTGGCCATCCTCACGGTCGCCTTCGTTATCCAGGGAGTCGTTCTGGCCGTGGCCGCGAGAAGGACCTCCTCGGCTGACGAGGAAGCGAGCGAACGCTCATGAGACTCATCACCTTTCCCCAGGCGCTCGCTGTGACGGCCGTGGTCAACCTCACGCTGTTTCTCACCCTTTGTGGTCCTGCTGCGGCGTGGATGACAATCGCGGAGGCGCTTGAGGATGGTCCTTCCACTGCTGGCCCGATCCTCGTTGGCGTCGGTGCCCTTGCCCTCGCGCTGGGAACCCTGGCGGTCGCGGGCTGGATGATGCGGTCCGGCAAACACAAGGCAGGCTTCACGTTCGGACAGCTCCTCGTGGTGGCCGGTCTCCTCGGACTCGGCATGGCGACTGCCCTCTCCCCGAACATGGTCACCCTGATCGCCAGCTTCGAGTGGGCCGATGGATACAACCTCGCGCCTCTCGACGAATCCAATCGGCTCACCCACGCACTGGCCCGGGGGATCTTTGATGCCCAGACGCCTGACCATGTTTACTTCGGCAGGCTGAACTCGTACACGCCTGGGCTGGTGGCCCTTGCAGTCTCCTTCGCGGTACCACTTGTGGTGCTGTTGGAAGGCCTGAGGCGGACCCCGGTGCACGGTCGTGAGGACATCCGGAACGTCCAGGTGGTTGCCTGCCTTGCGCTCCTTGCCCTCATGCTGGCCATCGCCACGGCTCCGTACGCTATCTCAGCCGCCAAGGCAGAGGCGTACTTTGGTTGGAAGGCCCGCCTCAACGATCTGATCCCCCTGGGGATCGGCCTGGCCGTCCCCGTTGCGGTGCTGGCCTTCCTGCTGGTTCGGAGGAACCTCCTGAACGCAGCATCCGATTCTCCCGGACACCTCGTCGCCGTTGCGCTCCTTGGAGTCAGCTCCGTGGGCACAGCCACGCTCTACGGTCCGCTCCTGGTCGCGGTGGCCGGTGTCCCGCTTGTCGCTCTCCTCTGGTCGGTTCTGAACAGGGGCATGTCCGACGAAGGCGCTCTGCACCCCGTCGGCATGGGGCACCTGCTGGGTGGGGTTGCCTTGATCGGCCTGGCGATGTGCGGAGTGGCGACTCCGTGGGCCATAGCCGCGTTCGAGTGGCGCCGAGCCTTTCTGCTAACCGAAACCTGGCTCATCGCGACCCTTGCCGCCGCCTACGCCTTCAACCTCGCCATCCTCGCCGGCGCCGTCTGGCGGCTGCGCGTCGAGAGTCGTCGGGAGCCCGCTTCCGAACCCGAGAGCGCCTGACCCCCGCCCCTACACCCCCGCGTAGCTGTGCAGACCCGTGATCCAGAGGTTCACGCCGAAATAGGTGAACAGCAGCAGCGCCCACATCGCCACCAGCCACCACATCGGGTCCGGACGCCAGCTTCGCTGGAACCGCCTCGGGATGATCCAGCGGATGATCGGCGCTCCCGCCACCGACCCCTCCCCCGCCCGCGCGTGGAAGTAGGCCGCCAGCGCCAGCAGCACTACCAGCGCGCTCGTCTCCTTCGGGTCCCAGCCCCAGTAGCGACCCCAGGCGCTGTTTGCCCACCACGCCCCCAGCGCGATGCCCAGCGCCAGGAGCGGGAACCCCACCAGTACGGCGCGATGCGCGAGGTCGCCCGCCGCCTCGCCGCCCGGCAGCGGGGCGAACCGCCGCCGACCCTCGCCGCCCTGTACCAGGTAGATGACCGCCGCGCTGAACGCCACCGTCAGCACCGCGTACGACACCATCACCACGCTCACGTGCAGCGTGAGCAGAGGGCCGTTCTGGAGGGCGGGAATGAGGGGGATGACCTCGTCCGGGAAGAGCGTGGCGATGCCCAGCGCAGCCGTCACGATCGGGAGCGCCACCACCCCGAAGCGCCGCGCCCCCGCCGTCCGCTCGAACGCCAGCCATGCGACGGAGATGCCCCACGCCAGCGCCACCGTGTACTCGTACAGGTTCGAGAGCGGCGCGTGCTCGACTGCGATCCAGCGCGCGATCAGCGAGATAGTGAGCGCCGTCGCCGTCAGCGCCGCGAACGTCGTCGCGAGCCGTCCGATGCCGGCATTGGGCGTGCCCGTGGCGCCCGAGACCGTCACGGTCCCCGCCGAGGTCTGTGCGCTCAGCCGCCTCAGCGAGAGCGAGGCGCTGGCCACGTGCGCGACGTAGGTCAGCGAGGCGATCGCGGCCAATGCGAGGCCGGTCCAGAACAGGTAGCTTGCCAATTCCACCATCGATTCCGATTGTATCGCCGCGCCCCAACACGGACCCGCTCCGGACGGCCCGTAGAATGCGCCGGTCGCGGCCCCCGCGGCAGGAAGGGAACCCGATGGCAGCCAACGGCAAGCCCCACTTCGGCGTGAACGTGCCCCAGATCAAGCGCACCTGGCAGGAGGCGAGCGCCGCCGCCCTCGAGTTCGAGTCCCTCGGCTTCGACTCCATCTGGGTAAACGATCACCTCTACGGGCCGCAGTCTCCCCAGATCCCCATCCTCGAGGCGTGGAGCGCCGTGGCTGCCCTCGCCGCCGTAACCGACCGCGTCGAGATCGGCACGCTCGTCACGCCCGCCGGCATGCGCAACCCCGCCCACCTCGGCAAGGTCATCGCCACGGCGGACGAGATCGCGGGCGGCCGCGTCATCCCCGGCCTCGGCGGCGGCTGGATGGAACGCGAGTTCACCGACTTCGGCATGCCCTTCCTCTCCACCCGCGAGCGACTGCGCCAGCTTGAGGAAACGGTCGTCCTGCTCAAGCGCATGTGGAGCGAAGAGGAGCCCGTTACCTACGAGGGGAAGCATGTGCGCGTCGAGAACCTCGTCTGCGAGCCGAAACCGCCCCGCACCCCACCGATCCTCATCGGCGGCGCCGGCGAGCGCGTCACCCTGCGCATCGCCGCCCAACACGCCGGCATCTACAACAACCTTGCCGGGCACCACTCGAACCTCGCCCGCAAGGTCGAGGTTCTGCGCGAGCACTGTGCCGACATCGGCCGCGACCCCGACGAGATCAGGGTCAGCCAGCAGACACTCGTGACCATCGCCCCGGACGAGGCCTCCGCCGCCCCCATGATCGAGCGCGCCCAGAAGATCTTCGGCGGCCACCTTGGCGACCCCACCGGCCCCCTCGCCCTCTCCGGTAGCCCCGAGCGCATCCGCGACCAGATCGCGGCCAACCAGGCCGCCGGCTGCGACATGTTCGTTGTCGAGTTCTTCGGCCGCGACACGCGCGAGCCCGCCCGCCTCTTCGCGGAGAAGGTCCTGCCGTACGTCTAGACGGGGTCGGGGCGCCACTTGCGTGGCGCGGTAGGATGGCCGTCCGGGGGAGTGGATAGGGCCCGGTGGTCCTCGCCGTCTTCAAAACGGTCGCCTCGTCGCCAGCGCGGCGAGGGGTGGGTTCGACTCCCATGCACTCCCGCCACCCGGCAGCCCGCTGCGCTACACTGGATCCATGAGCAGCGACAAACCCAGTACCAGGGAAGGGCAGCGTCCGCCGCCCCCGCAGCCGAAGCGCCCGCTGCCTCCGGACTACGGGCAGCAGGGTATTGGCCCTATGCGAGACTCGACCACGCGAGACTAGTGCCGACGAGCGATGTCTCCGCTATGGCTGCCACGAGCGCCCAGCCTAGCGAACGAGTCTTGGCCCTAATCACCCGTTCGTTGTGCTCAGACGACTCCGCGATGTCCTCGACGAGCGCATGCTTGATGTCTGCGACTTCGAGGTCCCAGTAGTCCTGCCAGAGAACGTCGGCGTGATCTGACGATCGATGGCGCCGGAGCCGTACGCAGTCCAGCATCGCGAAGGCGCCAACGACGAAAGCCACGACGGCTGCGACAAGCAGGATTCCGGCGCCAGGGGGCACGTCCTGCCTTCCCCAGATTCCCAGTCCGGCGAGGCCGACGACCACCGCACTCGCGGAGAAAAGCGCGAAGGCCTTGGTGTCCAGGGCATTCATGGCTGCAAGCTGTCGTTGCGGCGCCTCACGGGTGTACTCGAACAGGAAATCCAGTGTGTCAGGCGGTACGAACGGCCCGCTTGGGCCGTCCCCAGGGGACGCTTCCCCGCTAGACATCGAGGTTCTGGACGTCCTTCGCGTGCGTCTGGATGAAGCGGCGGCGGTGGCTGACGTCCTCGCCCATGAGCTCTGCGAAGATGCGGTCGGCGGCGGCTGCGTCCTCGATCGTCACCTGCATGAGGATGCGCGAGTCCGGCTTCAGGGCCGTCTCCCAGAGCTGGTCCGCGTTCATCTCGCCCAGACCCTTGAAGCGCTGCACGTTGCCCTTCTGCTTCTTGCCCCTCTGGAACGCCTTCAACTCCGGGTCGGAGAAGAAGTAGTGCGTGGTCTTGCCTTGCTGCAGCCGGTAGAGCGGCGGCTGCGCGATGTAGAGGTTCCCGTTCTCGATCAGCTCGACCATGTTCCGGAAGAAGAACGTCAGCAGCAGCGTGCGGATGTGCGCTCCGTCCACGTCCGCGTCGGTCATGATGATGACCTTGTGGTAGCGCAGCTTCGTGATGTCGAACGTGTCCCGGATGCCCGTGCCCAGCGCCGAGATGATGAGGCGGATGGCCTCGTGCCCGAGCATCTTCTCCGGGAACGCCTTCTCCACGTTCAGGATCTTCCCCCGCAGCGGCAGGATCGCCTGCGTGTGACGGTCGCGGCCCTGCTTCGCTGAGCCGCCCGCGCTGTCACCCTCGACGATGAAGATCTCCGACTCCTCCGGGTCGCGACTCGAGCAGTCCGCCAGCTTCCCCGGGAGGTTGCCGCTCTCCAGCGCGCTCTTGCGGTGCACGAGATCCCGCGCCTTGCGCGCCGCCTCCCGCGCGCGGGCGGCCGTCATGCCCTTCTCGATCACGCGGCGCGCGTCCGAGGGGTTCTCCTCCAGGTACTGCGTCAGCGCCTCACCCAGAGCGCTCTGCACATGCGCGGAAACCTCGGCGTTCCCGAGGCGCGTCTTTGTCTGGCCCTCGAACTGCGGCTCCGGCAGCTTCACCGAGACCACCGCCACCAGCCCCTCCCGCACGTCCTCCCCGCCCAGGTTGGCGTCGCCTTCCTTCAGCACCTTCGCTTTGCGCGCGTAGTCGTTCAGGACGCGCGTCAGGGCGCTGCGGAAGCCGGTCAGGTGCGCCCCGCCGTCGATCGTGTTGATGCCGTTCGCGAACGTGTAAACCGACTCGTTGAAGCCGTCGTTGTACTGGATCGCGCACTCGATCAGGCTCCCCTCGATCTCGCGCTCGACGTACACGGGATCCTGGTTCAGCACCGCGCGGTCGCGATTCACGTGTCGCACGAAGCTCTGGATGCCGCCCTCGAAGTAGTAGTTCACCTCGCGGTCGTCGCGCTCGTCGTAGAGGCGGAACCACGTGCCCTTCGTCAGGTAGGCGTACTGGCGCAGGCGGTCCGCCTCGATCGCGAAGTCGAACGAGGTCGAGTCGAATACCTCCTCGTCCGGCTTGAACGAGATGGTCGTGCCGTAGCCGCGGCCGTTCTTCAGGGGCTTGGGCGCCAGCTTGTTCTGCGCCTCGCCCCTCGAGTAGTCCTGCCGGTACACCTTGCCCGCGGTCCGCTTGCCCTGCGCCTCGGGGTCTGGCACCACCTCGACCCACATCTCTTCGGCAAGCGCGTTCACCACGCTCGCGCCCACGCCGTGCAGGCCGCCCGAGACCTTGTAGCCGCCCCCGCCGAACTTCCCGCCCGCATGGAGCACGGTCATCACCGTCTCCACCGCGGTCTTCCCCGTCTGCTTCTGGACGCCCACCGGAATGCCACGGCCGTTGTCGCTGACCGTGCACCATCCGTCCTCGTGGAACGTGACCTCGACGAGGTCGCAGAAGCCCGCCATCGCCTCATCGACGGCGTTGTCGACGAGCTCCTTGACGAGGTGGTGGAGCCCGGACTTATCGGTCGTCCCGATGTACATGCCGGGCCGGCGGCGGACCGCTTCGAGACCCTCCAGCACCTGGATATTGGCTGCTGTGTAGGTGCTCGGGGTCGCCTCTTCGATCGCCATACGCTGCCTTGTGGTGGGTGGGTCCGCGGGCGCCCGGAACTCGACCGCGGGTATTGTTAGGATTCCTGTGCATTTTATCACGAGAAGGGTGTTAACCGCCAGCTTTTCGAGCGATCGGAAGGGTCCTTTCCCGCCTATACTGGCGGCGCCTTTCCGCCCCCCGAACCGCGACATCATCATGCCCTCCCCACCACCAGATCCCACCCCCGCGAACGCCTGACGACACCCCATGGGACTGCTCGATCGCTTCCGCAAGTTCGACCGCCCGGCCCCGCCGGAACAGGTGACGCTCGAGGCCATCGGCTGGGTGCGGAACGACGTCGGCAAGCCCCGCCCCCACGGCTGGGAGAAGGTCGAGAGCCACATCGATCTGCTGCCCGGTCACGCCGGACGCCTGCGCGGTCTCGACGACTACAGCCACGTCATCGTCGTCTTCTACATGGACCTCGCCGCCGACGCTCCGGAGAAGCCGGAATCGGTCACCGTCGAGGGCGTCGACACGGGCATCTTCGCCACCCGCAGCCAGCTCCGTCCCAACCACCTCGGCGTCGCCGCTGTTCCCCTCCTCGGCGTTGAGGGAACGGTCCTGCGCGTCCGCGGCCTCGACGCCATCGACGGCACCCCCGTACTCGACCTCAAGCCCTACCTCGCCCGCTACGACGCCCACCCCGACGCGACGATGCCCGGTGAGTAACCCCCCGTTCACGCGCCGATCACAGCGGGCCTCCAACATGCAGAGCGTGACAAACGCAACGACTGAACGAGAAACCACCGACCGCAAGATCCCCCTCGAAATTGCCCACAACGTCCGCCACCTGGGAGGCCACCCGACGGCTGGCGGCCAGAAGACCACCGCCACCGACCTCTTCCGCAGCGGCAGCCTTCACGAGCTGACCGCCGCCGGGCAGGTTGCCCTCGCTGCCCTCGGGGTCAGGGTCGTGGTCGACTTCCGCTCCGACGTGGAGCATGAGCGGTACCCCACGCCCGACTTGAGCGCGTCCGACATCAACGTCATCAAGGCGCCCGTGTTCCAGACCGACGCTTCCCCTGGCGCACTCGCCCGCGTGGAGAGCTTCCCGGGGTACGCGGCCACCTACCGGCAGTTCCTGACCGAGGGTGGCAGGGCCTTCCGCACCCTCTTCGAAACCATCGCCACGGTTTCCGGCCCGGTGCTCTTCCACTGCGCCGCCGGCAAGGACCGCACGGGCGTGGCGGCGGCCCTCCTGCTCGACCTCGCTGGCGTACCGGACGAGCACATCATTGAGGACTACGCCCTCTCGACGACGGAGCTGGAGCCAATCGTCGAGGAGCGCCTGGATCGCTTCAAGGAGTACGGCATCAGCATCGAGACGGGCCGCAAGATGATGGCCGCGCCGCCCCGCGACATGGAGCTCACGCTCGACTTCATCCGCAGCCGCTGGGGCTCCGCCGCCGGCTACATGGGCTCCCTCGGCCTTGCTCCCGCCACCATCGACGCCGTCCGCGCACGGATGCTTTCCTGAACCCGACCCACGTTGCGCCTCCCCTCCGGTCTTCGCCGCGAGGGGAGCACTTCATGCCCTGCCCGAGGGTCGCTGGGACGGGCTCGCAGGGGGAAGAAACCGAGGGAAATCAGGCTGGCTGGCGGAGAGGGGGAGATTCGAACTCCCGGTGCATTGCTGCACACCGCTTTTCGAGAACGGTACCATAAGCCACTCGGACACCTCTCCGGGATCGATCCTAGCAACGTCCCTGAGTGCGCGCGAAAGTAGGACTGGAGCCTCCCGTGGAACCCTTCACCGTCGCCTGCTGCCAGGTCCGCGCCTTCAACCTCGAAGACGCCGAGGAGAACCTCCAGGGCCTCCTCCGCGCCCTCGATGAGGCCGGCAACGCGGGCGCGCAACTCGTCGCCCTCCCCGAGTGCGCCTACCCCGCCTACTACGTCCGCGACTCCGACCCCTACGCCCGCCCCGGCGTTCGCCCCTTCGCGGAGGTGGCCGCCCTCTTCGGCGCGAAGGCGCGCGAGCACGGCTACTGGCTCGCCGCCGGCATGGCCGTCCCCCACGACAACGGCTCCCTCACCAACAGCGGCGTCATCTTCGACCCCACCGGCGCCACGGTCGGACGCTACGACAAGGGCTTCCTCTGGCACTTCGATAACTTCTGGTTCCGGCGCGGCGACGCCTTTCCCGTCTTCGATGCCGGCTTCGCCCGCTTCGGCGTCCTCATCTGCGCCGACGGTCGCCAGCCCGAGATCGCGCGCTCCCTCGCCGTCAACGGCGCCGAGGTCATCCTCGACCTGACCGCCTGGGTCTCCTGGGCCAGCGCCGTTGAGCAGCTCAGCACCACCCAGTGCGAGTACCTGATGCCCGCCCGCGCCTTCGAGAACGGCGTCTGGGTGGCGGCCGCGGACAAGTGGGGGCCCGAGGACGAGACCCTCATCTACGCCGGCCGCTCCTGCGTCATCGACCCCCAGGGTGCGACCCGCGTGGCCGCGCCTAGCACCGGCGACACCGTCGTCACCTACACCATCGACCCCGCCGCCGCGCCCGCCGCCACCGTTCCCCGCCGCCCCAGCCTCTACCGCCGCCTGACCGAGCCGTGGGAGGACTCCCCCGCGAAGGCCCTGCTCGAAGAGGCGATGGTTCCCGCCGAGGAGAACCGGCGCATCGCCGTCGTCCCCGGCTCGGACGACCTCTTCGATACGAGCGCCCTCATCTCGCGCTACGAGGCGCTCCGCGCCCAGGACTGCGACCTCGCCGTGTTCGGCGGCAGCGCTGGCAGCGAGGGCTGGCAGGCGGCCATGCCCGCCATCGAGAAGGCCGTTCGCGCGAACGGCGGCTCCCTCGCCTTCGCCGTCGCCACCAGCGGCTGCACGATGGAGCAGGCCGCCGTCCTCGTGACCCCGGACGAGACCGTCGAGCACCGCGCCACCCACGGCCGCGGCATCGACCTCGGCGAGTCGACCCCGCCCGTCACCCCCACCGCAGCCGGCAACGTCGGCTTGCTCTGCGGCGACGAGGGACTCGCCCCCGAGGTCGGGCGCTGCCTTGCCCTCGAGGGCGCCGACGTGCTCGCCTGGCCCAACTTCGGCGACCACCCCATGAACGAGCGCCTCGCCCGCACCCGCAGCGACGAGAACCGCGTCTACACTGCCGCCGCCTGGACCGGTGGCGGCACGATCACCGCTCCCACCGGCGCGCCCCTCACGGCCGTCCCGGGCGACACTGGCGTGGCCATGGCGGCACAGGTCAACCGCGCCAACGCCCGCTGGAAGGACATGGCCCCTGGCACCCACGCCCTGCGCGACCGCGTTCCCGCGGCCTACGGCGCGCTCGTCTCCGACAGGTAGGGAGAGAGGGCGGCGGTTAGCTGCCGCGCGGCTTCAGGACCTCGACCGTCAGTTCGCTCGGGATCGATCCCCGCGTCACCGACAGGCGCGGTCGCGGCTCCGGCGTCGCCCCCGCCTCGCTCAGGAACCGGTCGATGGGGTCGAGGTGCATGCTGTCGAGGTCCGTCCTGTAGTTCATCGGCACCGCGATGTTGGGGTCGATGCGCTGCATCAGGTCCGCCGCTTCCGAGGCTGACAGCGACCCGCCGCCGCCCACCGGCATCAGCAGCACGTCCACGTTCTCGAAGTGCTCCAGCACGGAGGCATCGGGCGGCGTGTCCGGCAACCCCAGGTGGACGATGTTGACCCCGTCGATCTCGCAGGCGAAGGCCATCGTCCGCCCGTCCTCGCGCGGTATGGGGATGCCCGTCACGAGGATGCCACGCACTTCGTACTCGCCCGGCGCCTTGAAGACCCGCGGGTCCCCGTGTACGCCGTCGTGGTTGCTGATGGCCGGGTCGTCGCTGCGGCTCAGCGTCACGATCTCGGCGGTCGTGCGTCCCAGGCTGTAGCCCGTCGAAGCCGCCACCGGGTCGGTCAGGACGGCGCCCTCGCGGCCGCGAAGACGGAAACAGGTGCGCCCGAGCCAGCTGATCTCCACTGGCCGCATCGTACCGGCGGCCCGCCGAACGCGGAAGGAATCGGCTCGCGCCTACCGCTGCAGCAGCACGCTCGCGTTCGAACCGCCCAGCCCCAGCGAGGTCACCAGCACACAGTCGAGGCGCTCGTCGCGCGTCTCCCGCACCACGCTCAGGTCCGAGCGCTCCGGAGGCTCCCGGAAGCCCGCTGCGGGAGCCACCTGCTGCCGGCGCATCGCCTCCAGCGCGTATACCAGCGCCAGCGGACCGCTCGCCGCCAGCGTCTGCCCGAGCGCTCCCGCCGGCGCCGTCACGCTCGCGTAGTACACGTGCCGCCCGAAGGTGCGCGTCAGCCCCACCGCGTCGGAGGCGTCGCGGGTCGCGCGGCCATCCGCGCACAACGCCACATGGTCGACCTGGTTCTGCAGGTAGCCCGCCGCCCCCAGCACCGCCTGCATTGCCCGTCCCGCTTCCGCCGGGTCGCTCGGGTCGAGCGGCTCCGCCAGCGGGTCGAAGGTTCGCGTTGCCGCCGCGATGCGCGCGTGCACCGTCGCGCCGCGCGCTTGCGCGTGCGCCTCCGCCTCGACGACCACGTAGGCCGCGCCCTCGGCCGGAGTGCAGCCGTCGGGATGCGCGTCGAGCGGGTGCGCGTCCTCCGGTGCGATCGCCCCTTGCTGGGCCAGGTGCGCGAGCACGGGAGCCTGCAGCGCCTGCGCCGCACCCGCCACCACCACGTCCGCCTCCCCCCGCGCGACGATGGCCGCCGCCTCCGAGATCGCCGCCAGCCCGCTCGCCTCCGCCCCGGCCAGCCCCGCCACCGTCCCTCGTACCCCGAGCGTGCGCGCCACGAGCTGCCCGTACGGCACGAACAGGGTCGCCTGGCCCGGCGCCCGGAAGGCGAGCCCGTCCGCCACGGCGAAGCGGCGGGAGTCGGCGATGCCCGCTGTCAGCCCCGCCGCCTCCACGGCCTGCAGGGCGGCGTCGAGGCCGATCATCGAGCCACGGTCGAGGAAGTGCGCGAGGTTGCGGGGGATGCGTGGGTGGGGCCGGTAGTCGTCGGGAATCGGCCCAGCGCGGAACGTCTCGGGACCGTCGTCCGGGGACCAGTCAGTCGCCGGTGACCGGCCCACCGCCAGCGCCGCCCACAGCGGCTCGATGCCGCTGCCGTGCGCGCTGACGGCGCCGTATCCCGTGACGACGGGGTCGGCGGTGGTGCCTGCCAGGGGCTCGGTGGGGAATTCCGGCGCGTCGCTCAGCTAGTCGAGGTCCTCATCAAGAAAGTCGTCGACGCCGGCGCTCCGGCGCATTACAACCACAACCGAGGCGGCGACGGCGAGGAGAACGAGGAGGGCGAGAATGCGCTTCATGCGGTGGCAACCCCTTGGGTGAGTCGTAGGGAGCGGAAGCGAGTATAGCAGCCCCCACCCTCCCGGCACTCACGGTCAGCCCTGCGCTTCGCCCGCCCGCACGTCCCCGAAGAAGGCCCCCAGCGCCCCCTCGAATGCCCGAGGAGCGACGAACGGCGCTCCCCGCCCGCAACCCTCGATGGTGCGCAACTGGCCCTGTGGGAGCGTGTCCGCCAGCAGCCTCGCTGCCGGCAGGAGCGGGTCGTCCTCCCCCGCCACGACGAGCGCGGGAACGGAAAGGGAGGCCAGCCGCGCCAGCAGGTCGCCACGGCTCGCGCACGCCTCGTGCGCTGCCGCGAAGGCGTCCGCATCCACGCGACCGTAGCGCTGTCGCGTGGAGTCTCGCAGGTACGTTCCCTCGATGGCGGTGGCCGCGTTCACCCCGGCACGCCCCATCCCGAATCGCCCTGCGAGCCGTGCCCGCTCCGCGACCTGCTCCTGGTAGGCGCGCAGATCCTCGGTGTACGAGGGGTGGTCGGCGGCGGGCAGCGCCCCGCTCAACACGACGAGGTCCACCCGTTCCGGCGCCCCCAGCGCCAGCTCCAGCGCCACCTCCGCCCCGAACCCCGCGCCGATGACGGCGAAGGTATCGACTCCCTCGCCGTCGAGCAGGGCGCTGAGGTCGTCCGCGTAGTCCCCCATCGCCGGCGACGCCTCGGGGTCGGGAGGCCGGCCGCTCTCGCCGAAGCCCCGTAAGTCCGGCGCGATCGTGCGGAAGTCCTCCACCATGTCCGTAGCGAGTGCGCGCCACACGCGCCGATCGTCCGGGCTGTCGTGCAGCAGGAGCGCGACGGGCGCTTCCGCCGCTCCCGCGACGTCGTACGCGAGCGACCAGTCTCCGCGATCAAGTTCGGGCACGAGGGGCAGGCTACGCCAGGGCGTCCGGGAGGCGCGAGCGCAGGCGGGCGGGGAGGCGCCGCCGCAGGCGCAGGCGATCGGGAAGGCGCGGGCGCAAGCGGGCGACCACCCAGTGGCGCATTCGCCGCAGTCCCGCGAAGAGCAGGTCGGTCAGGCGCGCGCTCACCCCGATCCGGTCCAGGTACGCCACCGCCACCCAGGACACGGCCACGACCAGCCCGCCCAGCACCATGTCGATGAAGAAGTGGTTCCCTGTCACTACGATCGCCCACCACATCACGACCGACATCGCCACCGCGAACGCCCGCAGGAAGGGATTGGTCGTGTTCACCCAGATGGCGGCCGAGGCCAGGGCGATCCACCCGAAGTGGAAGCTCGGCAGCGCCGCGAAGTCGTTCACGAAGGGCGCCGGCTGCAGGTATACCACGTCCGCGCTCCCGTGCACCGTATCCACGAATCCGAAGTCGATGCCCGAGAGGTGAATCAGCCGTGGCGGCGCCGTCGGCAGCAGCCAGTAGGCCGCGATACCCACCACGCCCGAGAGCAGCATCACATTCCGGATGAAGCGGAAGCGGGAGGGGTTCTTGATCGCCAGCCACGTCCCGATCGCCGCGAGCACGGGGTAGTGCCCCCACGCGTACACCTGGTTCGCGATATCCATCAGGAGGTCGTAGGGAAGGAAGGCCTTCTGCCACTGCAGTTCCGTGAAGATTCCCAGCCGCTGCTCGAGATCGATGATCTGGAGCCCCCGCGTCAGCGACGACTCGATGTCGTCGGGCCGCCCGCCGCGCACGAAGAAATAGATGAACAGCGCCCCCACGGTCCCGAACATCTCCACGCTGGCGATGCCAAGGCGGCGCACGTCGAGGTACCAGGGCAGGGGGTGAGTGGTAGCGCGGCTGAGAAACTGCGGGCGCTGCATTGCCTCCCTCCAAGGCCTGCTGCGTGAATGGGTCGTAGCCCTACGAGGCTACCAGCCCCGGCGAGCCCCTTCAAGAAACCGTCTAGATTGAGTCGCTTCTGCTTGCGGTCGCTCCGGGAAGCGTTAGCATGGTCCTTGCGATGGTTGATGCATCTGGCCCCGACTCCCCCCCCGCCCCGGCCTTCGGTCCGGACAGCGAGGAGATGCTCCGCTGCATCCGCTGCGAGCTTCGATACGTGCCTTCCAAGTCGACCAGCTCCCTCCGTCTCACCTACTGCAGCTTCCTCTGCGAGCTGGGTGACCTCGGTTTTAGCATCGCCGGCCTTGAGCACATGGAACCCCAGCCCAAGGCTATCGAGGCTCCCGCCGTCGAGCTCGACCCACAGCCCGAGCCCGGCGAGCCCGCCGTCGTCGAGTAGCCCTTCCCCCTACCCCTCCGACCCGAGTGGCATCACCAGTTCCGTGCGCCACTCCGCCGGGTCCGGTACCTCGCCCGGGTCGGTCCAGTAGACCTCCCACGGCGCGCCCCCCGGAACCCTCCCGTTCTCCTGCATCCAGCCCTCAAGCGCCCCCCACGACTGCCCCAGCGTCTCGTACGGCCCCACGTGCATCGTCGTGACCACGTCCCCGCCCGGCAGTTCCGTCGCCTCCACCCGTCCCTCCCCCGCCACCGGATCTGTGACCGCCATCCCGCACTCGAACTCCCACTCCTCGCCCCCCATCGAGAGATAGCGGCAGAAGGGCGGTCCCGCGGGCTCCGCCGCACTCTGCAGCACGAACGCCAGGACCGCGGGGAACAGCTCGCTCATCGCGGGCCCCATATCCTGCTGACGGGCGGCCGTCCGGATCACGATCGCGGGCTGCGCCTCGAACCGCTTCTCTTCCACGTCCACGCCTGCCTCCTCCATAGTCGGTACGGGGCCGTACGCTACCATGCCTTCCATGAAGCCCTACGCCATCACGGTCGTCGGTGGCGCGGGAATCGTCGGCCGCGAGTTCCTCAAGATCCTCGATGAGCGTGACGTCCCCGTCGGGCGCCTGCGCCTCCTCGCCACCCGGCGCTCCGCCGGCTCCACCGTCGAGTTTCGCGGCTCCACCATCACCATCGAGGAGACCTCCCCCGAGTCCTTCTCCGGCGACGACGAGATCGTCTTCCTCTCCGCCTCCGGCGACGCCTCCCGCCAGTACGCCCCCCTCGCCCGCGACCGTGGCGCCTTCGTCATCGACGACTCCAGCGCCTTCCGCATGGACCCCGCCGTTCCCCTCGTTATCCCCGAGGTCAACGCCGGCGCGATGGCCTCGCACAGCGGCATCATCAGCCAGCCCAACTGCACCACCACCCCCATGGTGATGGCGCTCTACCCCATCCATAGCGACAACCCCCTCCGCCGCATCGTCGTCAGCACCTACCAGGCGGTTGCCGGGGCCGGCGCCGCTGGCGTTGAGGGACTCCGCAGCGAAACCACCGCCGCCCTCGCCGGTCGCCACGAGCCCTCCGGCACCCAGAAGCGCGAGATCGCCTTCAACGCCGTCCCGCAGGTCGACGACTTCGTCGAGGACGCCTCCACCAGGGAGGAGACGAAGATGGTGAACGAGACCCGCAAGATCCTCGACGCACCCGACCTCGCCGTGAGCGCGACCTGCGTGCGCGTCCCCACCTACTTCGGCCACGCCATGGCCATCTGGGCCGAGTTCGAGCGCCCCGTCGACCCCGCCGAGGCGCGCGAAACGATTGCAGCGATGCCCGGCGTCCGCGTCGTCGATGAGCCCGGCGGCGAGCGCTACCCCACCCCCGTCGACGCCGCCGGCAACGACGACGTGCTCGTGGGGCGCATCCGCGCCGACAGCTCCCGTCCCGGCGCCATCGCCCTCTGGGCCGTCACCGACAGCATTCGCAAGGGCGCCGCCACCAACGTCATCCAGATCATCGAGGAGGCCGACCGCCGCGGCCTCGTCGGGCCGGCCGCTCCGCAATAGCCAATAGCCAGCCGCCCCGCTAGGCTAGCCGCGTCATGCCGCATGTACAGCTTCGGGACGTCGTCGCCTACTACGAGGAGGCCGGTTCCGGCCCGCCGCTTCTGCTGATCGCTGGACTCGGCGGCCACTCCGGGCTGTGGTCCCTGCAGCTCCGGTCCCTCTCCCTCGGACGCCGCGCCATCGCCTTCGATAACCGCGGCGCGGGGCGAACGAGCGCCCCCGACAAGCCCTACTCCATCGCCGGCATGGCCGACGACACCCTCCAGCTCCTCGACCGCCTCGATATCGAGAAGGCGAGCGTGGCCGGTTACGGCATGGGCGGCGCCATCGCCCTCGAGCTCGCCGCCGAGAACGCCGACCGCGTCGAGAACCTCGTCCTCATCGGGACTTCCGCCCGCCCCGGCGGCCGCCAGTCCGTCGTGACCGAGGGCTGGGCCGACGCCCGCCGCTCGAACCTCAGCCGCGAGCAGGCGTTCGCCCTCACCGCCCCCTGGCTCTACACCCCCGACCTGCTCGGCGATACCCAGCGCCGCAACCAGGCCATCGCGAGCGGCGCCAACGACCCTTATCCCGCCCAGGACCACGCCTACGCCCGCCAGGCCCAGGCCTTCCTTGCCTACGACGCCACCTCGAAGCTGGCGGCCATCGAGCACCCCGCCCTCGTCCTTTCCGGCGAGGAGGACATCCTCGTCGATCCTGCCGCCGCCGCCGCCCTCGCCGAGGCGCTCCCCAACGGAACGCACCAGCAGCTCCCCGGCGCCCACGCCGGCCTCGTCGAGCACCCGCAGGCCTACGCCGCCGCCATCACGGAGTTCCTCGCCGCCCCCGTCCCCGCGGGCTAGAACACCGTGCCCGGCCGAGGTGAATCGACGCTGACCGGAACCCAGTTCCGCGGTCAGGTCGCCGAACTCGCCGAAGCCCTCGACCTCACGGTCGACAAGGAGCTATACGTGGGGCGCCGCCTCTGGGGTTCGAGGCGACGGCTCGACCTCATCCTGACCGACCCCGAGACCGGCCAGCGCCTCGGCATCGAGTGCAAGTACCAGAAGACCGCCGGTACGACTCAGGAGAAGCTCCCCGCCGTCATCGCCGACATCGAAAGCTGGCCCATCGACGGCATCGTCGCCTACGAAGGACCCGGCTTCTCCGCGAACATGCGGGCCTACCTCGACTCGACCGGCAAGGCGATCGCGTTCGACGACCTGGAAGTCTGGCTCAGGCTCTACTTCGGGCTGGAGCTGCGCCGCTAACCCCGCCCTCCACGAGCGAGAGATTGCTGACCAGCAACTCGTCGATAGGGGCGCGCCCCTTCCCGTTCGAGTTGATCGCTCGCCCCATGGGTACGAGATCCTGCTCGTAGTCCCGGTACAGCTCGTGGATGTCTGGATGTGAAGAATTCGAGAGCAGTGCCGCCACGCCACGATTCGTCAGTTCGTCGAACGCGTTGCGGAGGCGTTCCTGGTCCGCAAACCCGAAGTCCGCGCTCGTGTACTTCGTAAACGCTGACGTGGCGCTCAACGGCCGGTACGGCGGGTCGAGATACACGAAGTCCCCCGCCTTGGCTCGGCCGCACGCCTCCGCGAAGTCCTCCGCTCGCAGCTCGATCCCGGCCAGGCTGGCCGAGGCCTCGCGCAGCCGCCCCTCGTCGAGGATGGCGGGCCGTACGTACCGCCCGTGCGGCACGTTGAAGCGCCCCTTGCTGTTGACGCGGTAGAGCCCGTTGTAGCAGGTCTTGTTCAGGAAGAGCAGGCGCGCCGCCTTCCTCGCCGCTGTCCGCGGACGCCGCCTGTCCCGCACCTCGTAGTAGTAGAGCCCCCGCTGCGAGGGCTCCCTCGCGAGGTACTGCTTCGACAGCTCACCCAGCGCCCCGATGACCCCCTCGACATCGTCCCGCACGGCCAGGTACGTGGCCATCAGGTCGGCATTGCGGTCGGCCAGCGAGGCCTCGCCCACCAGTCCGCGCTCTTGCAGCGCGAAGAACACGGCGCCGCCGCCGAGAAAGGGTTCGTGGTACCGCGCGATCCGCTCAGGCGCGCGCTCGGCGATGCGCGGGGCAAGCTTCCCCTTGCCCCCGGCCCACTTCAGGAACGGCTTCGC
Source organism: Dehalococcoidia bacterium (assembly GCA_009839725.1). GTDB lineage: Bacteria > Chloroflexota > Dehalococcoidia > Tepidiformales > Tepidiformaceae > UBA2991. The sequence continues at coordinate 32,634 of VXPF01000102.1, read as the reverse complement.
CACGCCGACATTGTACGCAGCGCCGGGCGCGGTCCGGCCCCCGTCAGGTGGGCGATTCTTGCTGGCTCAGCCCCGCCGCCCGCTTGATCATGAAGTAGGCGGCAAGGAAGAAGGCCAGGCTGATCGGCGAGGTCACCCGGCTCACGATCACGTACTCGTTCGCCGAGAACTCCCCCAGCAGGAAGATGCGGAAGATCCCCGTCCCGATGTTGTAGGTCATGAACACCAGCGTCAGGATGACGAACACCCGGTGCTTCGGATCCATCAGCGTGCGAAGGGCGGGGATGCTCTCGCGGGCGACTGCTCCGACGAGGGGCTTGCCGATGGCGATGCTGCCCAGGCAGACCGCCGCCACCAGGAAGTCGCTGTAGATGTTCTGGGCCGCGAACGCCTTGGCGCTGTCCGCCGCCAGCCCCACCACTGCCGACCCCGCGACGACGATGAAGCCGAGCACGGTGATGAAGCGGATGACGCCGCTATCGCGGTTTGTCGCGAATACCCAGGTTGACGCCGCGAAGGAGCCAACGATCGCGACCTGGGTGCGCCAGAGGTCCTCCGGCCAGAACGAGTTCAGGACGAGGAAGACGACGAGGGGCAGGAGGCTCCAGAAGATGCGCCAGTCGACGGCGCTGAAGTCGCCGTGGGCGAGCTTGCGGAAGTCGGGCAGGTTGGGGGCCTCAAGCGCGTCGTCAGGGGCCTCATCTGGCCGGTTCGTCGTTGGTCCAGACGCCACGCCGCCAGCATACGACACGCCTCGGCAACGCTCTCCGCACGCCCCCGCCGGGGTCCGGGGAGTATCATCGCGCCACTCGCTCCGGAGGAGACAGGATGCCCGCTCTTGATGGCATGCGCGTGCTCGACATGACCCAGTACGAGGCCGGCACTTCCTGCACGCAACTCCTCGGCTGGCTCGGCGCCGACGTCGTCAAGATCGAGTCGCCCCGCGGCGACCCCGGCCGCGGCGTGGTAGCCGCCGCGGGCCTCCCCCAGTACTTCCTCAACTACAACAGCAACAAGCGCAGCATCGTCATCGACCTCGCCTCCGAGGAGGGGCGCGACCTCCTCCTCCGCATGGCGCCCGACTTCGATGTCTTCGTCGAGAACTACGGCCCCGGCGTCATCGAGAAGCTCAACCTCACCTACGACGTCATGAAGGAGGCCAACCCCTCCATCATCTACGCCCGCCTCAAGGGCTTCGGGCTGAGCGGTCCCTACTCCGGCTTCCCCTCCTACGACTGGGTGGCGCAGGCCGCGGGCGGCACCTTCTCCGTCACCGGCAACGCCGCCGGCCCGCCCACGCGACCCGGCCCCACCATCGGCGACTCCGGCACCGGCGCCCAGCTCGCCCTTTCCATCACCGCCGCCTACGTCCAGAAGCAGCGCACCGGCGAGGGCCAGTTCATTGAGATCTCCATGCAGGAGGCCGTCACCCTCTTCATGCGCACGCTCGGGCTGCGCACCTGGGGCGAGTCTCCGCAGGAGCGCACCGGCAACGCTCGTGGCCCCGGCACCGACGTCTACCCCTGCAAGGGCGGCGGCCAGAACGACTACCTCTTCGTCATGGTCGTGACCACCGCCCAGTGGGACGCCTTCTGCACGACCATCGGGATGCCCGAGCTGGTCGCCGACCCCCGTTTCGAGACCCAGCGCGGTCGCTTCGAGCACGGCGCCGAGTTCTACGACATCGTCAAAGAGTGGACCCTCGATCGCACCAAGTACGAGGCCATGAAGGAGCTCGGAAGCGCCGGAGTCCCCTGCTCCGCCACCTTCGACACTTACGAGCTGTTCACCGACCCCCACCTCACCGAGCGGGGCCTCGTCGAGGAGCTGGACCACCCCGAGCTCGGGACGGTGAAGGTGATGCGCATGCCCGCCCTGCTCTCTGGCTCCGACGTGCCTATGCAGGTCGCCCCCATGCTCGGCCAGCACACCCGCGAAGTCCTCGGCGACCTCGACTTCGCCGAGGACGAGATCGCCGCCCTCTTCGACCGGGGCGTGATCGGCTAAGCCCGCAGTGGTGACGATCCGGGGCCTCTACTCCGCCACCCTCTTCGTCGAGGACCTGGACCGCGCCGCCGGTTTCTACGTGGACCTTCTGGGCTTCGAAGTGGAGACACGCTCCGACCGCGCCCGGATGCTTCGCGCAGGCGAGTTCCGCCTTCTCCTGCACGTCGGCGGCTCCACCCCCGACGAGCAGAACCTCCATCTGCACCTCGCCGTCGACGATGTCGACGCCTTCCACCGGGAAGTGTGCGCCCGCGGCGCGCGCCCCGAGGCCCTGCCCGAGACCAAGCCCTGGGGCCTGCGCTCCTTCGAGCTGCGCGACCCCTCCGGCTGCCTCTGGGAGTTCGTCCAGGAGGTGGACGCCTCGGAAACCCCCGGGTAGCGGGGGCGTATCATCGCGGCCATGCCGCGTATCGATGCCTACCTCGTCGCCAACGCTCGCTTCCACGACACCGACTTCGCCCGCCTCGAGCTGCTGAAGCTGCTCCACGAGGACGACGACGTGCGCGTCCGCGTCGCCGAGTCCTTCGCCGACACCGAGGGTGTCCGCGCCGCCGACATCCTCGTGACCTACACCTGCGACCTGCGCCCCGAACCCGAGGAAGAGGAGGCCCTGCGCGCCTTCGTCGAGGGTGGCGGGCGCTGGGTAGCCCTGCACGCCACCAACGCCCTCCTCGACTTCGGCCCCGAGGGCATCATCGCGCCCCGCATCTGCGATACCTTCATGGAGACCCTCGGCAGCCGCTTCATCTCCCACCCGCCCACCCAGCCCTTCCAGGTGACGGTGACGGCCCCGGATCACCCCCTCGTCGCCGGCATCGAGCCCTTCGAAGCCTCCGACGAGATCTATCTGTGCGACTACTCGGAGGGCCTCACGCCCCTCCTCGAGACGCGCTTCACCGGGAAGTTCGAAGCCGGCTACGTCGAGAACGACTGGCCCGACGACGACCCCCGCCTTATCGCCTACGTGCGCGAGCTGGGCGAGGGCGCCGTCTTCTACCTCACCCTCGGCCATTCCTGCGGCAAGTGGGACATGCAGCCCCTCGTGGAGGAGGCGCCGATCATGCGCGGCTCCTGGGAGCTTCCCGTCTTCTACGAGCTCGTGCGCCGCGGCCTCGCCTGGGCCAAGGAACCGGCAAAAGCCAGCGCCTAGGCCATCATCGCCCCGTCGACCGGCAACCAGACACCGCTGATATAGGACGCCTCGTCCGACACGAGGAACGTGACCGCGTTCGCGATCTCGTCCGGCGTGCCCAGGCGTCCGCCGTCGAGCGTCGGGCCCGTGCTCCCGCCACGACCGCCGACCGGCTCGTCCTGGTCGCGGTAGAGCTCCGCCGCCTCCGCCGCCGCCGTGTGCAGCATGGGCGTGTCGATCGTGCCCGGGCAGATTGCGTTCACGCGCACGCCGTCCGGGCCGTAGGCCCGCGCCAGTGAGCGCGTCAGGTTGATGACGCCCGCCTTCGTCGAGCCGTACAGCCCCTGCAGGGGCACGCCGTGGAGCGCCGAGACCGACGACGTATTCACGATCGCGCCGCCGCCCGCCGTGATCATGTGGCGGATGCCGTAGCGGCAGCCCAGCAGCACGCCGCGCAGGTTGATGTCCATCATCTGGTCCCACTTCTCCATCGGGTCGTTGATGGAATCGAACCAGAAGTGGACGGCGGCGTTGTTGTGCATGATGTTCAGCCCGCCGAGCTCGTTGACGGCGTAGGCGCTGACGGCCTGCCAGTCACTCTCGCTGGCGATATCGGCGTGGACGTAGTGCGCCTCCCCGCCTGCTGCCGTGATCGCCTCGACGGCTGCGTGACCGGCCTCGTCGTTCACGTCCGTGCCGATCACCCGCGCTCCCTCGCGCGCCCAGCGCCTCGCGACCGCCTCCCCCATGCCCATCCCCACGCCCGTGACGATCCCGACCTTGCCTTCCAGGAGCATCGTGCCCCTCCTTCTCTTCGTGCGTCGCGGCCAGCAGGCCGCGTGCGCGCCAGCCTACGCCATGCGGAAGGAACCGCGGGCGGGTCCAATTCCCGCCTGCGCTCTGCTACGATCCGCCGCGAAACCGCAGACCCCATCACGGTCTCGAATCGAGGGCTCCCGCCATGACTGAAACCCTGACCGGTACCAACCGCTCCGCCGGTGTTCCCTACACCCAGCTCCTCGCCGAGGACAGCCACCCCGTTCCTGAGTACCTGCTCCGCGACTCCCCGCTCGAGGAGGGCCAGCCAACCCTCGTGCCCGTCGAGCGCTATACCTCGCGCGAATGGCACGACATCGAGATCGAGAAGCTCTGGAAGCGCGTCTGGCAGATGGCCTGCCACGAGGACGACATCCCCGACGTCGGCGACTACCTCGTCTACGACCTTGCCGACCTCTCCTACCTCGTCGTGCGCGTCGCCGAGGAGGAGTTCAAGGCCTACCACAACGCCTGCCTCCACCGCGGTCGCCTGCTCCGCCAGGAAGACGGCAAGCGCGCCCGCGACCTTCGCTGCGCCTTCCACGGCTGGACCTGGAACCTCGATGGCTCCCTCAAGGAGATCCCCTGCCAGTGGGACTTCCCCTACGTGAACCCGGACGAGCAGACGCTCCCCGAGGTCAAGGTCGCCCGCTGGGGCGGGTTCGTCTTCATCAACCCCGATCCCGACGCCGAGCCCTTCGAGGACTTCGTGGGCGACCTGGAGAGTCACTTCACCCTCCTTCCCTACGAGAAGCGCTACAAGGAGGCGCACGTCGCCAAGGTGTTGCGGTGTAACTGGAAGGTGGCGCAGGAAGCCTTCATGGAGGCCTACCACGTCGTCGCCACCCACCCCCAGATCCTGGCCGGCATCTGCGACGCCAACTCCAAGTACGACGTGTTCGGGAACTACGCCCGCGCCATCACGCCCAACGGCGTTCCCAGCCCCCACCTCTCCAACGTTGTCCAGGAGGAACCGCTCCCGGACACCAGTCCTTTCAAGATGCGGCACCCCCTCACCAACGCCATCTACGACACCCAGCCCGACAGCACCGTCCTCGTCACCGCCCCCGATGGGCGCACCGGCCTCTTCAGCGAGAGCGGCACCTGGATCAGCGGTGAGCTGGGCGAGGCCGACCCGCACATGTGCCAGTGGCTCGCGGGCAAGCAGCTCGAGACCGACGACCAGTACTGGGAGAACCGCCGCGGCAACGGCGCCTCCGGCGACGATCCCGACGGCGACGTCGAGGCCGAGAGCGCCGCGGAAGAGCTGGACAAGCGTATGGAGCAGATGACGGCCGCGCCCTCGAACGGCGCTTCCGTCCGTGAGATCGGCGCTGCCGCCATGCGCGAGGGCCTGCGCCCCGTCCTCGGCGACCTCATGGACAACGTCCCCGACGCGGAGTTGAACGACAGCATCTACTTCACGCTGTTCCCCAACTTCCACCCCTGGGGCTCGTTCAACCGCATCGTCTATCGTTTCCGCCCCAACGGGAACAATCCCGACGAGAGCATCATGGAGTGCCTCTACCTGGCGCCCTACCCGCAGGACGGCGAGCGGCCCCCCGCCGCTCCCATCCACTGGATCGATGTCGACGACGACTGGACCGAGGCGCCCGAGCTCGGAATGCTCGCCCGCGTCTTCAACCAGGACACCTACAACCTTCCCCGTGTGCAGCTCGGCCTGCACGCGACGAAGAAGGAGTTCGTGCAGTTCGGGAACTACGGCGAGACCAAGATCCGCCACTTCCACGCGCTGCTCGAGAACTGGGTCTCGCGGGAGTAGCGCCCCGCCCCATCACCGCATCCGACCGGAGGGGCGGCCAGGCCGCCCCTCCTTCGCGTGAGGGGGCTGGCGATGTTGGCCCTGGAACGGCATCATGGATGCCATGAGCACGGGCGGAGGCAACGGCGAGGACCGAAGGGGTTCTACGGACCAGCCGACCAGGCGCGTCCCGCGGCCCTCCAACATTCCGCCCCCGTCAGACCAGCCGCCTCACATTTCGACGAAGGGGTATCCCCCTCCCCGCCGCGACTAGGCGAGCAGCGCCGCGATCAGCGTAGCGCCGAGTACCCCTATCTCGACCAGGAAGAAGACAAGCTGTCGGTCAACGAGGCGTGCGATCTTGTCGACCGTCTGGTCGGCGGCTGGAACGACCGACTCGAGGTACTCCAGCGCGGCCCAGAGCGCCAGCTGATCGTCGCTCCAGTCCTGCCCTTCGTCACTCACAAGGGCGGCCAGGAAGTCACCACTCGGGGCGTCCGGGAGCCGCGTGGCTCGCTCTGCTCTGACCGCGCAAGCAGCTGAAAGCCCGAACAAGAGCAGGGCCAACGCTGCGCCGGCAACCACTCCGTTCCGAACTGCAGTGTCGGCCCCCGCTATCGTGTCCGGAACGGCCAGGAAGGCGATGCCAGCCGCCACGGCCAGTGCTCCGACACTGAGATACGCGCGTGACTTGACCCGTGACTCATCAATGGATTGGTGCTGGTAGTCGCTCAGCCGCACCATCTGCTCAAGGAGCAGCCGCGCCCCCGGAATCGAGTTGGTTTCGCTCGCCGGATCGTTTGTCACCGGCTAACAATACAGAATCTAACGATTGTCCCTCACGCCGCCAGAGACACAGAACCCGCGCCAGGCTCGCTAGCGCTGCAGCCAGCGGTAGTGGAGCTCGCTCGCCCATCCCGTGAGGCCCGGGAACAGCTCGCCGAGCGCCTGTGCGATCCGCATCAGCGGCTGCAGGTGCACCTCCGTCGAGGGACGTTCCACCGAACGCACGATCGCCCGCGCCACCTGGCCCGGGGTCTGCACGGGGCCGAGGGGCGCCGGAACGTACTCGGGGGAGTACGTGCGCGCGTTCGCGAAGAACTCCGTCTCCGTGCTCGCCGGCAGCACCAGCGACACGCTCACGCCCGACCCCGCCAGTTCCCCCCGCAGCGCCTGCGTGAGGCCCGTCAACGCGAACTTGCTGGCGGCGTACGCCCCGTGATACGGCCAGCTCCGCTTCCCCACCACCGACCCGACGTTCACGATGTGCCCCGACTGCTGTCGTCGCATGTGGGGGAGAACCGCGCGGATCGCCTGGTGCGTCCCCAGCACGTTGGTCTCCAGCAGGTCCCGGAACGCCTCTTCCGGCGTGTCCTCGACTCGGCCGTAGAGCCCGTAGCCGGCGTTGTTCACGAGCACGTCGATGCGCCCGAAGCTCGCCATCGCCGCTCCCACCACGGCCTCCACGTCCTCGCTCCGGCGCACGTCGCAGCGCAGGGCCAGCGTCTCCACCCCGAAGCGCTCCTCGAGTCGTTCCGCCAGCCGCTGAAGCCGTTCCTGTGATCGCGCCGCCAGCACCACGCTCGCGCCCTCGCGCGCGAAGCGCACGGCGGTCGCCCGCCCGATGCCCGAGCTTGCCCCGGTGATGACGACGACGAGCGGGGCGGGCATCAGGCCAGCAGGTCGTCGCCGAGCGGGACCGTGTCGCGGGCCACGCGCGCCACGATCGGCGTGCCTGCGCGCAGCGCCCGCAGCGCCGGCCACAGGGCCAGCGCCAGCCTCCCGCCCCCGAGCCAGTCCTGGGGCCGCAGCGCCATCCGCAACGCCGTCCCGAAGTCGGCTTCACCGCCCCAGTCATGCAGGGACCCCGGCAGCGACATCGCGGCGGGGTCGATGATCGCCCGCAGCGCCATCCAGTCCGCCCCGTTCTCGGTCGCCACGCGCGCGAAGGCGGCGGTCTCCATGTCGGCCCCGGCCGCCCCGTGGACATTCCAGAGGTCACGTTTCGCGTCGCGCGTCGCCACCGGCTTCGCCACCGTCACGAGCCTCGAACAGACGAACCGCGAGCCTTCGTTCCGCATCGCCCGACGCACGCTCGACAACGTCGTTGATGGCGGCTGAAGCCCCTCGCCCGCCTCGTCGAGCACTTCCCGCGCCAGGATCAGGTCCCCGGTCCGGAGCGAGGGGTCGAGCCCGCCGCAGAGTCCTGCGATGAGCACCGTGTCCGGCTTCTGCTCCTGCAACAGCTCCGCGAGGGCGCGTTCGCCCGCCTCACCTGTGCCGGTGACCTGGCACCCGGACCCGATCGCGCGCGCCTCGCGCGTCGTGGGCGCCACGATGAGCAGGCTCACGAACTACCGCGGCCGCCCATCGTGCCCAGCGCTGCGCGGACGCCCTCGAGCGGACTCGCCATGGTCGCGCCCACCGCCGTCGCCTCGTAGCCGCAATGCGCCATGCAGTTCGTGCAGCGCGCATCCCGCCCGTAGCCGTAGCGCTCCCACTCCGTCTCTTCGATCAGCTCGACGAAGCTCTCGGCGTAGCTCTCGTTCATCAGGTAGCAGGGACGCTGCCAGCCCAGCACGCTCCGCGTCGGGTTGCCCCAGGCGGTGCACTGCATCGCCCGCTTCCCCTGCAGGAAGTCGAGGAACACCGGCGTGTGGAAGAACCGCCAGCGGCGGCGGTCGGGAGAATCCAGGATCGACTTGAACGTCGAGATCATCTCCGGGCGCTTCAGGAACACGCTCTGGTTCGGCGCCTTCGGGTAGTCGTATCCCGGCGAGACCATCATCCCGTCCACGTTCAGGTCGTCCATCAGGAAGTTGAACAGGTCGCCCATCTCCGTGGGCGAGCTGTCGTTGAAGACCGTCGTGTTCGTGCTCACGCGGTAGCCCTGCTCCTTCGCCAGGCGAATGGCCTTCACCGCCTTGTCGAAGACGCCATCGCGGTCCACGGCCTTGTCGTGCTGCTCCCGCAGCCCGTCCATGTGCACGCTGATCGTGAGGTAGGGCGAGGGTTTCAGCTTCGGCAGCCAGCGCTCGAGCAGGATCGCGTTCGTGCAGAGGTAGATGAACTTCTTCCGCTCGATCAGCCCTCCCACGATCTCGTCGATCTGGGGGTGAATGAGCGGCTCCCCGCCCGCGATGGAGACCACCGGCGCGCCGCACTCGTCGGCTGCTTCCCAGCACTCCTCCGGGGAGAGGTACGTGTTCAGGATCTCTTCTGGATGCTGGATCTTCCCGCAGCCCTCGCACTCGAGGTTGCAGCGATACAGCGGCTCCAGCATGAGCACGAGGGGGTAGCGCTCCTTGCGAAGCAGCTTCTGTTTCAGCAGGTAGCGGCTGACGGCGAATGCCTGGCGAAGGGGGATACCCATCGTGATTCCTCCGGGGAACTGGCGGCACAGCATACGGAGCGAACGGCGCGAAGGCTATGCACTGCCCGCCTCCACTGCTCGTGCCGCGACGAGACCGCTGCGAACGGCCGATTCCATGGTGGCGGGCCACCCCGTGTTGGTGTAGGAGCCCGCCAGGTAGAAGTTCGGGAGAGGCGTACGGGTTCCGGGCCGCGAGAGGCCCGGCGCCGGCACGAAGGTCGCCTCCGGCTCCTTCGTCACCCGGTAGCGCACCAGCTCCGCCTCGCGTGCAGCCGGCAGCGCCCGGCGGAGCTGCGGCAGCACCCGCTCGCAGACCTCCTCCTGGCTCAGCGAGAACAGCTCGCCCGGCGCGCTGATCGAGAGCACCAGGCGCTGCCCGTCGGTTTCGTCCTCGCCGCCGATGCGGCTGCGGTTGAACGCCCACTGCACTTCGGAGCGGACGAACGCCCCGAAATGGAAGTCCGCCACGGGGCGGTCGAACCAGAGGTGGAGGTTGAGGATTGGCGCGGGCTCGAACGCGGCCAGCGCGGCGAAGGGCGCCTCGCTCCGCACCGACTCGGGCAGCAGCGGCGCCAGCCGCCACGGCGCCAGCGCGCTGATGTAGGCGTCGAAGTTGCGGCGATCATCTCCGCCCAGCACGAGTCCCGCGACCCGCCCCTCCTCGACCTCGATGCGCTCGACCCCGGCGCGTCTCGAGACCGCGCCGCCCCGCGCCTCGATGGCCCCGATCGCCGGCTCCACGTGCAGCTTCGAGAGGCCCACCGCGGGAACCGCCAGGGCCGCCGCCGAAGGGCTCTTCTGGAAGCCCTCCTCCAGCACGAAGAGCGCCTGGCTCGCGCTCGCCTGGTGTGCGCGGCAGTTCAGCGTCGGAATCACGAGAAAGTCCCAGTACTCCCGGATCGTGTCTGCCGACTGGCCCCGTTCCCGCAGCCACTCCTCGAAGGTGATGTGCTCCAGCCGCCCGCGCTCGTGCACCGGCATGAACTGGAGCGCCAACATGGCCCGCACGATCTCCGCCTTCTGCTGCCACGAGAGGTGCCCGTAGCGCAGGAGCGCCGGCGCCAGGTGCAGCCCCAGGGGGAGGTTCGAGGCCCACAGGTCCGAGCGCCGCCCGTCCTGGTCGAACACGGGCACCCGCAGTCGCTCCTGCCGGTAGGTGAGGTGGAGGGTGCCGAGCCGCTCCAGGAACGCGCGGTAGGCGGTCGTGCACTCCATGAACAGGTGCTGGCCGTTGTCGACTTCGTCTCCCGTCTCATCGTCGTCGAACGAGTAGGTCGCGCCCCCTGCCCAGGGACGCCGTTCGAGCACCTCCACGTCGTGGCCCCGGTCGGCCAGCTCCAGCCCCGCGGCCAGCCCCGCCAGCCCCGCGCCGATTATGCCGACCCTCATGGTCGTGCCGCGTCAGCCCGATCGCGCCGGCCCCAGCAGGGCGGCCGAGCCCCAGAGGCGCGCGATCGCCGATGCCTTCTCGCGTCCGCTCAGGCGTACCCGCTCCGTGAGGACGTCGTAGTTCCGCTCCTCGATCCGCTGGAGCAGCTCGAAATAGACGCCCTGCAGCACGTTCACGCACATCCGCGAGCGCACGTCGAGCAGCGGCAGCAGGTGGCGTCCGCGGCGGAAGTAGCGATGCGCCCGCTCCCCCTGGTCCGCCATCATCGAGCGGAAGCGCTCGTCGTAGGTGCAGGAGAGGATGTCCTCGGGCGTCAGACCGTGCGCGTTCAGCTCCTCTGTCGGGAAGTAGACCCGGCCTCGCTCCGCGTCCTCCTTCACGTCCCGCATGATGTTCACGATCTGCAGGCCGATGCCCATGCTCGTCGCGAACTCCTCGGCGCGCGGGTGCGGTTTCGCCCCGAAAATCGACACGCAGATGTGCCCCACCATCGAGGCCACGCGGTAGCAGTACTGCCGCAGGTCCTCCCATGTCTCGTAGCGGTTGATGGTGAAGTCCATCTCCACACCGTTCACCAGCTCCTCGAAGTGCTGCTGCGGCATCGAGAAGCGGTCCACCGCGTCGCCCAGCGCGATGAACAGCGGCCCCTGGCGGGTGCCCCCGTAGCACGCCTCCAGCCGCTCCCGGGCGAGCGCGATCTCGGCCTCCTGCCGCGACCGGTCGGTTAGCTCGTCGGCGATGTCGTCCACGTACCCGCTGAAAGCGTAGGCCGCGTAGATGGCGTTCCGCTTCTCCGCCGGCAGGATCGTGAAGGCGTAGTAGAAGTTGGAGGCGCGGTCCTTCGTGTAGGCCTTGCACCAGGCGTAGGCCTCCTCCGGTGTGAAACGCTCATCGGCATGAGCATCCAGCTCTGCCAGCACATCAAACGCCATGCCGTGCCCCTCCCCTGGTCTCCTAGATTCCTATCGCGATGCGAGCGCCGTTCACGAGCGCCAGCCGCGCTTTCACGGCCTTGGTCACCCGCGGGCGGGCGCTCAGCGTGTCGTAGCCGGCCGCCTCGATCGCGTTCAGGATGGCCTCGCCGCCGAGGCGGTAGAGGCGGATGTCCGTCCGCACCGATCGCGAGACCCGCGCTTCGAGTTTCTTCCCCTCGGCGAAGCAGGCTCGCGCCCGTGCCACCTCGAACTTCATCAGCTCCCGGTACCGCTCGTCGAAGCGCCCGTCGACGATCTGCTGCTCGTCGACGCCGAAGCGCGCCAGGTCCTCCAGGGGCAGGTAGATGCGCCCCTTCTTGATGTCCACCGACACGTCCTGCCAGAAGTTCGCCAGCTGCAGCCCGATGCAGGTCTGGTCGGAGAGCGCGATGCGCTCCTCGTCGCGGTAGCCCAGCACCGCCAGCACCATCTGGCCGACCGGCGTGGCCGAGTAGCTGCAGTAGGTGAGCACGTCCTCGTACGTCGCGAAGCGCGACACCCGCTGGTCCATCCGGTTCGCCTCGATCAGGCGCAGGAACGGGTCGAGCGGAATCTCGCAGCGCTCGATCGTGCGGGCCAGGGCGATCAGCAGCGGGCGCCGCGGGTCGCCCGCGACGGCGTCGTGCAGGTCCTGTTCCCACGAATCCAGGAGCGCGAGGCGGTCGCCCTCGGCCTCGTCGCCCAGGTCGTCGGTGTAGCGACAGAAGGCGTACACGGCGAAGAAGTGCCGCCGCAGCTTCTTCGGCAGCAGGAACGAAACGACCGTGAAGTTCTCGTCGTGCTGGCGGGCGTAGCGCTCGCACCAGCGGTAGGCCTCTCGCGGGGTAGTGGGCCGCTCGATCGGCCACCGCCGCAGGCCGTCGCCGGTCTGGGCCGTCATGCCAGCGGGTCCGTGTCCGGCAGGTGGATCGGGTTCCCGTCGCGCAGGCGCCGGTAACGGCCGAGCGCCCACAGTGGCCAGTAGTTGCAGTAGAGGTGGTATTTCAACATGAAGTCTCGCGGGAACCCCGTCCCCGTGAAATGTGGCTCGTGCCACTCGCCCTCGTCTGTCTGCGTGCGCACCAGGTAGTCGATGCCGCGCACGATCGCGGGATGGTCCGGTGGCTCCAGCGCCAGCAGCGCCAGTAGCGCCCACGCCGTCTGCGAGGCCGTGCTCGGCCCCTGTCCCCGCAGCGAGGGGTCCTCGTAGGTGGCGCAGCTCTCGCCCCAGCCCCCGTCCGGCTGCTGGTGGTGTTCGAGCCAGCGCACCGCGCGTTGCAGGCGCGGGTCCGCGGGGTCGACGCCTGCTGCGACAAGCGCGGGAACGGCCGCCCCGAGCCCGTACAGGTAGTTCACCCCCCAGCGTCCCCACCACGAGCCGTCCGGCTCCTGCGTGTCCCAGAGGTAGCCGAGCGCCTGCTCGATCATCTCGTCGCTCGGGGGCGTCCCCTCGAGCGCGAACGCCTCCACGATGTGCGCCGTCACGTCCTCCGTGGGCGGGTCGAACGTGGCCCCGAAGTCGGCGAAGGGGATGCGCGAGACGAACTCGTCGTTGTTGTCGCGGTCGAAGGCGCCCCAGCCGCCGTTCGTCGACTGCATCGCCCGCAGCCAGCGCTTGGCGCGATGGAAGGGCCCGTCCTTGCCCCGCACGTCGACCAGGCGCAGGGCGATGAGCACCTCGGCCGTGTCATCCGTGTCCGGATAGAGCTCGTTCGAGAACTCGAAGGGAAAGCCGCCCGGCTCGATGCCGGGCACGGTGAGCGCCCAGTCGCCCAGGCTCTGCACCTCGTGCGCGAGCATCCAGCGCCCCGCCTGCACCAGCGCCTCGTCATCGGCGGGCACTCCCGCCTCGCGCAGCCCCGTCACGGCCAGGGCCGTGTCCCAGACCGGCGAGAGGCAGGGCTGCACCGAGAAGGTATTGCCCCGCCGCAGGGCGAAGTCGCCCAGGAAGCCGTTGAGCCCCTTCTTCATCACGGGGTCGTCCATGGAGTAGCCGTGCGCCCGCAGCGCGATGAGCGAGTAGACCGAGGGCGGCTGGATCACCCCCCACGTCCCGTCCGCCTCCTGGTGCTCGATGATCCAGCGCTCGCACTCCTTCAGGGCGTACTGGCGCAGCGGCTTCCAGGGAAGGCGCTCGTGCGCGTGCAGCACCCGGTCGATGGCGAGGAAGGCGTTGCGCCAGGTAAAGGGCTGCCGGTCCCGCCGCAAGGGGATCGAACGGCGGTCCATGGGATCGAGGTAGAGCTCGTCGACGTGCGCGTACTCGGGGATGGGAACGACCGGCCGGTAGGCCCACACCACCAGGATGGCCACGATCGTGGCCCGCGCCCACGAGGCGAACATGTAGATGTTCAGGGGCGAGGAAACCGGCATCAGGATCGACTCCGGCGGCATCGCCGGCAGCGCCGACCACTCGAACTGGCCGAATAGCGCCAGCCAGAGCTTTGTGAAGATCCGCGTCGCGCCCACCCCGCCCTTGTCACGGATGAACTCGCGCGCACGCTTCATCTCGTCCCGTTCGGGGTCGACCCCGGCGAGCTTCAGGGCGAAGTAGGCCTCCGTGGTGATACTGACATCGCCCGGGCCGCCCCAGTACACCGGCCACGACCCGTCCTCGGTCTGCAGCCCCAGCAGGTAGCGGACGATGCCCTGCTCCCGCTCCTCCTCGGTCGTGCCGAGGAACCGTTCCAGCAGCAGGTGCTCCGCCGCCATCGTCGCGTTCGATTCGAGCTCCGCCCACCAGTAGCCGTCCTCGGCCTGCAGCGAGAGCAAGTGCTTCACGCTGCGGTCGATGCAGACATCAAGGCCGCTGGCGTCGATGCCGGAACCGGCCCGCGCCGGGTCCTGCTGGAGGGAGCTCGGGGCTGTCACGCAGCCCCCACCAGCTCGGCCAGTCGCTCCTCCACCTCGTCGATCGAGCTGTCCGGTGTCGATGCGCCCGCCGTCAGCCCGATGCGCTCGGCATCCGTGAACCAGGCTTCCTCGAGCTCGTGCGCGCTTTCCACGTGGTAGGTCCTCGCGCCTTCTCCCTCGCACACCTGCCGCAGGTGGCGCGTGTTCGCACTCTTCTTCCCGCCGACTACCACCATCACGTCCACCTGGTGCGCCAGCTCCGCGGCCGCCGCCTGCTGCCCCGTCGTGGCGTGGCAGAGCGTGTTCACCACGTGCATCTCGAAGTTCGCCTCGCGCTGCAGCAGCATCAGGTTCCCCACGAACCGGGCGAAGTCGTCGATCTTGTGCGTCGTCTGCGCCATCACGCCGATCTTGTTGGGGAACCCGCCCGGGAACTCCTCGATCACGCTCCGCAGGTGCTCGATGTCCGCGTGCTCGACGACCGTCACGCCCGAGCGGCCCTGCTCGTCCAGCGCCCAGCCCATGATGCCCCGCACCTCCTTGTGGCCGGGGTCGCCGAAGATGAGGGCGTGCCAGTTGTCGCGCACGAACTTCTGCGCGTAGCGCTGCGCCCGCGTCACCACGGGGCAGGTCGTGTCGATGATGTTCAGGCCTGCGCCCTCCAGGTCGTTCAGCACGCGCTCGCCCACGCCGTGGGCGGTGATGGCGATCCGGCCGGTGCCCACCCGCGCCGCCGTGATGGCGCCGAAGTCCCCCTCCACGTCATCCGGCCCCGGGAGCTGGTGCACGCCCGTCGCCTCGAGCTCCTCGACGACGTGCGGGTTGTGCACGATCTCGCCGGCGCTCGCGATCGGGTTCTCGGGCGTGGCTTCGTCTTCCATGATCTGCACGGCGCGCCGAACGCCCATGCAGAAACCCATTTCGCTGGCTCGGATGATCTGGGCCAAACCTGACCTCCTCGACCGGTTTTGCGAAAGTAAAGTACCGGTAAAGTATAAGGCAAGCCCCTGGCGCGGGGACTCTACCGAAGCTTCACGGCCGTCCCGTACACCAGGATCTCCGCCGCTCCCTGCATGACCTCCGCCGTCGAGAGCCGCAGCGCCACGATCGCGTCCGCCCCGAGCGCCTCCGCCTGCTCCTCAAGCCGCTCCAGCGCCTGCTCGCGGGACTCCACCAGCAACTGGCGGTAGGCGCCGATCTCGCCGCCGACGATGTTCCGGAGGCCGGCCAGGATGTCCCGCCCGACGTGTCGCGCCCGCACCGCGTTCGCCGTGACGAGGCCCAGCGTTTCCGCGATCTCGCGGCCCGGTACCGAGTCGGATGACGTCATCAACATGGGTGCCTCCCGACGGTCTCACCCGCCGTTACGGGGATGATACGGCACGCCCTCACCCGGGCCCTCACGGATCCGGGTCCAGGTCGCCGAGGTCCACGCCTTCCGGCAGCTTGATGCTCTCCATGTAGAGGTCGACCGCCTCGTCGAACTGGTCGGGAAGGATCGCAAGCACGGCCGGAGCCGCATCGAGCAGCCTCGTCGCGACCGGCGAGTCGTCGATGTGGTCGCGCACGTCGGGCTGGGGAAAGTTGACGAGCGCCACCAGCAACACCTGGCAGAGCAGCAGCCCCTGCAGCAACCCGAACGCCGCCCCCGCGATGCGGTCGGGCCCGCCGAGATTGAGGATGTCCGCGCTCCGCCGCAGCAGGTAGCCGACGAGCTGGCCCGCCACGATCACCCCAACCAGGATCGCCAGGAACGAAGCGAGCGCCGCGGCCGTGCTGTTGTCGAGAATCGGCTCGACCTTCGGGATCATGTCGTCGTAGAAGACGCCCGCCACCGGAACCGCCAGGATCAGCGCCGCCAAGCCCACCAGTTCCCGCAGGAACCCCCGGCGAAACGCCCGCCAGGTAAGCAGCGCCAGGACCACGACGATGACGAGGGAGACCCAGTTCACGCCGATTGATGGTACGGGAGCGCCCTCTAGTGAACGTGCAGGGCTCCTTACCGACTCGTCCGTACAATTG
This sequence comes from Dehalococcoidia bacterium, assembly GCA_009839725.1. Taxonomy (GTDB): domain Bacteria; phylum Chloroflexota; class Dehalococcoidia; order Tepidiformales; family Tepidiformaceae; genus UBA2991. The sequence goes on along the minus strand of VXPF01000102.1, from coordinate 16,326 downwards.
GCCCATGCGTCCCGAGTTGATGGACCTCCTCGCATGCCCCCTCTGCAAGGCCGATCTCACCCTCACCGTCGTCGATGAGGAAGCCGGCGAGGTGCTGACCGGTGCTCTCAGTTGCGCCGCCTGCGGCGAGACCTTCCCCATCGAGGATGGCATCCCCAACCTCCTGCCCCCGGAGCTGCGCGAGGCATGAACGCGCCCGAGCCCGCTCCCTCGGCCCCCGAGCCGCTCCACTGGACGCAGGTCGCCAACGGCGGCGGGCTGCTCGTCCTCGCCGCCCTCTTCGTCGCCGGAGCGCGCGCCGTGCTGAAGGCGAGCTGGCTGTTCGCACCCGTTGCCCTGGTGCTGCTTGGGCTCGCGGCGCTCGCGGGCTGGGGCGCGGCCGTGCAGCTCTCGGGCGGCGTCCACACGGACGACCACCCCTGGGTCTGACCCTCCCCGAACGCTAGCGGCCGCTGCGAAGGCGCACAGCCGTGCGCTCGTGCCCACCCGTGTCCGTTCCATCCAGCAGGTCCGCCGCCGTTCGCCCCAGCACGGGAAGCGTCCCCTCCACGACCTCCGCCAGGGGAAGCAGCACGAAGGCGCGCTCCGCGATCCGCGGGTGGGGCACCGTGAGCGCTTCGCTCGCGACCTCGCGCTCCCCGCAGAACAGCAGGTCGATATCAATTGGCCGCGGCCGCCAGTGTCCCGAAGGACGCCGCCCCAGCAGGTGCTCGACTTCCTTCGCCACGGCCAGAAGGTCCTCGGGCGACAGTTCCGTCTCCACCGCCACGACCGCGTTCAGGTAGCGCGGCTGGTCGGCCGGGACGGGCGGTGTCTCCCACACCGACGAGACCCGTTCTGCCGGCGCCCCCCGCTCGGCGAGCAGGTCCAGCGCCGCCCGCAGGTTCGCCGCGCGATCCCCGAGATTCGAGCCCAGCGCCAGGATCGCTTCGCTCATGGCGCGTGCCACCTCCCCCGGCTGATCGCGTCCGCCACGGCCGCCACCTTGCGCATCGCCGCCACGTCGTGCACGCGCACGATGTCGACCCCCTTCGCGACCGCGATCGCCACCGCCGCCGCCGTCCCCTCCAGCCGCCCCTCGACCGGGGCGTCCAGCACCAGCCCCAGCGTCGACTTCCGCGAGGGCCCGAGCAGCAGCGGCAGCCCCGCCACGGTGAGCTCGTCCAGCCGGCGCACGATCTCGAGGTTCTCCTCCGGCGTCCAGCCGAAGCCGAAGCCGGGGTCGAGAATGATGCGCTCCCGCGAGATGCCCGCTGCCTTCGCCAGCCGCAGGCTCTCCTCCCAGCCCCCGAGCACGTTCCCGACCACGTCCCCTTCGGGACGGCCGCGCTGGTTGTGCATCGCCACGAGCGCCGCCCCCCGCGCCGCCACCACCCCCGCCATGCGCTCGTCGCCGCGTAGCCCGTTGATGTCGTTCACCATCTCCGCCCCCGCCTCCAGCGCCGCCTCCGCCACCTCCGCGTGCTGCGTGTCGATCGAGACCGGCAGGTCCGTCGCCGCCCGGACGGCCGCCACCGCCGGGAGCGCCCGCCCCGCCTCCTCCTCGATCGTCACGGGAACCGCATCCGGGCGCGTCGACTCCGCCCCCACGTCGATAATGTCCGCCCCCGCCTCCGCGAACTCCCGCGCCAGCGCCGTCGCCGCGCTCGCGTCCGCCCCCACCCCGTCGCCGCTGAAGGAGTCGGGCGTCACGTTCACGATCGCCATCAGGTAGGTACGCGCGCCCCACTCGAACGTCCGGTCGCGCAGCGTCAGCGCGGGTGCCGCGTAGGCGCGGGCAGGGGGATGCGAGGAGGCGGGAATGGCGGCCCTCCTACGGCTCGAGCGTGTACTCCTGCTCCGTCGCCTCCCCGTCCTCGATGTGGAAGACGCGCACGTCGGGCCGCTCGCGGTTCGCGATGCTGACCACGATGTGCACGTAGGGCGGCCCGAAGAAGGTGCTCATCATGCGGATATCCGTGGGACTGGGCCGGGCGGGGCTGCCCGTGTGTGAGTGGTAGAACCCCGCCAGCGAGTCTCCCGCCTCGTCCATCGCCTCCTCGATGCGCCGTTGCTCGCGGAAGTCGATGCTGAAACGGTAGGGGCTGGCCTCGGCGTTCTCCGCCCGGTGCAGCGCCGTCACGCTCCCCTCGCGCCCCGCGAGCAGGCCGCAGCACTCGTTCGGTGCGTCCTCCAGCGCGTGCGCGATCATCGCGTCGAGGTGTTCCTGGCGCAGCGCGATCACAGGAGCCATCGTCTCAGTCTACCGCCGCTACTGTCCGTAGCCCTCGGCCCGCAGCCGCCGCCAGACTTCCCCGCTCGCCGAGTACCGCTCCATCAGGTACGGGTACACCGCCTTCACCTGGAACAGCGTCTCCATGCACTCCTGTGCGAGGTACCGATCCAGCACCGTCGGGTGCGCGTCCGGCTCGACCACGTCGATCGCCAGCCCCTCCTCGTATCCCCCGGGCGCCGCCGGCGCTCCCGCCGGCTTGTCCGCGAGGATGCCCGCCTCCGTGAGGGACGCGATCGCCTCCCGCAGTTGATCCCGGAACGCCTCCGTCACGCGCTCACCGGCGAGATGCCGCTCCCCCTCCCCCTCCAGCAGGCCGAGCACCCGCGCCGTCACGTAGTCGACGCGGAAGGTGTCGCTTCCCGCCGAGCGCGCGGGGGGAAGCCCCACGCAGAGCACGCCCAGCAGGGCGCGCTCAAGGTCGGCCAGGCTCTCCGGGGCAGGGGAAGGGCGGGGCTCCGTCATGCCCCCGGATCGTAGCGCCCGCCCGGGTCGCGCGCTCGGAGGCAGGTGCTACGATCGATCGCTCCGCGGAGGCGCACGACCATGCAAGGCACAGCCGTCACGGTTCGCGTACCCGCCACGAGCGCCAACATCGGCACGGGCTTCGACTGCCTCGGCCTCGCCCTCGACCTCTTCGCCTCCATCACCGTCACGTTCAGCGATGCCGAGCAGATCCCCACGAACGACGTGGGCGAGAAGATGGTGCTCTCCGCCGCTCGCGCCGCCTACGAACGCATCGGCCGGCCCAGCCCCGCGGGGCTCTCGGCGCGCTACACCGTCGCCATTCCCCTGGGACGGGGGCTCGGCGCCAGCGCCGTTGCCCGCGTCGCCGGCGTCCTCGCCGTCAACGAGCGCGAGGGCCATCCCCTCGAAGAGGACGACTGCCTCGCCCTCGCCGCCGACCTCGAGGGCCACGTCGACAACGCCTGCCCGGCCCTCTTCGGCGGCGTGCAGGCCTGCGTCGCCACCGACGATGGCTTTGCCCGCGTCCGCTGCCGCTACCCCGGAGACCTCCAGGTCGCCCTCCTCATTCCCGACCACTCCATGCCCACCAGGGAAGCCCGCCGCCTCCTTCCGGACAGCTACAGCCGCCAGGACGCCATCCACACGAGCAGCCGCCTCGGGCTCCTCGTCGCCGCCCTCGCCGCGGGCCGCACCGACCTCCTCGACGAAGCCACCCAGGATCGCTTCCACCAGCGCCAGCGCTCCTCCCTCTTCCCTCCCCTCTACGACGTCTTCGAGGCGGCGAAGGGCGCGGGCGCGCACGCCGCCTGGCTCAGCGGCGCCGGCAGCAGTGTCGCCGCCTTCGCCCCCGAGGGCGTGAGCCGCGAGGTGGCCGCCGCCATGCTCAGCACCCTCGAAGCCGCCGGCATGTCCGGCCGCACCCTCGTGACGCGCATCGCCGCCGCGGGCGCCGAGGTCTCCCGCGTCGAGATGGTCGACATCTAGCCCCCGGCGACATCCACCCCTCGGAGATCGGGGCTCGGGCCCCGAACCTCCGCCCCGCATGAAGCCGATCAGCGCGACACTCCGCGACCACCAGCGCCGCCCCGACCGCCTCCCGCACGTCCGCGTCACCGTGCGCGCCGAGCGCTGGGGCGTCCCCCTCCTCCCCTGGGAGCGCCTCTATGCTGGCGACGAAGGCGACTGCCCCCACGCCCTCGCCGTCACCGGCGACGGCGCCGTCGTTCGCGCCCGCAACGACGGCGGCGCGATCCACGTTTCCCGTGTCGCGAACCCCGGCGCCGCCTCTTCGTGGGGCGTCTGGAGCAAGCTCGGCGACGTCGAGGCCGACACGGGCGTCGCCCTCGCCGCCCGCGGAAGCGAGGTGCTGCTCCTCTCGGTCGCAAGCGGCGGCCGTTCCCTCGAGCTGCACCGCAGCGCCGACGGCGGCACGACCTGGAGCGCGGCGGTGGCCCTCGTCCGCGAGAGCGCCGACATCGGCGGGGTCGCGCTCGCCATCCGCGCCTCCGATGGCGACGCCTGCGCCTTCTACATCTCGGGGACGACCGTGCTGAAGCGTCTCCGCCGCCGCGCCGGAAGCTGGGACGCCACCGGGATCGCCTGGAACCGCGGCGGGGAGGTGTCCGCCCTCACCGGCGTTGGCGCGACCCACGACGGCAGCGACTACCGCTTGATCGTGAGCGGCCGCGCCCACCCCGCGGGGTCGAAGCACGTCTGGGCTGCCTTCCTCGGCGACACCCGCTTCCCCCTGGACTCCTGGTCCGGCCTCAACGTCATCGCCGAGTCCGATGCCTCCTCCGCTCGCGAGTTCACCGGCCCCTCCGTCTTCCGGCCCGGCCTCGTCGATCAGCGCGCCGTCTTTTCCGCCACCGACGCGGGCAGCGAGACGCCCGCCCGCGTCTACACCAGCCACCCTCCCGCCTTTGTCCTCGGCAACCCCGAGGGCTGGTCGGAGCCCGAGCCCCACGAGGCCACCTCCGCCTTCGGCCTCGCCGTGGCCACGCCCGACGCCGCCACCGCCTGGGCTTCGACTCCCGACGGCGTCTGGCGCGCCCGTCTCGCCCCCAGGCTCGACCTGAGCGAGGCCCTCGTCGAGGCCTCGTGGCGGCTCGCTCCCTTCGCAACCCGCGCCCGCGTCGTCCTCGACGATGCAGGCGGCGCCCTGACCGGACTCGCGCCGGGAAGCACCGTCGCCATCTCCCCCGGCTATCGCTCCGCCCCCGGGGAGGCTCCCGAGTACGGCCTCACGGTGAACGTCGTGATCGACCGCGTCACGCGCGAGAGCGCCGCCGGGAGGGCGCGCGTCGTCCTGGAGTGCTCCGGCCACTGGGAGCGGCTTGCCTCCTGGCGCGCTTCCCAGGTCTGGCAGACCGCGCCGGGCGACCTGTCCCGCGAGAGCCTCTTCTGGCTCCTCTGCGCCCGGGTGGGCGTCCGCGCGGGCGGCCAGGGTGGCGAGGACTGGTCCCGCAGCGCACCCGCCTTCGTCATCCCGCCCGGCGAGTCCGCCCTCTCCGCCGCCCGCCGCCTCCTCGGCTCGAGCCGCGTCGCCGTCGTCCCCGACGGACAGGGCCTCGCCGTCTCCGTACCGGGCGACGACATCGCCGAGCGTTACGGCCCCGGCGCCCACCCCGTCGACGCCGTCGGCCTCGGCGATGCCGCTCCCCCCACCAACTGGGTCCGCGCCCGGGGACCGGCCCATGACGCCGACGCCCACGACTTCGCCAGCATCTACCGCGACGGCCAGCGGCTGCAGCTCGTCCGCACCCTGGATGCCGGCACCGGCGCCGGCGCGCAGGCCGTCGCGCACGCTGCGGCCTACCTCGATCGGGACCGGCGCGAGCGCGGTGACGGCTTCCTCGTCGCGCCCTTCCATGCCGGCCTCCAGCTCTACGACGCCATCGCCGTCACGGACGAGCGCCTCGGCCTGCGGGAGCGCCCCTTCCGCATCGTCGAGCTCGGCATGGAGTACAGCCGCCGCCCCGCGCGCGCACCCCGCTACGACTCCGTCCTCGCGCTCGGGGAGATGGACTGATGGCGACCCTGCGAGGCCGCCTCGTGCGCTTCGACGCTGCCACCCGCCGGGCCGTCGTCCGGCTTGACGGTTCCGCCTCGATGGAGCTGGGCGGCGTCGCCGTCAGCCGCGCCCTCCCTCCCGCCGAGATGGTCGCCGGCCGCACCGTCCTCGTCGACACGGGCGACGGCGGCGACCCCGCGGAGGCAATCCTCACCGCCGTCGTCGCCTGAATGGTGCGCTCGGGCGGCGCGTGTACACTCAATTCCCATGCCCTCGCCCTTCCCAACCGGGCAGCCGGGCGGCCCTGCCCGAGGGGGCGCCACCCGGTGATCCGCAGTCACGCGACGTATGGACCGGGGAACACGCTGCAGCGAACCCTCTCTTCGCTCCAGGAGCGTGAGTTCGCCTGGTATTTCGCCGGCAACGCGGCCTTCTTCATGGCCATGCAGATGCAATTCGTGCTGCGGGCCCAGCTCGCCTACGACCTCTCCGCAGAGGGCTCGAAGGCTACCGGTCTTGGGTTGGTCACCCTCGGGGCGGCCGCTCCGATGATCTTCGTCGCGCCCGTCGGAGGCCTCATCGCCGACCGCGTCAACAAGCGCACGCTCCTCATCGTCACGCAGACGGCCGCCGCCCTCATCAGCCTGGTTACGACGGTCCTCATCCTCACCGACCTGATGGAGTACTGGTACCTCTTCCTCCTCGCCTTCTCGGCGGGAACCATCTTCTCGCTCAACATGCCCGCGCGGCAGGCACTCGTGCCCCAGCTCGTGCCCCAGCACAAGCTGATGAACGCCGTCTCCCTCCAGATGAGCGGCATGAACCTCACCCGCATCATCGCCCCCGCCCTCGCCGGCATCCTCATCGCCCCCCTCGGCTTCATCGGCATCGGCGAACACGGGGGCCTGGGCTGGGTCTACCTGCTCACCTTCGTGCTCTTCGCGGGCGCTGTCGCCTCGGAGTTCCGGCTGCCCGTCCACGGGATGCAGGCCGAATCCGAGGAAGGGGAGAGCTTCATCGATGGGCTTCGCGGCGGCTTCCGCTACGCCATCTCCACCCCCGTCATTCTCATGCTCCTCGTCGCGGGGATGCTCATGCCGTTCTTCGCCTTCCCCGTGCAGGTCATGCTCCCCCTCTTCGCCGAGGAGGTCTTCGACCGCCCGGGAGGCATGGGCTTCGGTCTGCTCATGGGAGCCGGCGGCGTCGGCGGACTGATCGGCACGATCGTCTCCGCCAACTTCGATGGCGTCCCCAACAAGGGCCACATCATGTTCGTCGGCGCCATCATCATGGCGGGATTCCTGGCGGCCTTCGGGGCTGTTGGCGTCTTCGCCTTCGCCATGGTCTTCATCGCCGCCAGCAACATCGGCCAGATGCTGTTCATGTCCTCCAACAACACCGCCGTCCAGACCATCGCCCCCGAGGAGCTTCGCGGCCGCGTCATGTCCATCATGATGATGTCCTTCGGCGTCATGCCCATCGGCGTGCTCCCCATCACCTACGCCGCCGACCGCTTCGGCGCGCAGGAAACCGTTGTCGTCGTGTCGCTGGTCTTGCTGGGCCTGCTCGCCGTCGTCTTCGTGGCGATACCGGCCTTCCGCAACCTCCGTATCGACGTGCTTGCGCAGGCCGAGCTCTCTCCCGTGCAGGCCGCTACCCTCGTGGCGGAAGGCAAGATCACCCGCGCCGAGGCCGACCGCCTCACCGGACGGCTGCGCCGCACGCCCCTGCCCGAGGGCACCCGCCGCAAGCGCCCCCAGGAGGAACGCATCGAGGTGCCCGAAGGGGCCACCCCCGCGCCGCCGCCATGACCACTCTCAGCGTCCTCGACCAGTCACCCGTGCGCAGGGGAGGGACCGCCGCCGAGGCCCTCGCCGAAACCGTGCGGCTCGCCCAGCTCGCCGACCGGCTCGGCTTCGAGCGCTACTGGGTCGCCGAGCACCACAACACCTCCGCCCTCGCCTCCACGGCCCCCGAGGTGCTCATCGGCCAGATCGCCATGCAGACCGAGAGCATCCGCGTTGGTTCCGGCGGCGTCATGCTCCCCCACTACAGCGCCCTCAAGGTCGCCGAGGCCTTCCGCTTGCTCGAGACGCTCCACCCCGGGCGCATCGACCTCGGCATCGGGCGCGCGCCCGGCAGCGACGCCCGCACCGCCCGCGCCCTCGCTCCCAGCGGCGTGCCCATGGACCTGCGCGACTTCCCCAACCAGCTCCTCGACCTCTACGGCTTCCTCGCCGACGACTTTCCCCCCGACCACGAGTACCACGGCATCAGGGCCATGCCCCGCCCCCAGGCCATGCCCGACCTCTGGCTGCTCGGCTCCAGCGACGTCAGCGCCGGCTACGCCGCCGAGCTTGGCTGGCCCTTCTGCTACGCCCACTTCATCAACTCCCACCGCGCCGATAGCGCCCTCGACGCCTACCGCAAGCTCTTCGCCCCCTCGCCCGTCGCTCCCGAGGCGCGCGCCTCGATCGCCGTCTCCGCGCTCGTCGCCGAAACGGAAGAGGAGGCCGAGCGCCTCAGCTGGAGCCGCTGGGGCTGGCGCCTCATGGGAGAGGCGGGCCGCGGTGGCATCCCCCCGCCCGAGGACGCCCTCGCCTTCGAGTACACCGAGCCCGAGCGCGAGTACATCGACGTCCTCAAGCGCCGCTCCATCTACGGCGACCCCCAGCAGGTGCGCGAGCGCCTCCTCTCCATGGGCGAGCGCTACGGCGTCGACGACTTCGTCGTCGTCACCATCACCTACGACTACGACAAGCGCCTGCGTTCCTACGAGCTGCTGGCCGAGGCCTTCGGCATCGAGCCGCGCGCCTAGTCGCCGCCGATCACCACCGTCCACGGCTTGATCCGCCACGAGGATACGAGCCCGTTCGCCACGTACGGGTCGGCCGCGACGAACGCCTCCACTCGCGCCCGGTCCCCCACCGTGAACACGAACGCCGCCCCGTCCACCGGGTCGGCGAAGGCGCCCGCCATCTCGATCTCGCCGCGCTCCAGGTACCCGTTCGCGAGCGCCAGGTGGTCGGCCCGGAAGGGCGCGCGTTTCTCCACCACGTTCTCGACGTAGTCGTACAGCAGCAGGAAGCGGGTGGTGGGCATTGGCTACTCCTCGCCGGTCTGGCGCAACAGCTTCATGAACTCTTCGTCCCCGTCCAGCGATGCCAGCTTGGCGTCGCCTGCCGCCTCTTGAGCCAGCGCAGGCTGGAGTTCGAGGGCATCGTGCAGGTGGCGCAAGGCCGCCTTGCGTTTCCCCAGCCCGGCCGCCGCCTGCGCCGCCCCGTAGTGCGCGGAGGCGTCCTCCGGCGCGAGCCTCGTGGCCTTCACGAAGCTGTCGAGCGCGGCCTTGTGCGCCGTCGTCTCCAGCTGCGCCACTCCCCGGTTCACGATCACCGTCGCGTCCTCCGGGCTCAGCTCCAGCGCTCGCTCGAAGTCCGCCAGCGCCTCCCGCGGCTCCGACCGGTAGAGCCGCAGCAGCCCCCGGTTGTTGAGCGCGTCGATGTCGCCGGGCGTCTGCTCGATGGTGGCGTCGTAGTCGGCCAGCGCCTCGTCGTACTCCCCCAGGTGCGTGTGCGCCGTGCCCCGGTTGTAGAGCGCCGAGGGCAGTCCCGGCGTCTCCCCCAGCGCCCGCGTGTACCGCTCGATCGCGAGCGCGTACTGACCCACGTTGAAGTAGACGTTGCCTTCGTCCAGGTAGCTCGCCGCCGTCCGCAGGCGGGTTTCCCCGTCGATCTCGCCGTCGAACTCGAACTCCGCCGCCGGCGCATCGCCACTCTCAAGCTCCCGCCGCCGCGCGAACAGCCGCCACAGGACCGCCCCCACCGCGCCCACCGCCGCCAGGACGACGATCGCCTTCAGGAGCCCCTTCACGACTCCTCCCCTTCCTCCGCTGCCCGCTCTAGCAGCGCTTCCGTGACGGCCATCAGCCCGCTGTAGGCGTACACCACGTAGTCGCGCGGATGAAGGGTCAGCGGCCGCTTCTCCTCCTTGCGCGCCGTCACCGGGTCCCACGAGCCCGTCAGCTCCACCGCGTCGTGATCCACCCCGAACTCGAGCTCGTACAGCTCGCCGTCCTCCCCCACCACCACGCACCCCCGATCGGGATCGCCCGCAGGCCCGGGGTCGCACTCGATCGCGTTCGTGAAGAAGGCGTTGGGAAAGGAGGGGAACGGGCGCAGCGCCGCGCTCGCCTCCTTCAGCAGGACCTCGAGCTCCGAGGCCGCGCGCTCCAGCACCCGATCGGCCTGCGACTTCCGCGCCAGGCTCTCCCGCTCGTCCTCGTTCATGCGCTTCATGCTACGACCGAGGGCCTCTCCGGGACCAGAGAGCGCCCGTCCCGCCCGGTGCGCCGCCTCACACGCCGGCGTCATGGCCCCCTGTAGACTGGCGCGGGAGCTTGCGTATGGCGCGCCGGCGGTTGACCCGGGACGACCTCGCAGTCGAAACCTGCTGTTTCGTGTGCGACCCCGCCAACGAGGACGGTCTGCACATCGAGTTCTTCCTCGACGAGGAAGCAGGCCGCGTGCTCGCCGAGTACACCCCCACGTCCGCGCATGAGGGCGCGCCCGGCGTCATCCACGGCGGCGTGGTCGGCGCCATTCTCGACGATGCGATGGCCTGGGCCGTCAACGTCCTCAGCGGCTCGTTCGGGTTGACCCGCCGTGGCGAGATCGAGTACTCCCGCATCGTCCGCCCCGGTGAGCCCTACACCGTGACCGCCTGGATCTCGGAGATCGGGCAGCACAGGGCCGCCACGGTTGCCGAGCTTCATGACGCCGAGGAGCATCTCTGCTGCGCGACGAAGGCCGAGTTCTCCCTCATCTCGCACGAGGAGGCGAGGCTCGCCTTCGAGCGCCGGACTGCCGCGGGAGGCGAGTGATGCCCCCCCGCCTCCTCCTCATCCACGGCTACGTCTCGAACCCCGAGGCCTGGGCGCCCCTGCAGCGTGAGCTGGAGGGCGAGGTCGAAACCTTCGCCCCGCTCCTGCCGGGTTACGGAACCGAACCGGACCCCGCTACCTATACGGTCGAGGGCGTCGCCGAAGCCCTCGACGGCGTCGTGGAAAGGGTGCACCCGGACTACGTGCTGGGCCACTCGATGGGCGCCCTCGTCGCCCTCGCGCTCGCGCATCGCCACCCCGAACGCTTCAAGCGGGTCGGCCTCGCGGGGCTCCCCGTGTACGGCGGCGTCGAGGAGGGCATCCGCTACATCGGCTCCAGAAGCTCCACGCGCTCCCAGTACATGCGGAACCCCGGCGAAGGGCACTACTTCTGCAGGGCCGTCAACGTCCTGCGCTACCTCTGGGCGCCCGTGGTCGCCCTGTTCCTCCCCACGTACCCCCTGCCCATGGTCCGCGACATGTTCGGCCACACCGAAGCCGCCCACCGTGGGGGGATGGTGGACATCGTCTTCGGCGGTCACGCCCCCCGCCTCGCCGCCGGTATTGAGACGCCCGTCGCCCTCATCCACGGGGACATGGACCGCGTCACCCCGCTCGATCCGGTGATCGAGCTCGCGCGGGAACGGGGCTGGTCCCTGCGAATCGCCCACGGCGCCGCCCACGAGCTCGTCTTCGCACAGCCGCGGGGACTCGCTCGCTGGGTGCGGGAGCGCCTGCTCGCCCCGGCCGAGGTGGCCGCCCTGCCCGAAGTTGAAGATGCGGAGGCCGCCGCCTCGGCCTGACCCCTCCCGTTGCGCTCCCGTCGAAGGCCTGCCTAAGCTCGCAACCCGGGACACCCGGAGGAGGCACGCCCCGTGGAGAACTTCCTGCACATCGGCGCCGTCTGGCTGCACGTCCTCGGCATCGCCCTCTTCGTGGGCCCGCAGTTCTTCCTTGCCTTCGCCTGGGTGCCCGCCTCCCGCCAGATCCAGGACCTCCCCACCCGCGTCGCCGCCATGCGCACCATCACCACCCGCTTCGGCTGGATCGGCGGCATCGGCCTGCTGCTCATCCTCATCGGCGGCGCCTACCTGATCATGACCTGGCGCGACTACCACAACATCCCCGAGGGCGTCGCCTTCTTCGACTACATCTACGGCGTCGTCTTCGTCGTGAAGATGATCGTCCTCGTCGTGATGATCGTGCTCGTGGGGCTGCACATGTTCGTCGTCGGCCCCAGCCAGGTCGATGCCATGGAGCGGGTCGCCCAGGGCGAGGACGTGCCCGACAGGGACATCCGCCGCCTGCGCATCACCTCCATGTCCCTCAGCATCACGGGACTGATCCTCACGCTCGTCGTCATGGGCATGGGCGTCAGCCTCGGCGCCGCCGAGTACTCCATCCAGGAGTTCTAACCTTCGCACGGGCGCTGTTTGACCCGTTCCCGACCCGCTGGTTCACTAGCTGGTAGAGGCTGTGACGGAGACGAGTAGCGTCCCGTTCCTGCGCTCAGCGAGCCCCGGTTGGTGTGAGGGGGCGCTGCAGGCGGACGCGAACATCCCTCCCGAGCTTCCGGCCGAACGCCGGCCACGCCGGCCAGTAGACCCGGACGGAGCCCCCCGTTACCGAGGGCAGGAGCGTGATGGCGCTCCGCTGAGCGCCCGCCTCGTGCGGGAACCAGGGTGGTACCGCGGGCATCCCGCCCGTCCCTGATCGGGACGGGCGTTTTTCGTACCCGTCCCGGCAACCTTCGCCTGGGAGGCCGGAAGTGTCCCAGCTCTTCAGACCCGTCGACCCCAGCGTCAGCTTCCCCGAGCTCGAAACCGGAATCCTCGACTTCTGGCGTGATCGCGACGTCTTCCGCCGCAGCATCGAGGAGCGCCCCGAGGACAACCTCTTCGTCTTCTACGAGGGGCCGCCCACGGCCAACGGCCGCCCCGGCGTCCACCACATCATGCCCCGCGTTATCAAGGACCTCTTCGCCCGCTACAAGACCATGCGTGGCTACCGCGTCCCTCGCAAGGCGGGCTGGGATACCCACGGCCTCCCCGTCGAGATCGAGGTCGAGAAGGAGCTCGGGCTCAGCTCCAAGCCGGAGATCGAGGCCTACGGCATCGACCGCTTCAACGCCCAGTGCCGCGAGAGCGTCAATCGCTACGTCGGCGACTTCGAGGAGCTCACCGAGCGCATCGCCTTCTGGGCCGACATGAACAACCCCTACGTCACCTACGACAACGACTACATCGAGACCTGCTGGTGGATCTTCAAGCAGCTCTGGGAGCACGGCCTCGTCTACCAGGACTACCGCAGCACCCCCCACTGCCCCCGCTGCGAAACCAGCCTGAGCGACCACGAGCTCTCACAGGGCTACAAGGACGACGTCCCCGACCCGAGCGTCTACATCAAGTTCCGGCTGCCCCCCGAGGCGCGAGAGCGCATCGGGCTCGACGGGACGCCCACGAGCATCGTCGCTTGGACCACCACCCCCTGGACCCTCCCCGGCAACACCGCCCTCGCCGTCATGGAGGAGGCCCCCTACGGCCTCTACGAGCACGAGGGCGAGCGCCTGATCGTCGCGGAGGCGCTGGCCGAAAGCGTCCTCGGCGAGAAGCGCGGCGCACTCCGCACATTCCGTGGCTCCGAGATGGTCGGCCTCGCCTACGAGCCCCTCTACCGGCCCGAGAATCTGGACGCCACGGTCCGGCGCTTCGGCGACGATGGCCACCTCCGCGCCCTCGACCCCGGCGAGCCTACCGAGGGCCTGCGCCGCGTCCTCGTCGCCGACCACGTCTCCCTCGAGGACGGTACCGGCATCGTCCACATCGCCCCCGCCTTCGGTGGCGAGGACTTCGAGGACGGCAAGCAGTACGGCCTCCTCTTCGCCCAGCCCATCGATACCCACGGCACGATGGCGGAGGGCCTGCCCGGCGGCGGCCTCTTCGCCAAGGACGCCGATCGCGAGGTCATCCGCGACCTCGATGAGCGCGGCCTCCTCCTCCGCAGCGAGCGCATCACCCACACCTACCCGTTCTGCTGGCGCTGCGACTCGCCCCTGCTCTACTACGCCAAGCCGAGCTGGTACATCCGCACTACCGCCCAGCGCGAGCGTCTGCTCTCCGGCAACGCGCGCATCAACTGGCAGCCCGACCACATCAAGCGTGGCCGCTTCGGCAACTGGCTCGAGAACAACATCGACTGGGCCGTCAGCCGCGAGCGCTACTGGGGCACGCCCCTGCCCTTCTGGGTCTGCGACGGGTGCACGCAGGTGACGGTCGTCGGCTCACGGGCCGAGCTGGCGGAGCTGGCCGTCGACCGCGCCGCCGCCGAGGGTCTTGACGACCTGCACCGCCCCTACATCGACGCCATCGCCCTGCGCTGCGATGCCGGCGGCTGCGATGGCGAGATGCGCCGCGTCCCCGAGGTCGCCGACGCCTGGTTCGACAGCGGCGCCATGCCCTACGCCCAGTGGCACTACCCCTTCGAGAACCAGGACGAGTTCGACCGCGCCTTCCCCGCCGATTTCATCTGCGAAGCCATCGACCAGACGCGCGGCTGGTTCTACACCCTCCACGCCGAGGCGGCGCTTCTGAACGCCTCCGAGGCGACCCCCGAGGAGATCAGCTTCCGCAACGTCATCTGCCACGGCCACATCCTCGATGAGCAGGGCAACAAGATGTCGAAGAGCCGCGGCAACGTCCTCGAGCCCTTCGACCTGCTCGACGACCTCGGCGCCGACGCCGTGCGCTGGTACATCTACGCCTCCGCCCCCGTCGGCTCCTCCCGCCGCTTCAGCGTGCGCCTCATGAACGAGAGCCTGCGCCGCTTCCAGCTCACCCTCTGGAACGTCTACAGCTTCTTCGTCAGCTACGCGAACATCGATGGCCTCGACCCGCGCGAGCGCCCCGAGGGCGAGCCCCCCGAGCTCGACCGCTGGCTCCTGAGCGAGTTGAACGCCCTCACCGGGCGCGTCACCGCCGGCCTCGATGACTACGACCCGACCGTCGCCTCGCGCGCCATCGAGACGTTCGTCGATGACCTCTCGAACTGGTACGTGCGCCGCTCCCGCCGCCGCTTCTGGCGGGGCGTCTCCGGTGACGACGCCGACAAGCGCAGCGCCTACTTCACCCTCCACACGGCGCTCACGACCCTCGCGCGGTTGCTGGCGCCCTTCACGCCCTTCCTCGCCGAGGAGCTCTGGAGCAACCTCGCCCGCTCCATCGATGGCGACGCCCCCGAGAGCGTGCACCTCGCCGACTGGCCCGAGCCCGTCGCCCTCGTGCCCGGAGGCGACGTGTTCGTGGACGAGTCGCTGAACGCCGAGACGCAGCTCGTCAAGCGCGTCGCCTCCATTGGTCGCGCGGCTCGGGCGAAGGCGTCCATCAAGGTGCGCCAGCCCCTCGCCGAGGTGCTCGTCCGCCCCCGCGACGCCAGCGAAGTCGCCGTACTCGCTCGCCAGGAGGCCCTCCTGCTGGAAGAGCTGAACGTGAAGGCCCTTCGGACGCTGGAGGACGAGGCCGGCATCGTCACGTTCGACGTGAAGCCGAACCTCCCCGTCCTCGGACCCCGCCTCGGGCGCGAGGTCGGCGCGGTGCGCTCCGCTCTCGCCGCCCTCGATGCGGATGAGGTCGCCGCCGCCGTCCGCGCCGGCCGCAACGTGACCGTTGCCGGGCACGACCTCGCCCCCGACGACTTCCTCGTCGAGATGCGCGAGAGCGAGGGCTACGCCGTCGTCACCGAGGCCGGCTACACCGTCGGTGTCGCCACCGCCATCACCGACGACCTCGCCGACGAGGGCGTCGCGCGCGAGCTCGTGCGCCGCATCCAAGACCTACGCCGCGAGGCGGACTTCGAGCTGAGCGACCGCATCACCACCTGGTGCGCCGGTGACGAGGCCATCGCCCGCGTCCTCGCCGCCCACGGCGACTACGTGAAGGCCGAGACCCTGTCCATGGAGCTGTTCACGGAGGCGCCGCCGGAGGACGCGCAGCGGACGACGTTCACGCTCGACGGCGTCGAAGTCGTGGCCGGCGTGCGTCGGAGGGACGCATGACGCCGAAGGCCATCCTCTTCGATCTGGACGACACCCTCCTCGACATGTACTCCGCCATGCACAGCTCCTGGCAGGAGATCTGCGCCGACGTAGCCCCCGGCCTCGGCTGTGACCCCGCCACCCTGCGCGAGACCATCCGCCGCGAGAGCGCCATCTTCTGGGCCGACGAGGAGACCGTGACCGAGTACCGGGTGAAGCCCCTGGAGTCCCGGGCCATCGTCGTACGCCTCTCCCTCCTGTCCATGGGCCTCGACGAGTCGCCCGCCGAGGACATTGCCCGCCGCTCGCTCCGCGGCTACCTCGAGCGAGTCGCCCCCTTCGACGACTCCATCGAGACGCTGGAGTCCCTCCGCGCGCAGGGCTACCGCCTCGCCATGGTCACGAACGGCTCCTCCGACACCCAGCGCGAGAAGATCGGCCGCTGGAACCTCGACCGCTACTTCGACGAGATCGTCATTGAGAGCGAGTTCGGGCGGGGCAAGCCCGATCCCGGGGTCTTCCGGCAGGCCCTCGCCGGCGCTGGCGCCGCCCCCCACGAGGCCTGGATGGTTGGCGACAACCTCTACGCCGATATTGGAGGCGCGCGCGGCGCGGGCATCCACAGCGTCTGGATTCACCGCGAGCGCCTCCAGTTCCCCGACGAC
>VXPF01000125.1 GCA_009839725.1 Dehalococcoidia bacterium | reverse complement strand
CCCCTCCCCCAGCCGCATCCCCAGGTCGAGCAGCGGGCGCAGCCCCAGGTGCGAGAGCACGACGCGGTGCCCCGCCTCCGCCGAGAGGTGAGACGCCACGAGGTAGTCGGCGACCGTCGGGCAGAGCCGGTGCGCGATCAACGCCGCTGCCCCCGAGATGAACCCGTCGAGCACGACCACCCGGCGCGTCGCCGCCCCTCCCAGCACCACGCCGGCCAGCACCCCGATCTCGAAGCCACCCACCTTCGCAAGCACGTCCAGCCCGTCCCCCGGGTCGGGACCGTTCACCTCCAGCGCCCGCTCGACGACCGCCACCTTCTGCTCCAGTTCAGCGTCGTTCCGGCCCGTTCCCCGACCGGTCGTCTGGCTCGCGGAACGTCCCGTCAGCGCCGCCGTGATGGCGCTCGACGCGGTCGTATTG
The DNA here is from genome assembly GCA_009839725.1 of Dehalococcoidia bacterium. GTDB lineage: Bacteria > Chloroflexota > Dehalococcoidia > Tepidiformales > Tepidiformaceae > UBA2991. Next base: position 14,013 of record VXPF01000125.1, on the reverse strand, counting down.
CCGATGCCCATGTCCCCCGTCCCGATCAGGTCTGCCCCCGACTCCGCCACCTCCAGCGCGATCCCGACCCCTGCCCGGACGCAGGCTTCCGCCTGCTCCCGCGTCATCGCCGGCCCCTGCGTGATATCGGCCGTTCCCGGCCCGGCCCTCACGACCCGAAGCTCCGGATGCTCCGGCAGCGGCGTCGCCACTCCCGCGTCGACAATCACCAGCTTCACGCCCGCCTGCCGCGCCATCACGCTGATGGCAGCCCCGCCCGAGAGGAAGTTCAGCACCATCTGCGCCGTCACCTCCTGCGGGTAGCCCGTCACCCCCTGCGCCACCACCCCGTGGTCTCCCGCTGCCACCACCACCGCCTTCCCGCCGACGGTCGGACACTCCGTACGCTGGATCGCCGCCACTTGCAGCGAGAGTTCCTCGAGCCGGCCGAGGCTTCCCGGTGGCTTGGTCAGGCGTTCCTGCCGGAGCCGTGCCGCCTCGCGCGCCGCCGGGTCCGCAGGCGCGATGCTCGCCACCACGTCCTCGATCGACATCGCCTAGTACTCGAGTCCCGGCTGCGCGCGGATGCCCTGTTCCTGGTACGGATGCTTGACCAGCTTCATCTCCGTCACCAGGTCCGCGAACTCGACCAGTTCTTCGGGCGCGTACCGCCCCGTGATGATGACGTGCATCCCCTCGGGCCGCCGCCGCAGCGCGTCGAGCACCTCCTCGACCGGCACCCACCCGTAGTGCATCGCGTAGGTGAACTCGTCGAGGATGATGATGTCCTCTCCGCCTTCCAGGATCGCTTCCCTGCAGCGCTCCCACTGCGCCACCGCCAGCGCCGTCGTGCGGTCCGTGTCCTTTGAGAGCCAGGTGAAGCCGTCGCCCATCGCCTCGATGCGGATGTCGAGCTTCTTTGCCGCCCGGTGCTCCCCGAAGCGGGCCGTGGAGTGCTTGATGAACTGGAACATCCGCACCCGGAAGTCTCGCCCCCACGCCCGGAACAGCACTCCCAGCGCGGCGGTCGTCTTCCCCTTGCCCTCTCCCGTTTTGACCACGACGAGGCCGTGCTTCACGCGGCGCCGCCCGTCCGCCTGCTGCTCCCCCTCGTCGGGAGCAGAGCCGTCTACCCGATCATCGTCGGGAGGCACTGGACATGCCGTTCTGGCCGGCAGCCGCGCGGTCGGGCGGTGCCACGCCGTCGCCTTGCGCCGGGCCGATCAGGCTGATGGCGAGGGCATCGGTCACCGGGTCGCGGTACACCGCCGCCCGCACCCCGAAGGCGGACTCGATCGTCTCCGGCGTCAGCACCTCCTCGGGACGCCCCTCAGTCAGCACCCTGCCCTCGCTGATCAACACCAGCCGGTCGAAGTAGCGGGCCGCCAAGTTCAGGTCGTGGATGGCCGCGATGGCCGTGAGTCCCTCGTCCACGAGCTTCCGCACCAATCCGAGGATCGTGAGCTGGTGCAGGACATCGAGGTTCGAGGTGGGCTCGTCCAGCAGCAGGATGCGGGGCTGCTGGGCCAGCGCTCGCGCCAGGAAGACGCGCTGGCGCTCGCCCCCGGAAAGCGTGTCGAGCGTCCTCGTTTCGAACTCCTCCGTCTCCGTCAGCCGCATCGCCGCCTTCGCAATGCGGTCGTCCGTCTCCCCCTCGACCTGGAACCGCCCCAGGTGGGGGTAGCGCCCCATCAGGACCAGCTCGAAGGCCGTGAACCCCTGCGTATAGGGGGCGATCTGGGGAACCAGCGCGAGCATCGCGGCCACGTCCCTCGCCGGCATCGACTGCAGGTCCGCGCCCTCCAGCCAGACCGTGCCCTCCTGGTTCCGCAACACCCCTGACAGCGTCCGCAAGAGCGTCGACTTGCCCGCCCCGTTCGGGCCGATCAGCCCCACGAACTGCCCCCGCTCGGCGCGCATGTCGACGCTGTCCAGCAGCGTCTTCGCCTCGACGCCGAAGGAGACCGCTCGCGCGTCTACCGATGCGGGGGAGTCGCCGTTCATGGTCACGTCGTCACCTACTCGGCCAGGCTGAACGATTCCGCGGGCGGATTGGGGAAGTCGTCCGGCCACAGCATGCCCGCCAGGTCCTCCGCACCGCGAATGTTCCAGTACGAGAGCGTCGTGAAGTGTTTGCTCTCCACGACGAAGACCGCCCCATTCTTGATCGCCGGGAGTTCGGCCAGGGCTTCGTGGTCCAGCAGGCTCTGCCGGAACTCCTCCGCCCCGAACGCCACCGGCTGGGCGATGATGATGATGTCCGGGGCCATCGCGATCACGCCCTCGAGGCTCGTCGTCTGGTTCCCCGAGACGCCCGCCTCTTCCGCTGCGTTCAGGCCGCCTGCCGCCGTGATCACGCTGCCCTCGGTCGATCCGCCACCGGCCACCCAGAGGGTGTCCGAGTACTGCGTCAGGGCGAGCACGCGCGGCTTCGGATCCTTCACGCTCGTGACGGCCACGATCGCGTCGTACCGCGCCTGCACCTCGTCGGCGAACTCCCAGGCGCGCTCCTCCTCGCCGTAGATGTAGCCCATCAGCAGGATCGCGTTGATTCGCGCCTCGGGACCCTGCTCAAGCTCCGTCTGGATGACGGGGATGCCAGCCCGCGTGAGCGCCTCGACCACCTCAATCTGCATGAACGGGCTGGTCACGACCACGTCCGGAGCCTGCGCGATGATCACTTCGGGATCCCGGGAGATCTCCGCCTTCTCCTGCACCAGGTGCGCGACGTTCGAGTAGGTCTCGTTCTTCGTCGCCCCGCCGACGGCCACGAGCCGCTCGTTCGGCACGATCGCAAGCGTCATCTCGTCGTGCCCAACCGAGGCCGTGATGATGCGAAGGGGCTTCGCCGGGATGCTGACGATCCCGTTCAGCCCTTCGACCTCGCGCGGCCAGCCGGTGTTGGTGTGGTCGACGATCCCGCGCACGCCTTCGAGCGAACGCGGCGCCGGTGTCGGATCCGGCGTGGGCTCGGGCGTTGCCGCCTCGGTCGGGACGGCCGTCGCCGTCGGCGCCTCCGTTGGCGCTTCGGTCGGCGCTGCGGTGGGCGCCTCCGTTGGGGCGGCGGTGGGGGCCGGCGTCGATGCCTGCGTTGGCGCCGGAGTTGCCGGCTGCTCCTCCTCGGAACCGCAGGCGGCAAGCGCCAGCCCGAGTGCGAGGAAGACCAGAGGCACGAGAAGTAGGCGAAGTGGTTTCAGGGACACATTGACTCCTTTTGGCGGGCCGCCTCTGGAGGGGCGGACACCTGTTGTTCGTTCCTTGCAGCTGCGGCCATGTGCGCTCGCGCCATCGCTACAGCTCGATTCCCAGTTGCGCCTTGATGCCCTGGTCCCGGTACGGGTGCTTGATCACCCGCATGTCCGTCACTAGGTCGGCGTAGTCGATGAGTTCTTGGGGCGCGTACCGCCCCGTGATGATCACGTGCATGCCTTCAGGCCGCTGCCGCAGCGTCTCGATCACGTCAGGAACCGGGATCCAGCCGTAGTGAAGGGCGTAGGCCAGCTCATCGAGGACGATGATGTCGTCCTCGCCGGTGAGGATTGCCTCCCTGCAGCGGGCCCACAGCTCCACCGCCAGTGCCGCTGCCTGCTCCCGGTCGCCCGAGCGGACCGTGCAGCCGTCGCCCCCCGCCTCGATGGGGATGCCCATCTTCTCGGCCGCACGGTGCTCGCCGAAGCGCGCTCCGGCGGTCTTGATGAACTGGAACATGCGCGTCTGGAAGTCGCGCCCCCAGGCCCGGAACATGACCCCCAGTGCCGCAGTTGTCTTTCCCTTCCCCTCGCCCGTATTGACGATGACCAGGCCATGCCGCACTCGCGGACGCCGTTCTGCTGTGCCCCCAGCCGTCGTTCCGGGTTCTCGCTTCGCGCTCACAGCGAGTACACCTGCCGCTTGTTCTTGATGAGCAGGAAGATGAAGAACGGCGCTCCCACGAACGCCGTGAGGATGCCCACACGGATCTCGGCCGGCTCGATCACCATCCGCGCGACCGTGTCCGCCGCCATCACGAACACCGCGCCTCCGAGTGCGCTCATCGGGATGAGCACGCGGTTGTCGGGTCCGAGCACCAGCCGCAGGACGTGCGGGATGACGAGCCCCACGAAGGCGATCGTGCCGCTCACCGCCACCGCCGCCCCCGTGGCCAGCGCCGCCGTGGCCAGCAGCGCCACCCGCGTCACTCCCACGCGCACGCCCATCGAGCGCGCCTCGTCGTCCCCCAGCATCATCAGGTTCAGGTCGCGTGACATGAGCAGGAGCACCGCCGTGCTCCCCACGATCAGCGGCGTGGCGATGCGCACGTGCTCCCAGGCGCGTGCGTCCAGCCCTCCCGCCAGCCAGAACAGGACTTCGCGCAAGAGCTCGTTGTCGGGCAGGAAGATGATGATGGCCGAGACGATCGCCCCCAGGAACGCGTTCACCGCGACCCCGGCCAGCAGCAGCGTCGCCATCGAAAAGTGCCCCCCGACCACGGCGATGCCATAGACGAGGAACGCCGCCGCGATCGCGCCCGCGAAGGCGAACAGGGGCAGCGCCAGGAAGAACAGTCCCGTGAATCCCGCGGCGATCGCGACCACAATGATCCGCGGCAGCCGGATCTGCTCGATCACGAGCTGCTCCGTGCGTCCGAACTCAGGCGTGTCGAACCCCAGCGCGGACAGCACGATCCAGGCCACGTCGCCGACCGAGATGTCCACGGGCCCGAGGCTCAGCGAGATCAGGCCCACCACGATCACCAGCGCCAGCAACAACGCCCCGCCGATCGCCAGCCGCGCGCTGATGCCCATCTGGCGATAGCTGCGCAGTGTGGTAAGCCCGACCGCCTGCAACGAAAAGACCTCCAGCGTCTCTCCGCTGGAGGTACCTTCTTCGACCATTCCGGAACCGGTGCCCGGAGATCGAGGGCACCCCTCTATGCGGAGAGATGTCACCTCTCGTCCAGGCAGGTCTCCTGGCTTACGGGATGGATGTCCGCCGGGCCCTTCCCATCGGTTTCCCGACAGTGGGCCTCGGCTCCGTCTTTCCCGATTACAGTGGCGCTACCGCGGCGGAATTTCACCGCCTTCCCTATTCTCCCGGGACGGGCACCTGGACGAACAAAGCCACCGCGAGCCTATGGCTCCGCCGCCCTGCGCGTCAAGGTTGGCGCCGGTGTCTCCCTGGAAGGAAGTTGGTACCCTCGGCGAGACCGTATTGCGAACTTTCGAACTGGTAGTCGATTTGGGGTGACCGCTATGCGTTCCCGCGTAGCGCCTGCAGGCCGACATCCTATATCGGCAGAACTCGGACTCGGCTCCGGCGTTCGTCGACCACGACGAGGGCGCCAGACGACAATTCTGCCTCATGCTGACCGAGAGCGGCTACGACTGCGGCACCCAAGTGGTCTGGGAGGACGTTCTCGGCTCGAACCTGAAGAACGCTCGGGCCGGCTTCGTGCGAGAGCGCCAGCATTGTGCCGAAGTCGAGATCGTGGGTGAACACGACGTGTTCGTTGACGGCCGCCCAGACCATGATCTCCCTGTCGGTGGCTCGCGGGTCGCCAACCGTGGACCAGTGGACGGCATTCCACCCCTGCGCTTGCAGCATTGGTACCCACTCGGGCGACAGGTTCATGTCGAGGAGGAGCTTCGGCCTCACGGGATCGAAAGCGGAACCTCATGTTCCTCAAGCCTCCAGGCTGCGTAAGCCAAGGCCTGGTCGATGTCCTCCCGTTCGAGGTAGGGGTAGGCGTCGAGGATTTCCGCAGCCGAGCGGCCTGCTGCCAGCAGGCCCACAATCGTCCCCACGGTAACTCGCATCCCGCGGACACAGGCCTTACCTCCCATGACGGCGGGGTCGATGGTGATCCTGTCCAACGTTCTCATGGTCCATCACCTCCCCAACTCCCGAAACGCGGGAGAGTGGATACGCTCATGGTATCTCGCTTGGGAGTCATCGGTCCTCCAATCCCAAACGAAGCGCTGCGCATTCCTCGGCTGTGGAACCTGCCCGATGGCCGCTGAAGGCATGCAGTAGGCTGGTCAGAGCGTTCGGTCCGCGACACTTCGATCAGCCAAAGAGAGCCGCTAGCGATGACGCTCTATGCGCACTCCAAGAATGCCGAAGGGAAGCGTCAGCCTCTCGCCGATCACTTGCGCAACGTCGCCGCACTCGCGCGCGAGCGTGCCCGTCCTTTCGGTGGAGGCGACCTCGCCTTTCTCGCTGGCGTCTGGCATGACGCGGGCAAGGCTGACCCGGAGTGGCAGCGCTACCTTCGGGAGAGCGAGGCGGGCACACGAGGACGCGGGACCGGCCCGGATCACAAGTGCGCGGGTGCGCTGCTGGCGGAGAAGAACGAACATCCCTGGTATGTCGGGCACCTGATCCATGCACACCATGGCGGTCTCGGCCATCCTCAGGCCGACTATCGCACCTGGCTGAGCGAGAAGCGGAACCTCCCCGGCCCGAATCGGGCGCTCGAAGCCCTGCGTTTGGAGCTACCCGACCTCCTGGACCAGCCGGCCCCCGGTATCCCCCCGCACTTGCAGGGCGATGCACTCGCTGCGGAGTTCTTCCTGCGCATGACCTATTCGGCGCTCGTCGACGCCGACAGCCTCGATACCGAGGCCCACAGGTTGGGCGGGGCTCCTTCCAGCCGTGGAGGCGTCATCACGCTCGCGGAACTCTGGCGTCGGTACGAGGCATTCCTGGCAAGCGAGTCTCCCGCGCCGGACACCGACGTCAACCGCATTCGGCGCGAGGTGCACGAGTCATGCCTGCGCGCGGCGACCGAACCGCCGGGCATCTTCCGGCTGGCGGTCCCTACGGGTGGTGGCAAGACGCGCTCTGCAATGGCGTTCGCTCTCCGACACGGGATCGAGCACGGGATGCGTCGCGTGATCGTGGCCGTCCCCTTCACGACCATTACCCAGCAGACCGCCGGGGTGTACCGGCGCATCTTCGAGCAAGGCCTACACGACGCTGGGCGCGTCGTCCTCGAGCACCACTCGGCTGGCGTGGAGGGCGACGGCCGCACCAACGACGACGACAGCCCGGCGCCGGATGCCGTGTGGCAGCGCCTCGCCGCCGAGAACTGGGACGCGACGGTCGTCGTGACCACGACCGTCCAGTTGTTCGAGAGCCTCTTCTCAAACCGCCGGAGCAAGACCCAGAAGCTTCACAACCTCGCGGGCAGCGTGATCATCCTGGATGAGGCCCAGGCGCTGCCGGCAGGGTTACTCGCCCCCATCCTCGATGGCCTGCGGCAGCTCACCGAGCACTACGGCGCCAGCGTCGTGCTCTCCACTGCGACACAGCCCGCGTTCGACCTCGTCCCCGAGTTCAGGGACATCCCGGCCCGCGACATCGTTCCCGGCCACGCCCGGCACTTTGCGGCGCTCAAGCGCGTCGAGTACGACTTCTCGAGGACCGCCGAACGGAACGCGTGGTTGGACATCGCTGAGTGGATGCGCGAGGAGCAGAGCGCGCTCACCATCGTCAACACGAAGCGACACGCGACGGAACTGCTCGACGCCCTCGGCGATCCAGATGCTCTGCACCTCTCGACGCTCCTCTGCCGCGCACATCGCGATGAGGTGCTCGCTGAGATCAGGGAGCGACTCTCCGCTGGCAGGCCGTGTCGTGTCGTAAGCACGCAGGTCGTGGAGACGGGCGTCGACCTCGACTTCGCGACGGTGTTCCGCGCCGAGGCCCCGCTCGACTCCATCATCCAGGCGGTCGGACGTTGTAACCGCGAGGGGCGGCTCGGCAGGCCGGGGCGTGTGCTGGTGTTCCGGCCCCCGGATGACTCGTCACCCCCCGGCGTCTATCGCTCGGGGAGGGACATCGCGCGGGTTGTCCGCGAGCTGCCGGGCTTCGATCCGCACGACCCCGAGGCCGTCCGCTCCTACTTCGAGCTGTTGTTCGGCACGGCCGTGGACACTGACAGCAACAGGGTGCAAGACGCTCGCAAGAAACTCGACTTCCCGGCCGTGGCTGAGAGGTTCCGCATGATCGACGATGACGCCTGCGATGTCATCGTCGACTACCCGGCGCGCGAGGTTCCGAAGATCGACGGCCTCGTCGAGCAGCTGCGAACCCGCGAACGCCCCGCCCGGGAGATACTCCGCGAACTCCAGCCGCACATCGTCTCGATCTACCGGAGCGAGTATGAGCGACGCCGCCGGGACGGGTTCATCGACGAGCTCTTGCCCGGCGTCGGGCGCTGGCCGCTGGGGTATTATGACCCGGTGCGAGGCATCACCGACGCGGACCCCGACACCATCGTCTGAGGTCACGTCGTCCGGCGTTGACCTGGACGCAGTCCTTTCATGCTTATCGAGCCCGTCACGTCAGCGGGTACCGCTCGCGACACCCAGCCGAGGAGTGGTCCATGGTCCGTGGTCTGCCGCCGCTGGAGGTCAAGCTGTGGGGCGAGTACGCCTGTTTCACTCGACCCGAGATGAAGGTCGAGCGCGTCACCTATCCGGTCATGACGCCATCCGCCGCCCGCGGCGCTCTGGAGGCGATCTTCTGGAAGCCGCAGGTCACCTGGCGTATCGAGGAGATTCACGTCCTCAACCCGGTCGCGTACACATCCATCCTGCGGAACGAGATCAACGACCGGCAGAGCGAGCGCACGGCGCGCGGTTGGGCGCGGAACGGAGGCGGGTACGATGCCGCCGACCGGCGCAGCCGCGCCCAGCGACACACGCTCGCCCTGCGCGATGTGGCCTACGTCGTGCGAGCGCAGCTCGTGCTCCAGGACGGCGTCACCGACGACATCGCGAAGTACCGGGACCAGTTCCGCCGCCGCGTCGCGCGGGGCCAGTGCTTCGCCACGCCGTACCTCGGGTGCCGCGAATTCAGCGCCTCATTCGGCGAGCCGGAGCCTGGCGATGCGCCGATTGAACGTACAGAGGACCTCGGCCTGATGCTGCTCGACATCGACTACGACCCCGACGGCAGCGGCCGCGGCACGCCCATGTTCTTCGATGCCTCGCTCGACCGCGGTGTGCTGCGTGTCCCGGACCGTTTCGCGGGGATCGCGTGACGCTGCTCAGCAAGTTGAAGGAGTACGCCGACGAGCGGCTTGAGGATCAACCCCCTTCGCTCTATGCGAGCACGCCGGTGGCTTGGATTGTCGAGATCGACAGCGAGGGCTGGCCTCTGTCCAGTCGGCCAACGTCGCGAATAGACGACCGAACTAGCCGAGGGAGACGCGGCATCGATATGGCCGCGCCAGAAGTGCAGCGATCCAACAACATTCTGCCGTTCGTCCTTGCAGACACGGGCGAGTATACGTTCGGACGACCGGGAAAGAGCAGGGCCGTCAAGCGCGCAGACCAGCAGCATCGCGAGTACAAAATCCGTCTTCAGGAGTGCGCCGAGCACGCTCACGAACCCGCCGTGGACGCAGTAGTCCGGTTCTTCGAACAGGGCGGAGCAAACCTCCTCGACTTGGATGACGATTGGGACTACCAGCAGAAAGTCACGTTCCGCGTCCACACGGACGGAGAGGCCGTTCTTCCGATCAACCTCGCGAGGGTCCAGAGCTTTTGGCGGTCATGGTGGGAGGAAAAGCACACAGAGTCGCGCGGGCACTGCCACCTATGTGGCCTTGCGAAGCCTCTGGTTCGAATACTCCCTCAGAAACTCAAGGGGATTCGTGACGTTCACTCATCTGGAACGTTGTTCATCACGGCCAACAAGGACGCATTCGAGTCGTACGGGCTCAAGCAGTCTCACGTTGCGCCGACCTGTGTGGATTGTGCGGAGGCACTCTCCCGAGCCATGAACGACCTGCTGAAGCGCTCTGACAGTCACTACTATGCAGGACGAGACACCTTCGTCTTCTGGACCCGCAAGCGAATTGAATTCAATCTGACCAGCTTGATGGAGAATCCGGATCCGACGCAGCTCAAAGAGTTCCTCGATGCGCCGCGGCGCGGCAGTCAAGCCTCCACGGTGAATGAGAGTTCGTTCTACGCCGCACGTCTGTCTCCAAGGATGAAGACGCCGCGTGTCGTGGTGAGGGACTGGATCGACACCACAGTCGGCGATGTCAAGAACAGCGTGAGGCGATGGTTCGGCCTTCAGCGGATTGTCGGACCGCTCGGCGAGGAGCCAATTCCTTATGGGCTCGTCGACCTCGCGGCATCAACCGTCGGCTGGAAGGCCGGGCGTGCTGCCTCAGACGACATCACCGCCGGGACGCATGGTGCCTTGTTGCGAGCCGCACTGCTGTCCGAGGGCGTCCCAGACAGTCTGTCCCACCGAGCGATTCGACGCTGCATAGCTGAGCAGGGCTTTCCATTAACACCTAGGCCTCGGCAAAGGTACGAAGAGCGCCTTCGCCTACTTGGCGCTCGCGCCGCTCTGATGAAACTCGTCCTACTGAAGCGGGAGTCAATGGGGGCAAAGGAGAACTACATGGTTGCGCTCGAACCCGAACATCCCGAGCCCGCCTACCACTGCGGCAGACTGCTCGCAGTATTCGAGGAAGTGCAGCGCGAAGCGATGCCTCGCGTGAATACGACCGTAGTCGACCGGTTTTATGGCTCGGCGTCGACGGCTCCGGTGAGCGCCTTTGCCCGGCTCTGGAGAGGCGTGCAGCCGCACCTCACAACTCTCCGGAAACGCGAAAACAAGGCCGCTTTCTTGCTCTGCAGCAGCGCCTCGAAGAGGTCTACGACCGAATTGAGGAGTTCCCAAAGTCGCTGTCCCTAAGGGAACAGGCGCTGTTCTCGCTCGGCTACTACCACCAGCGCGCGCACGGCAGAGCGGAGAGGGCAAGCCGCCGGGCGACGCGTGATGCCGAGCCAGACGTCGACGACCCGAAGACCGATACCGGACAGGAGCACCAGTCATGACCAGCACCACAAGCGCACCCACCGACGTCAGCCGCCGCCACGACTTCGTCCTGCTGTTCGATGTGCGCGACGGCAATCCCAACGGTGACCCCGACGCCGGCAACCTCCCGAGAGTCGACCCCGAGACGATGCAGGGACTCGTCACCGATGTCGCGATCAAGCGCAAGGTGCGCGATTTCGTCGACATGGCCCACGGTGACGAGGGCGACGGGCGCTTCAAGGTGTACGTGCAACACGGCCAGTTCCTTGGAGAGCGGTGAGCGGGTCTTCAACCGCCGTTCGAGTGAAGAGGCGAGCCCGAGCGAGAGCGAGGCGCAGGCATGGATGTGCGCCGAGTTCTTCGACGTGCGCATGTTCGGCGCCGTGATGTCCATGAAGGAGCACAACGCCGGCCAGGTTCGAGGCCCGATGCAACTTACCTTCACCCGATCCATCGATCCCATTGTCCCCCTCGACTCCAGCATCGTCGGCCCGGCCCAGAACCGGCAGGACGTGAACCGCGAGGAAGCCGAGGGTCAGGCGACCAACTACGGCACGATGGGCCGCAAGTCCACGGTCCCGTACGGGCTGTACCGCGCTCACGGCTTCTTCAATCCTCACTTCGCCAGAAAAGACGGGTGTAGACGGCGAGGACCTCGCGCTCTTCTGGAACGCCCTCGAGATGATGTGGGATGTCGACCGCTCCGCCTCGCGCGGCGAGATGGCCTGCCGGGGCCTCTACGTCTTCAGCCACGAGAGCAAGCTCGGTAACGCCGCCGCGCATCGTCTGTTCGACGTCATCCGCACGCCCCCGAGCGCATCCGACGCGCCACGGTCGTTCTCCGACTACGCTGTCGAGCGCCCGCCCGACGGCCCCATCGAGGGCCTCCCCGGCGTGACACTCGCCACGCTGGTGGGCTGACCCTAGAGGCCGTCGCCGTGCAGGGAGCCGCCACGCCATGGGACGAGCAGGAGCTACTCGATGTGCCGATCTCGGCCATCGAGCACTTCTCCTACTGCCCCCGGCAATGCGCGCTCATCCACGTCGAGCAGACCTTCGAGGAGAACGTCTTCACCGTCCGGGGACGCATCTCCCACGAGCGCGTGGACAGCGGCGAGACAGAGAACCGGCCCGGCGTCCGCGTGCTGCGCGGGCTGCCGCTCTGGTCGGAGCGCCTCGGCCTGCGTGGCAGGGCGGATGTTGTCGAGTTGCGTCCGGGCGCGCCGCCCTTTCCCGTCGAGTACAAGGTCGGCCGCAGGCGGCCCCCGCACGCCGACCTCCAACTCTGCGCGCAGGCGCTCTGTCTTGAGGAGATGCTCGGGACCGAGGTTCCTGAGGGGGCGATCTACTCCCACGCCGAGCGGCGGCGCTATCGAGTCCCCCTGACCGAGACACTACGGCAGCGGACGGTGGAGCTCGTCGCGGAGATCAGGGAGCAGCTCCGCGACCAGAGCCTGCCGCCGGCGGTTGACGACGCCCGCTGTCCGCCGTGTTCGCTCGTCAACGCCTGCCTGCCCCAGGTGGCCGCGCAACCACACCGCCTGCGCGGCATGCAGGGCTCGCTCTTCCGACCGCTGGGTCCGGTAGGCGACGATGCATGAGCTGCTCAACACCCTCTACGTCACGACGCAGGGAGCGACGCTTCGCCTCGACCACGGCACCGTGCGCGTCATCGTCGAGGATGAGACGGTCGCCCGGCTGCCCCTCGTGCGCTTGCAGGCGATCGTGGTCTTCGGCCGCGTCACGATCACGACCCCGCTGATTCACCGCTGCGCCGAGGACGGGCGGGGCGTCGTCTGGCTCACCAGGCATGGGCGCTTCCGTGCGCGCCTCACCGGGCGCACGCTCGGCAACGTCCTGCTCCGCAGGGCGCAGCACGAAGCGCTCGACGATCCCGACCGGATGCTGGCTCTCGCCAGGCAGTACGTGGCCGGCAAGGTGCAGAACGCGCGCACGCTCACCCTGCGCTCAGCGCGCGACAGCGCGGGAGCGGACGACGAAGCCGAGCTTCGCGCGGTCGCCGACAACCTCGCCTCGCTCCTCGGCGAGATTCGCGTCGCGTCCGATCTGGATGTGTTGCGCGGCCTCGAGGGCATCGCGGCGCGGGCCTACTTCCGGGGATTCGGGGGCATGGTCCGAGGGGATCGAGCGGCGTTCACGCCGGACGGACGTACCCGGCGTCCCCCGCGGGACCGCGCGAACGCGCTCCTGTCGTTCTGCTACGCGCTGCTCCGCGCCGAGTGCGAGGCAGCGCTTGAAGGCGTCGGCCTCGATCCGCAGGTGGGCTACCTCCATGCGCTCCGTCCAGGGCGTCCCGCCCTGGCGCTGGACCTGATGGAGGAGCTGCGGCCCGCGATCGCGGACCGGCTCGTGCTCCGCCTGGTGAACCGCCGTCAGGTTCGCGCCGACCACTTCGACGAGACGCCGGGAGGCGCGGTGAGCCTCAACGAGCAGGGACGCCGCGCGACCCTGGCGGAGTACGAGCGCCGCAAGGAGAGCGCGGTGTTGCACCGGCTGCTCAAAGAGCGCATCCCCGTAGGGCTCATCCCGCACGTGCAGGCGCGGCTACTCGCCCGCCACTTGCGGGGGGACCTGCGGCACTACCTGCCGTACCTGGCGCGCTGAGGCAGCGCGCCAGAAGGGTGGATGATGATGGAGATCCTCGTTGCCTACGACGTGGCCACCGACGACGCTGCCGGCCGGAGACGACTGCGCCGCGTGGCGCAAGCCTGTGAGGCGTACGGCCAGCGCGTCCAGAAATCGGTCTTCGAGTGCGTGCTGAGCGATGCCGACATGGAGATGCTCGTCGCTCGGCTACGTGCGGAGATCGATGAGACGGTGGACAGCATCCGCATCTACCGCCTGCGTGAGCCGCTCACCCGGCACCTTCGCACGTTCGGCGTGCGGCCGCCGTTCGACCAGCGTGGCTCGCTGGTGTTCTGAAACGGGATGGGCGCGCGAATCTCCGGCGATCGGCTTCACGCCGGTGCGTCCGCGCACTTTTTTCCGGTAGAAGATGGAGGTTGGAGGGCTGAGACGACAGATGAGAACCTGTTGGGCATGACAAGGCGCACTGAGTCGACAATAATCGGCTCACAAGTCCCTCAAAGTGGGGGTTTGTAGAGTAGCGGGGGGGGGGGGGGGGGGGGGGGGGGGGGGGGGGGGGGGGGGGGGGGGGGGGGGGGCGCCGGGGGGGGGGGGGGGGGG
>VXPF01000105.1 GCA_009839725.1 Dehalococcoidia bacterium | reverse complement strand
ACCCCCCCCGGGTCCCCACTCCGACGCGGCGGGGGTAGGCAGGGAGGGGGCGCTTACGGGAGGGCTCGAAGAGGCCCTCCTCCTCGAGGCGCTCGCGCAGGCGTTCGAGGCGCGCCGCTTCGATGCCGACGCCCTCGGGCCGGAAGAAGTCGCAGACGAACTGGAGCTCACCGCGCTGGGGGTACACGGTCACCCGTCCATGGGCGAGGACGCGCTCGCCGGCGGGGACCTCAGCGCCGGGCATGTCATCGCGGAAAAGGACGGAACGGATCGCGCCGTCGCCGTCACGCAGGGAGAAGTAGCGGTGGCCGAGGCGTGAGCGGGTCGCGTCGGTGACTTCCCCAACGACCCAGAGGTCGGAGAGCAGCTCGCTTCCCTCAAGCATGTCCTTGAGGAGGTAGACGAGCTGGGAGACGCGGATTGGGTCCACTAGTTGGCTCGCTCGATGTACTCGCCTGTCTCGGTGTTGACGCGGATGACCTCGCCCTCGCTGATGAAGAGGGGCACCTGGACAACGAGGCCGGTTTCGAGGGTGGCGGGCTTGGAGCCGCCCTGGGCGGTATCGCCGCGCACGCCGGGGTCGGTGGTGGCGACGGTGAGGGCGACGGAGCCGGGAAGCTCGACGGAGATGACCTCTTCGCCGTACATGGCGACCTCGCAGAGGTCGTTCTCCTTGAGGAACTTCGCCGCGTCGCCCACCTTTGCGGCATCGACGGGGATCTGGTCGTAGGTCTCGGTGTTCATGAAGTAGTAGAAGTCGTCGTCGGAGTAGAGGTACTGCATGTCGCGGCGGTCGACACGGGCGCGGTCGAAGCGAGTGCCAGCCTGGACGGTGTGCTCGATGATGGCGCCGCTGCGGACGTCACGGAGCTTCATGCGGACCTGGGCGGAGCCGCGAGCGGTCTTGTTGTGCTCGTAGCTGAGGACGGCGTAGAGCTTGCCGTTCATCTCGATGGTGACGCCACGGCGGAATTCTGCGGTGGAGATCTGGCTCAAGGCTGGGCTCCTGCTGGAAGTGTTGAGTCGAGGTGGCTGAGCTGCCGCGCCCGACCCCCTTCGAGGGTCACGATATCCTCGATGCGGACACCGCCCCAGCCGGGGAGGTAGATACCGGGCTCCACGGTGAAGACCATGCCGTCCTCGAGCACGTCGGTGGAGGTGGGACCGAGGTAGGGCGGGTAGTCGTGAACGTCGAGGCCGACCCCGTGGCCGAGGCCGTGGGTGAAGAAGTCTCCGTACCCGTGAGCCTCGATGACCGATGCGGCGAGGGCGTGGGCATCGGCGCCGGTCATGCCGGCTTCGACTCGCTCGATGGCGGTCTGCTGGGCCTCGCGCACAACCTCGTAGACCTCGCGGAAGCGCTCGGGTTCGGGGCCGAGGAAGAAGGTGCGGGAGAGGTCGCTGCAGTAGCCGGAGAGCTCGGCGCCCCAGTCGACGATGATGGGCTCGCCGGCGGCGAAGGGGCGGTCGGAGAGGTCGGCGTGGGGCATAGCGGCGCGCTCGCCGCCGGCGACGATAGGCTCGAAGGAGAGGCTGCGGGCGCCGTGCCGCTTGACGGCGGCATCGAGGGCAGCGGCAAAGGCGCGCTCGGTGACGCCCGGCTCGACCGTGGCGGTCACGTCGAGGAAAGCGCGCTCGGCGATCGCGATGGCTTCTTCGAGAAGGGCGAGCTCCTCGGCGTCCTTGCGGGAGCGGAGGCCCTCGACGATGGGCGGGGCTGGGACGAGGACGGGGCGGTCGGCCTCGGGGACGGTGTCGAGAGCTTCCTGCAGGGCGAGGAAGTCGCCGTAGCTGAGATCGGAGCGCGACAGGCCGAGCCGTTTCCCGGCGAGACCGGAGGCGGCAATGAACTCGGGGAGCCAGGCCGACTGGGGGCCTTTCGTATCGAAGACGGTGTACCCCCTGGGCTCGGCCTCGCGGCGGGCCTGGGCGGTATAGCGGGAATCGACGGCGAGGACCGCCCGCGTCGCGGAGACGGCAGCGTAGCCGGTCGAGCCGGTGAAGCCGGTCAGGTAGCGGCGGTTGGCGGAGTGCCGGTGGTTGACGTCGTCGACGGGACTGGCGACGTAGAGGCCATCGAGGCCCGCCTCATCAAGGGCAGCGCGCACGCGATCAAGTCGCTGGGCGGGGAGGGCTGGGGCGGTCACGGGGTCAGTGTAGCGCCCGGGGATTGTCGGGGGTTAGTCGCGGGCGTCGAGGTGGTCGAGGAGGAGGTTGACGGCGGTCGCGTAGCCGGCACGTCCGAGCCCGGCAACCTGCCCGATGCAGGCGGCGGCGATGACGGAACGGCGCCGGAAAGGCTCGCGGGCGTGGATGTTGGAGAGGTGCACCTCGACGGCGGGGAGGGCGACGGCCTCGAGGGCGTCGTGGAGGGCGATGGAGGTATGGGTGTAGGCGCCGGCGTTGAGGACAACGCCACTGGCGGAGCGGCGATGCTCGTGGAGGAAGTCGATGAGGGCGCCCTCGTGGTTGCTCTGGAAGCTGAGGACGGTGGCGCCGCGGGCGTTGGCGGCGGCGGCCACGTCGGCCTCGATGTCGGGGAGGGTGTCGTGGCCGTAGATCTCGGGGCGGCGCTCGCCGAGCAGGTTCAGGTTGGGACCGTGCACGAGGAGGAGCAGGGGGGCCTCGGGCGAGCTCACGAGGAGCGACCACCCTTGCGGGCGCGATCGAGCGCCTTCACGCCGATCTCCCGCCAGGCCTTCTCGGTGACCTCCGCCTGCCGGGCTCGGCTGACGTGGGTGTAGATCTGGGTGGTGTTGGCGGAGGTATGGCCGAGCAGGTCCTGGACGATGCGGATGTCCGCGCCGCCATCGAGGAGGTGCGTTGCGAAGGAGTGGCGGAGAAGGTGGGGGTGGACCTCCTCGGGGAGGCCGGCGGCGAGGGCGTAGCGGCGGACGGCGTATTGCACGGAGCGGGCGCTGAGCCGCTTGCCGCTGCGGTTGAGGAAGAGCGCGGGCTCGGGGCCATCGGCGAGCTCGGGGCGGGCGACGTCGAGGTACGCCTGGAGGGCGCGCACGGCGGGCTCGCCAAAGAGCACGGCGCGCTCCTTGTCGCCCTTGCCGAGAACGACGGCCTGGCCGGCGACGAGGTCGAGGCCGGCGACGTCAAGGCCGACAAGCTCGGAGATTCGCAAGCCGCCGCCGTAGAGCAACTCGAGGATAGCGCGGTCCCGCAGACCCTGGGGAGTGCTCGTGTCGGGCGCCTCAATGAGGGCCTGGAGGTGGGGCGGCTCGATCACCTTCGGGAGGCGCTTCGGTTTCTTCGGGAGGGCGACCCCGTAGAGGAGGTCGCGATCGGTCGCGCCCTCGCGCTGGAGGTAGCGGTAGAAGCCGTGGATGGTGGTGGTGCGGCGCGTGACCGAGGCGGGAGCCATCTCCGCCTCGCGCAAGGTGGCGAGATAGCTGCGGAATGTCGCGCGGGTGATGGCAAGGGCCTCGATACCGGCCTCCTCGCAGAAGCGAAGGAAGTGGCCGATGTCGTTGCGGTAGTTGCGGATCGTGTAGGGCGAGCGTCCACCCAGCGCCTGGAGCTCACGCAGGTAGGCGTCGAGGTAGGCCTCGGCTGTCTTGTGGGCTGGCGGGGAGGCCATATCGACAGAATACGACAGGATTCGTAAAGGGGGACGGGCCTTCTAGCTGGCGCGGCGGCGGCGGGAGGAGGAGCGGCGGGTGGTGCGGCGGCCCCTGCCCTTGCGGGCTTTCGCCTTCTCGGCTGCGGCCTCGCGCTCCTCGGCGGTGCGCACGGGGGAGAGCTTGTCGGGCTCGATGCTGTTGGTGGTGTAGGTGCAGTCGGGGTAGTTCCAGCAGCCGTAGAAGACGCCGCGGCGGGCGCGCTTGGCGACGAGCTGGCCGGAATCGGGCTCCTCGGGGCAGGCGACGCCGACGGGCTTGCCGGCGCGGAAGTCGCACTCCTTCGAGTCGCGCTTCACGCAGTCGATGTACTCGCCGTAGGGGCCGTGCTTCAGCTCCGTGCCGGCGTCGCAGCGTGGGCACTTCCAATCGGTGGGCTCGGGATCCGGGGTCGGCTGGGGCTCGCCTTCCTCGGTGAGGGGCACGGCGTTCTTGCACTCGGGATAGCCGGAGCAGCCGAGGAACTTCCCGTTGCGACTCCAGCGCACGACCATCTTCCGCTCGCTGCACTTCGAGCAGAGGATGTCGGTCTCCTCGACCTGCTTGCGAGCCTCCTGCTTGGCCGTTTCGAGGGCGGTGTTGAAGGGCTCCCAGAAGCCGCGCACGACCTCGCCGTACTCCCGTTCGCCGGAAGCGATCTCGTCGAGCTCCTCCTCGAGCTCGCTGGTGAAGGGCACCGCCACGTAGCGGTCCATGTGCTGGACGAGGAGGTCATTGACCGCGAATCCGAGCTCCTGGGGCACAAGGGCGCGTCCCTCGCGAACGACGTAGGCGCGGTTGAGCACCGTCTGGACGATGGAGGCGTAGGTGCTGGGGCGGCCGATGCCCTCTTCCTCCAACGCCTTGACGAGGGAGGCTTCGGTGAAGCGGGGCGGCGGCTCGGTGAAGTGCTGCTCGCCGTCGACGGAGCGACGGTCGAGGGCGTCGCCATCAGCAAGCTCGGGGAGGGAGGCGACGGTCTCGGGCGCGTCGCCGCCGGTGCGTGCCGCCTGCTCCTCCGTCGCATCGATGCCGAGGGCGGCGAGATGGCCGGGGAAGACGAGGCGCTGGGCGTTCGCACGGAACGCGCCGCGCAGATCGCCGGACTCCCGCGCCTCGATGTCGACGGCGACGGTGGCGTAGCGGGCATCGGCGAGCTGGCTGGCCATGAAGCGCTGCCAGATGAGGGTGTAGGCGCGGAGCTGGTCCCGGTTGAGGACGGAGCTGAGCGATTCCGGGGTGCGGAAGGCGGAGGTGGGGCGGATGGCCTCGTGCGCCTCCTGGGCGCCTCGCGCACGGGAGCGGTAGACCCGCTCCTTCTCGGGAACGTGATCGTCGCCCCAGCGTTCGGCGGCGAAACGGCGGGCCTCGCGACGGGCGACGGGGGAGATGCTGAGGGAGTCGGTGCGCATGTAGGTGATGAGGCCAACGGGTCCCTGCCCGGGAATGGTGACGCCCTCGTAGAGCTGCTGGGCGAGGGCCATGGAGCGCTGGGCGCCAAGGCCAAGGCGGTTGTTCGCGGCCTGCTGGTAGCTGCTGGTGGTGAAGGGCGGGGCGGGACGGCGCTTGCGCTCCCCTTTCTTGACGGTTTTCACGGAGAAGTCGGAGCGGCGGAGGGAATCGAGGAGGGCGTTGGCAGTGGCCTCGTCGGGGAGATCACGCTTCTCGTCGAGCTTCCTGACGCCGGGAAGGCCGGTGAGCTTGGCGCCGAACTCGTCGCCACCCTTCGCGAGGCGGGCGTGGACGCTCCAGTACTCCTGCGGCGTGAAGGCGTCGATCTCGCGCTCGCGCTCGACGATGAGGCGGAGGGCGACGCTCTGGACACGGCCGGCGCTGGCGCTGCGGGCGACCTTGCCCTGGACGAACCAGCTGAGCGGGTAGCCGATCAGGCGGTCGAGAACGCGACGCGTCTCCTGAGCCTCGATGAGCTCGCGGTTGAGCTCGCCGGGGTGCTCGAAGGCCGCCTCGATGGCCGGCTTCGTGATCTCGTGGAAGACAACGCGCTGGGTCTTGTCGGCCGGAATCTTCGCCGCCTCGAGGATGTGCCAGGAGATGGCCTCGCCCTCGCGGTCGGGATCGGTGGAGAGGAAGACGCGCTCGGCCTTGCCGGCAGCGGTCTTGATCTCCTTGACCACGTCGCGCTTGTCCTTGAGCACCTCGTAGGTGGGTTCGAAGGAGCCGCCTTTGACGTCGACGCCGTAGCCGTAGCTGGGCAGGTCGCGGACGTGGCCGACGGAAGCGATGACGCGGTACTTGTCGCCGAGGATGCCCTCGATGGTGCGGGCCTTGGCGGGGGACTCGACGATGACGAGGTCCTTGCCGCCACGGACGCGCGAGCCTTTCGCAGCGCCGTTCGCGGGGGCGCGCTTCGCGGCCTTCTTGCCGCCTGTCGCGGTGGCGGAGGAGGTTCGTTTCGGCATCGTTTCCTGTCTACCCGGACGCACCGGAAGGCGTCTTCAGTTCCCGAGCGTAGAAGGGAGTGCGCGAGTTTGTCGAGTCCGGGTCAGGCGCGGGAGCGGGCTTGCCAGCGGGCGCGCTGCTCGGTACGGGCGGCTTCGTCGGCGGGCCGATAGCGGGCGAGGAACTCGCCGGCGAAGGCCTCGAAGTCGCCGGCCAGGACCGCCTCACGCATGCGCCGGCAGAGGTTCTGGATGTAGCAGAGATTGTGGATGCTGGCGAGGCGGTAGCCCAGCAGCTCATCGTTGCGAAAGAGGTGGTTGAGGTAGGCGGCGGAGTAGTTCCCGCAGGCCGTGCAGCCGCAGTCGGAGTTGAGGGGCGTGCCGCGGTCCCTGAAGGGGGCGCTCTTGATGTTCACCCGACCATCGTCGGTGAAGAGCGAGCCGGTGCGGCCGAGGCGGGTGGGGAGGACGCAGTCGAAGAGATCGACGCCGGCGGCGACGGCGTGCACCAGGTCCTCGGGACTGCCCACGCCCATGAGGTAGCGGGGGCGATCGGGCGGCAGCTCGGCGCAGGCCACTCCGGTGATGCTGTACTGGTCGGCCTTGGACTCGCCGACGGAGAGGCCGCCGATGGCGTAGCCGGGGGCCTGGCGGGCGGCGAGCTCGCGGGCGTGCCAGCGGCGCAGGTCCTCGTCGACGCCTCCCTGGACGATGGCGAAGAGGGCCGGGGAGGGGTCGAGGGCACGGGAACGGTCGAACCAGCGCAGGGTGCGCTCGGCGGCATCGCGCTGGTCGGGGGCGGGGGCGTCGCCGGGGAGGACGTGGTCGAGGGGCATGGCGATATCGACGCCGAGAGCCGACTGGACCTCGATCGCAAGCTCGGGCGTGTAGTGGTGCTCGGAGCCATCGAGGTGGGAACGGAAGCGGACGCCCTCGTCGTCAACGCGCAGGAGCCGAGCGAGGCTGAAGACCTGGTAGCCGCCGCTATCGGAGAGGATGGGCCTGTTCCAGCCCATGAAGCGGTGCACACCTCCCAGCGACTCGATGAGGCGATGGCCGGGGCGAAGGTAGAGGTGGTAGGCGTTGACGAGGGCGATGTTCGCCCCCGTAGCCGCAACCTCGTCGGGGGTGAGGGCCTTGACCGTGGCGAGGGTGCCGACGGGCATGAAAGCGGGGGTGGGGACCTCCCCACGATCGGTCGTGAGCGTCCCGGCGCGGGGGGCGGCGGGGCCCTCACCGCCACCGTCGAGCCGGAAGGTGAGAACCATGCTCAGGCGAGGACGGCGTCGAGGGCGGCCTCGACGGCTTCGTCGGGGATGTCGCGGTGGACGGCGGCCTGACCGATGCGTTCGAGGAGCACCCAGGAGATGGCGCCGGCCCGGACTTTCTTGTCGCTGCGCATGGCGCCGACGACGGCCTCACGGTCGACGCCCTCGGCTCGCTGGGGGAGGCCGCAGGCGAGCAGGAGGTCCTGCTGGCGGTCGAGGGCGGCGGCGGGGAGGAGGCCGACCTCGCAGGCGATGCGACCGGCGGCGTGCATGCCGATGGCGACCGCCTCGCCGTGCAGGTACCGGCTGAACCCGGCGGCGGCCTCGATGCCGTGGCCAATGGTGTGGCCGTAGTTGAGGAGCGTTCGCGCCCCGGCCTCACGCTCGTCATCGGAGACGACGCGGGCCTTGATGGCGGTGCTGCGAGCAATGAGGTCTTCGGTGGCGAGGTTAGTAGGGTCGCCGGCGCGCTCTTCGAGGAGGCGGACCAGCTCCTCGTCGAGGATGAAGCCGTGCTTCACCAGCTCGGCGAGGCCGCTGTGGAGGTGGCGGGGCGGGAGGGTGGCGAGGAGGGCGGGGTCGGTGAGGACGAGGCGGGGCTGGGCGAAGGCGCCGACGAGGTTCTTGCCGATGGCGTGATCAACGCCCGTCTTGCCGCCAATGGCGGCATCGACCATGCCCAGGAGGGTGGTCGGAACGTGGACGAAGGGGATGCCCCGCAGGACGGTGGCGGCGGCGAAGCCTCCGAGGTCGGTGACGACGCCTCCGCCCAGGCAGACGAGGAAGTCTCCCCGTTCGACGCGTTCGCCAAGGAGCCAGTCGTAGACCGCCTGGACCGTTTCGAGGGTCTTGTGCTCCTCGCCGGCGGGGATGGCCATGCTTTCGGCCTTGAAGCCGGCGGCGCGGAGGGAGTCGAGAGCGGTGGCGGCGAAGAGCGGTCCGGAGCCGGTGTCGGTCAGGACGAAGGCACGGCCGGAAAGGCCGATCCGCTCGCAGAGCCCGCCAAGGCCGACAAGGGCGCCCTCTTGGACGACGATGGGATAGCTCCCGCCGGGGGTCGAGACGGTGGCGGCCGCCCCGGGGATACCGCTGTCGCCAGGGCCGCCCCCTTCCCAGAGGCGCAGGACCTGCTCGCAGGCCTGCCCCGGCGTGAGGCCATCGACCTCGATGGAGGCGTCGGAGCGGGCATAGTCGTCGCGACGGGCTTCGAGCAGGGACTCCAGCCGGGCCTGCGGGTCGCCGGTGAGGAGGGGGCGGGGCTCGTCGGCGGGCTGGGCGGCCAGCCGCTCGGCGGCCACGGCGGGGCTGACGGCGAGCCAGACGGTGAAGCCGTCCGCAAGGACCTCGCGTCCGGCATCGTGGGTGGGGGCGCCGCCGCCGGTGGCGACCACGACCTGGCCCGAACGGGCGGCGCGCGCGAGGGCGCGGCCCTCCAGCTCGCGGAAGGCGGCCTCGCCGTCCTCGCGGAAGATGTCGGGGATCGAGCGGCCGGCGGTCCGCTCGATGAGGGTATCGGTGTCGGCGAAGGACCAGCCGAGGCGATCGGCGAGCAGGCGTCCGACCGTGGACTTGCCGCTCCCGGAGAGGCCAACGAGGAAGATCTGGTCAGGCATCGGGTTCAGCCGGAGCGGGCGCGAGGGCCGAGGCCCGCGAGGTGGTGTTCGACGCTCGTGCGCATCTCGGCGAGGCTGTCGCCGCCGAACTTCTCGAGCCAGGCATCGGCGAGGACGATGGCGACCATCGCCTCAGCGACGACGCCGGCGGCGGGCACGACGCAGACATCGCTGCGCTCGTAGTGGGCAAGCACCTCCTCGCCGGTATCAAGGTCCACGGAGGGAAGGGGGTGAGCGAGGGTGGGGATGGGCTTGACGGCGGCGCGGACGACGATGTCCTCGCCCGTGGTGATGCCGCCCTCGATGCCGCCGTGCCGGTTGGTCCCGTGCGTCCAGGGGCGGTCACCCCACTGGTCGGCGGGGAGGATGACGTCGTGGGTCTGGGAGCCGCGTTGCTCGGTCGAGTCGAAGCCGAGCCCGAAGCCAACGCCCTTGAAGGCGTTGATGCTGCAGATGGCCTGGGCGATGCGGCCGTCGAGCTTGCGGTCCCACTGGACGTAGGAGCCAAGGCCGAGGGGGACGCCGGAGACGCGCACCTCGACCTGGCCGCCGAGGGTGTCGCCGTCGCCCTTGGCGGCATCGATGGCGGCGACCATCTGCTCGGAGGCGGCAGGATCGGCGGCGCGCACGGGGTCGGCTTCGACGGCCTCCCAGTCGACGGACTCGCCGGCCTGGGAACGGACCCCGCCGATGGCGAGGGTGTGGCTGCGGAAGGAGACGCCGAACTCGTCGAGAAGGCGCTTGGCGACACCGGCGACGGCGACGCGGGCGGCGGTTTCGCGGGCGCTGGCGCGCTCGAGGACGTTGCGAACGTCGTCGAAGCCGTACTTGATTGCGCCGGGAAGGTCGGCGTGGCCGGGGCGCAGGCGGGTGACCCGCTCGATCTCGGCGTCGACGGGCTCGACCGCCATCTTCTCGGTCCAGTTCACCCAGTCGCGGTTCGTGACCCAGAGGGCGATAGGCGAGCCGAGGGTGAGGCCGTGGCGGACGCCGGCGGTGATCTCGGCTCGGTCCTTCTCGATCTTCATGCGGCCGCCGCGGCCGTAGCCGCCCTGGCGGCGGGCCATGTCGCGGGCGATGTCGTCCTCGCTGAGGGGCAGGCCGGCGGGGAGGCCTTCGATGAGCGCCGTGAGGCCCTTGCCGTGGCTCTCGCCGGAGGTGAGGAAGCGGAACCGCCCCATCAGGAGGCCTCCCGATCGTGGTCCGCAGCGGGGGGTGGCCCGGGGATGGGGGGAAGGGCGATGGGGGCGGCGAGGCCGCTCTCGGTGGCCTCCCACGCGGTCTCGAAGCGCGCGAGAATCTCGGCCGGGGCGAGGTCGTCCCAGTCGATGCCGTCGGCGTCGGCGCGGTGGGCGGTGGTGGTGAGGATGGGTTTCTGCACGGCGGCCCCGCCGTCCGCGGTGAAGGTGGAGTACACGTCCACGCGAACGCTCCCGAGGCTGAGGTTAGGAACATCGTACAACATCATCTCCACGAGCCTCGCAGCGAGGGCGAAGGCCTCGTCGAGGGCGGAGGAGACCTGCTCGCGGCGGCCCTCAACGGTGCGGAACTCGCCTTCGGCGGAGGACTGGACGACGGCGAGCTCGGCGGTGGCGGTGGCGAGCTCAGCGCGCTGGACGCCCGCCCAGAGGCTGGCGGGCACGTCGCGGGGCGGGCGGGCCCGGCGCCAGCCGCCCATCGCCTCAAGGATGAGCGCTTCGACGATCTCAGTGTCGCCGGAGGCGACGCGGCGGCGCCATGCGCGGGTCTGGAACATCTCGGTGGAGATGATCCAGCCGACGAAGAGGAAGAAGGCGAGCCCGAGAACCGTGCCGACGATGATCATGGCGCTTCAAGGGCGGCGCGGGCAGCCTCGCGCATGGCGCCGAGGGGGGCGGGGCGGCCGGTCCAGAGCTCGAAGGCGAGGGCTCCCTGGTGGATGAGCATGGGCAGGCCGCCGAGGATGGGAAGGCCCGCCTCGCGGGCCGCCCGCAGGAGGGGCGTCTCCTCGGGGGCGTAAACGATGTCGACGATCAGCGTTCCCGGATCGGCGGTCGCGGGGTCGCAGGGGAGGGCGTCCTCGGCGCCGGAACCGTGCATTCCGGCGGAGGTGCAGTTCACGACGCAGTCGTGGCCGGCGAGGGAGGCCTCGAAGGGGACTGCGTGAGCACCAACCGCATCGGCGAGGGCATGGGCGCGGGAGGCGGTGCGGTTCGAGATGGCGAGCGCGGCGACGCCAGCCGCGCGAAGGGCGAAGGCGATGCCGCGGGCTGCACCCCCCGCACCCACGAGCAGGAAGCGCTTCCCGGTGGGACCGAATCCGGCCTCCTCGAGGGCGGCGATGAAGCCTCCGCCGTCGGTGTTGTGGCCGGTGAGGCGACCGGCGCTGTTGACGATGGTGTTGACGGCGCCGACCCCGGCGGCGAGTGGCGACACCTCGTCGAGGAGGGGGAGGACGGCCTGCTTGTGGGGGATGGTGACGTTCGCGCCCAGGCAGTCCGGCTCGCGGAGGGAGGCGAGTCGGGCGGGGAGGTCATCGAGGGGCGTTTCCCAGCGGTCGTAGGTGGCGTCGACTCCCGCGGCCTCCAGGGCGGCGCCCTGGATGGCAGGCGAAAGCGAGTGGGCGACGGGAGAGCCGATGATGCCGAGGCGGGCGCTCACCGGTCGGCCTTTTCGCACCTGTTGGGGTCGTCGTGCTCCTCGAAGGTGACGGCGAAGCAGTGGGAGCCGTCGTCGTTTCGGGCGTCGATGCGGTAGTAGTAGTAGTGAGTATCTTCGGCGTAGACCACCGCTTCGATGGAGGCGAGACCGGGGCTGGCGATGGGGCCGGGGGGAAGGCCGACATAGCGGCGGGTGTTGTAGGGAGAGTCGCAGTCGAGGTCGGCGGGGGTGAGCTCGCTGCCCGGCTTCCACCAGCCGTAGGCCTCGACACTGTCCGGGTCCAGCGTCGCGACGCAGTACTGGGTGGTGGCGTCGATACCAAGGCGGTCGAAGGCTTCGATGCGATTGAAGAGCACCCCGGCGACGACGGCGCGCTCCTCGGGGATGACGACCTCACGCTCGATCATGGAGGCGAGCGTGAGCACCTCGTGGGGAGTCAGGCCACGCCGGGCGGCAGCCTCGCGCAGGTCGGCGGAGAAGCGGAGATGCATGGTTTCGGCCATGAGCGCGACGAGCTCGGCGGCGGTGGAGCCGATGGGGACGAAATAGGTGTCGGGGAAGAGGTAGCCCTCGGGGTAGAGATAGAGGCCGGCGCCGGGTTCGTCGGGCAGCGCAACGGCAAGGCTGAGGGGGAGTTCGGCCGCGCGGGCTGCGGTGATGAACTCCTCCGCGGGGCCGAAGCCGGCTTGCTGCACGATCTCGGCCATCTCTTCGATACGCAGGCCCTCGGGGAAGGTGACCGTGACGGTGGGGCGGTCCACGTCGACGACCGTGATGGTGCGCAGGATGGAGATGGTGGAGTCGCCGGGCCGGAGGGTGTAGACGCCGGAGACGAGCCGGTTCTGGAGCCCGAGGAGCGAGGCGAGAATCTTGAACTGCTGCGAGGAGCGGACGATGCCGAGGTCCTCGAGCTCGTCGGCAACCTCGTCGAGCGTGCTGCCCTCGGCGAGGATGAATCGCTGGGCGCCGCCGGAAGGGGCAGGGGCGGGGGTGGGGATGACGTCGGCGCCGAGGGTGGCGTTCGGCGTATCGGCGAAGAGCGCGGACGCGACGATGACGGAAGCGGCCACCAGGGCGAAGCCGAGCGCCATGAGCATGGAGCGCCCGCTGAACAGCCAGCGGAGCATCGGCATCATGCCGGGTCGCCCGCCCGCGAATCGAGGACGGCCTGGAGGAGGAGGGCGGCGGCGGCGGAGTCGAGGGTCCCGTCGCGGTGGCGGCCGGATGGCACGTAGCGGGCCGCTTCGACGCTGGAGAGGCGCTCGTCCCAGGTGGTGACGGGGACATCGAGGCGCTCGCGCAGGCGCTCGACGAAGGCGCGGGTGGCGGACGTCTGCGGGGAGTCTTCGCCCGAGAGGGCCAGGGGAAGGCCGACCACGACTTCGTCGATCGCCTCGTTGGCGACAAGCGGGGGGAGGGCGTCGAGGAGCGCGCGGGTTCCGCCACTCAGGGCAGGGCGAGCGTGGGCGTAGAGGCCGAGCTCGTCGCTCACGGCCACGCCCGTGCGGCGAGAGCCCACGTCAAGGGCCATCAGGCGTGCTGGCTTCGTCATCTGGTTCCGGGGCTTCTGGCTCGAAAGCGCGGCTCCCGTACTCGACATCGAGCCGGAACCCGAAGCGGGGGAGCCGCGGCGCCCAGCCCGGGGTGAGGTCGATCTCGACATCGTCAATACCATAGCGCGTTCCCAGCTCTGCTTCCGCCGCTTCGGGGCTGCGTCCGCCGACCGCACTTTCTATCTCGGCGGGGGAGGGACCGCGGGGCAGCTCGGCGGTGAGCCGCAGCGCCGAGGTGAAGGAGCCGTCGGGGTGGTCGATCTGGCGGTCACCCGTCTCGACGGCGAGGACGGTGCCGGGGATGAGGTCCGCGGGTTCCTCGGGATCGGCCAGGAGGGAGCGAGCGAGGGTCTCGAGGACTTCGGGGGTGACGGCGAGGGCCTCGACCGTGCTCGTGACCTCCATGAAGAGGACGTCGGCAGCCATCCCCGGCTCGGCGCTGGGCTCGCCCAGGGCCACCGTGATGGTGGCGCTGCGGGCGATGATGCCGTAGCCGGGACGGGCGTTGGCGAGGAGGGAGGCGGGGGGCGACCCCTCACCAATCTCGGCGGCGAGCGCCTCAAGGGCGCGGACATCGGCGATGGCGACCGCGCGGCGGGGCTCGTCGGCCCCGCCGATGGCGGGTTCGGGATTGGTGACCGTGAGGTCGGCGAGGTCGGCGCTTCGCCACTGGGTGATGGCGTCGGTGGGGACGTTGCCCGCAGTGCCGGGGGATCGGGCGGTGACAGGGGCGAAGGCGTTCCCGCCGGCGGGAACGGTCACGGAAATGTCGACCTCGAAGGCGACGAAGTCGGGCACGGAGAAGATGACGGCCCCGGCGGGAACGGTGACGGTACTCTCCGTCGGGTTTTCGAGCCTGAGTGTGGCGGTCGCGGGCGTGACGCCCTGGATTACCTCGCCGGTGGTAGGGACCGCGAGCAGAATGGCACGCTCCACGGAGATGGTGGTGGCAGGAACCATGCGGCGTTCGAGGTCGATCTCGTCGACGCGGGCCGAGGCGCGCACGACGACGACGCCCTCGATGGTCTGAGTGGGGGGGTACACCTTGACGGTCGCCGACGGTCCGGCGGTATAGAGGACGGCGGCGACGGCGAGGATGAAGAGGGTGAGCGCGACGTACTGCGCATACCGCCCGAACGGCGGGACGAGCAGAGTTGCGAACCCGAGGCGGACGACGACCCTTCCGCCCGACCCCCAGTGGACGTGACGGGGGTTCGAGGAGACGGGCACCCCCTGGGCTCGGGCGCGGCGGGCGAGGATCCCGGAGCGGGTGGCGATGGCGAAGCGCCTCCCTGAGGACTCGACATGGCGGGCGACGCGGCGCATCCCGAGCTCCTCGGACATGGCGCGGTTGCCGCTAGGGACGTGGAGGACGACCGCGAGGGAAGGAGCGGCATCGATGCGCCCGCAGATGCCATCGATGGGCTCATGGCGACCGATGGGGACGACGGAGGCGAGGGCGCGTTCCGGCCGGGGCGCCGCTTCCCCGGCCGCAGGGTCGGCGGGGCTCGCAGGCTCCCTCGCTGGCGGGTCGGGGGTGGAGGAG
>VXPF01000126.1 GCA_009839725.1 Dehalococcoidia bacterium | reverse complement strand
GCCCCGTACCCCCGCGCCTCCTCGTCGATGCAGAGCCGCTCGATGTAGGGGACCTCTCCCCTCAGGTCGACGGCTACCTCGCCCACCGCCCCCCGCCTTCCCCGGCGGCGCACCTTGTACCGGGTCACGTCTCCGTCCTCGACGCGCCGCAGGGACACCCGCTCGCCCGTGATCCGTTCGGGAAGGGGCCGCGTCGCGCTCATCGCGACAGCCACTCGCGTGTCTGCGCCGCGATCTCCTCGATGCTAGCGCTCAGCCGCGTGCACTCCGGGAGCGCCCCGACGAACTCGCTCCCGTAGCGGCGCGTCCGGATGCGGCTGTCGAGCACCGCGACGACGCCGCGGTCTTCCCGGTCGCGGATGAGCCGCCCGAAGCCCTGCCGGAAGCGGAGGACCGCGCCCGGTAGCGAGTAGCCCCCGAACGGGTCGTCGTACAACTCCGACCGCGCCTTGTGGATCGGGTCGGTCGGCACGCCGAAGGGCAACCGCGCGATGACCAGGAGCGAGAGAGCCTCCCCGCGTATGTCGATCCCCTCCCAGAAGCTCGCCGTCCCGAAGATGACCGAGCGCGGGTCGTCGATCAGGTTGCGCATCAGCTGGCGCGGCGCGCCGTCGCGGTCTTGCGCGAGCACGCTGATCCCCTCGCCCTCCAACGCCTCCCGCGACAGCTCCGCGACCCGCCGCAACGACGCGTGCGACGTGAACAGCGCCAGCGCCCGCCCCTCCGATGCAAGCGCCAGCTCCGTGATCGCCTCGGCGGCGGCTTTGTCGTACCCCTGGCCGCTCGGGTCGGGGAAGCCCGTCGGCGTGGCCAGCAGGGTCGACCGCTCATAGTCGAAGGGCGACCCCAACGCCAGCGTGGCGGCGTCCCCGAGGCCCATCTGGTCGGCCGTGAACGTCATCGAGCCGCCCGCCGCCAGGGTCGCGCTCGTCGCCACCACCGTCGCCCGTCCCGCGAACAGGTCCGCCTCCAGCAACGGCCCCACCTCCAGCGGGGCGGAGTTCAGCGCCCCCGTGCCGTCTCGCGTGGTCGAAGCCCACACGATCGCGTTGGGGTCGTCGCCCGCGACGAGGTCCGCAAGTCCCAGGCGCACGCTCTCCAGCCGTCCCGCGGCAGCCTCCAGCTCTTCCCCCGCGGTCCCGCCGTCCTCGCCCCCGAGCATCGAGGCCGACGCCCGGCTGCTCTCGACCGCGTGCACCAGCACCTCGTCGAGCCTTCCCCACCCCTCCTCCACCTCCCCCCAGCGCGTCCCCGAACGCACCCCCGGCGTGATGCTCACGCGGTCGTCCCGCGATTCCTCGGTGAGCGCCCCGACCGCTTCGAACGGTCCTGCCACGCCCTTCGCGGCCCCGGCGATCGCCGCCTTCAGGGCGCCTGCCGCCCCTGCGCCCAGCGCCTCCGGCAGCCCCGCCGTCGCCACGATGCCCCCTTCCCGACGCTCGCTCGCTCGCGGGCGGTGGATCGCCTCCAGCGCGTCCGTCACCTGGCGCGCCCCGATGTGAAGCCCGAACTGCTGCGTCGCCTGTCCTTCCAGGTTGTGCGCCTCGTCGACGATCAGGTGGTCGTACGCCGGTATGGCGCTCCCCCCGCTGGCGAGGTCGGCCAGCAGGAGGGCGTGGTTCACGATGACCAGGTGGGCCCCTTCGGCCGTCTTCCGCGCCCGCTGCAGGAAGCAGCGCCCCTCCCGCACGAAGGTGTGCTGCCGCGAGAGGCAGTCGGCGTCTGCCGCGGAGAACCGCGTCCATGCCGAGCGCGCCCCCCGGTCCAGCCGCAACTCCGACCGGTCCCCCGTGTGCGTCTTCGGCAGCCAGCGCGCCAGCGACCCCGCCAGCCGCGCGACGTCCGGGTCGGAGAGGCTCGCCGGGTGTCCCATCCAGCGCTGCACGCACAGGTAGTTCGCCCTCCCCTTCAGCAGCGCCACCCGCAGCTCGTCCGGGCTGGCGATCGCGCCTGCCTCGCGTAGGATCTCGCGCAGCGCCGGCACGTCCTTCCCCAGCAGCTGCTCCTGCAGCGCGATCGTGTTCGTCGAGATCACCACCCGCGTCCCGTTGCGTAGCGCGTAGAGCGCCGCCGGGATCAGGTAGGCGAGCGACTTGCCCACGCCCGTTCCTGCCTCGACAAGCCAGTGGCCCCCGTCCGTGAACGCCCCCGCGACCGCCTCCGCCATCTCCTCCTGCTGGGGGCGCTCCTCGAATCGCTCCACCACCCGCGCCGCCCCCGCGAGCGCCTCCCGCACCTCCTCCGTTGTGACCCGCTCGGGCGTTTCCGCCCGTTCGAGCGGCTCCGGCGGTTCCCATCGTTCCGGGAGCGCGGGCGCCTCGAAGGCGTCGTCCGCTCCGAGCTCCTCGCTCCCGAGCTCACGCGCCAGCGCGGGCTCGTCCAGCGCCACCACTCGCACCAGCGATGAGCGTTCCTCCGGGGCGAGCGCCGCCGCCCGTCGCCGCAGCTGCAGGAACACGCTCGCCGTGGCCCTTGCGTCAGCCAGCGCGCGGTGCGCGACGGGCATCTCCACGCCGAGCTCAGCGGCCAGGTCCGAGAGCGCCCCCGGCCCCTCCGGGAACAGAATGCGCGCGAACCGCAGCGTATCCAGCGCCGGACCCTCGAACTCGACGCCCGCCTCGGCGAGGAAGGCGAGGTCGAAGCGCACGTTCTGCCCCACGACCGCGCTCTCCCCGACGAACGCCGCCAGGTCGCTCGCGACGTCGCCGAAGGCAGGCGCTCCCCGCACGTCCTCGTTCGTGATGCCGGTCAGCTTCTCCGTGAAGGCCGGGATGGGCCGGCCCGGGTCGATCAGCTGGTCGAACACCCCCAGCTCGCGGCCTTCCTCGTCGAAGCGCACCGCCCCGATCTCGGTGATCCGGTCGTCGCTCGGGTCCAGTCCCGTGGTCTCCAGGTCGAGCGCGACGTACGTGCGTTTTCCCTCGAACATGCGTGCGAACGGAGTCTACAGGAGCCTTCCTCCGCCTGCCGCCGCCAAGGGCCCCGAGCGCGTACAATCCGCCCCCAATCCCCGGCCCCAGCGGCCACGAGGCGCCCTCCGATGAAGCTCTACTCTTCCGAAGACATCCGCAACGTCGTTCTCGTCGGGCACGGCAACGTCGGCAAGACGACGCTCGGCGAGGCGGCCCTCTTCGTGAGCGGGGCGGTGACGCGGATGGGCTCCATCGAAGAGCAGAACACGATCGGCGACTACGACGAGGACGAGCATCGCCGCAAGTTCAGCCTCAACCTCTCCGTCCTCCCCGTGGAGTGGAACGGCGCCAAGATCAACCTCATCGACACGCCCGGCTACGCCGACTTCGTTTCCGAGGTGATCTGCGGAGTTCGCGCCGCGGACCTCGCCCTCGTCGTCGTCGATGCCGTCTCCGGGCCCGAGGTCGGGACCGACCGCGTCTGGCAGATCGCCGAGGAGCGCAACCTCCCCCGAGCGATCCTCGTCAACCGCCTCGATCGCGAGAACGCTGACTTCAACATCGTGCTCAATTCCATCCGCGAGAAGTGGGGCACGGCCGTCGCCCCCCTCTTCCTCCCCATCGGCCAGAGCCACGACCTCGGCGGCGTCATCGACCTGCTCGCGATGAAGGCCTACCTCGGCGAGAGCGGCGAGCCGGGAGACGTGCCGGCCGATCTCCAGGACACCGCCGACGAGCTTCGCTCCGCCCTCATCGAGAGCATCGTCGAGAACGACGAAGACCTCATGATGAAATACTTCGAGGACGAGGAGATCACCCCTGAGGAGCTGCACGGCGCCCTCCGCACGGCGCTCGCCGCGGGCGATATCGTGCCCCTCCTCTGCGCCTCTGCCACCCACCAGGTCGGGGTGCGCCAGGTGCTCGACACGCTCGTCGCCGTCGCTCCCACGCCCGCCCAGCGCGAGGTCGTGGATGCCGACGGCGGGGCCCTCGAGGTGGGCGGCGATGCCTCGCCCGCCGTCCTCGTCTTCAAGACCTCCGCCGACCCTTACGTCGGCCGCCTCAGCTACCTCCGCGTGATGACGGGCACCGTCAAGGCCGATAGCCACCTCTGGAACAGCGACAAGTCCTCGGATGAGCGCCTCGGCACGATCTACCGCCAGCGCGGCAAGGAGCAGGAGCCCGTCGCAACCCTCTCCCCCGGCGACATCGGCGTCGTCGCCAAGCTCAGCGACACCCGCACCGGCGACACCCTCGCGACCAAGGACAAGCCAGTCGAGCTGCCCACGATGATCTTCCCCGAGCCCGTGTACAGCATGGCCGTGCGCCCCGCCGCCAACGCGGCTGTCGACAAGCTCGGCCCCAGCCTCCAGCGCCTTGTCGAGGAAGACCCCGGCCTCCGCCTCCGCCGCGACGCCAGCACCAGCGAGACCATCCTCGAGGGCCTCGGCGACGCTCACCTCGACGTGGCCGTTGGCCGCCTGCTGCAGAAGTTCAACATCGAGGTCGAGCTCTCCCTCCCCCGCGTCCCCTACCGCGAGACGGTCGGCCGGACCTCATCGGCCGACTACACCCACAAGAAGCAGACCGGCGGTCACGGCCAGTACGCCCGCGTCGCCATCGAGATCAAGCCCCTCTCGCGTGGTTCCGGTCTTCAGTTCAACAGCAAGGTGGTCGGCGGCTCCGTGCCCCGCGAGTTCATCCCCGCCGTCGAGAAGGGCGTCATGGAGACCGCCCGAGAGGGCGTGGTCGCCGGCTACGAGCTGACCGACTGCGAGGTCACGCTCTTCGATGGGAAGCACCACCCCGTCGACTCCAGCGAGATGGCCTTCAAGCTGGCCGCCAGTCAGGCCCTCAAGGAGGCCGTGGCCGAAGCCCATGGCGTCCTCCTCGAGCCCGTCATGACCATCCGGGTTCGGGGCCCCGAGGGGAACGCGGGTGACATCGTCGGCGACCTCAACACCAAGCGCGCGCGCATCCACGGCATCGTGCCCGACGGTGGCCTGAGCGTCGTCGAGGCGGATGTTCCCCTCGCCGAGGTCCAGCGCTACGCCTCCGACCTGCGCTCGCTGACGCAGGGGCGTGGCCTCTTCGAGCTCCAGTTCGATCGCTACGAAGAGGTTCCCGGCAACGTCGCCCAGAGGGTGATCGACGCCAGCAAGGAAGAAGAAGCCGCCACCCGCTAGCGCTGCGACTCGCGCAACCATGCGGCCGCCGCCCGCACCGCCTGTCCCCGGTGGCTGACCGCGTCCTTCTCCGCTGCGCTGAGCTCCGCCCCGCTGCGACCATCCCCGGTGCGGAAGATGGGGTCGTACCCGAAGCCGTTCTCGCCCCGTGGCTCTCGCCCGATCGACCCCTCCCACGTCCCCTCGAACCGCTCGACGTGCTCCCCGGGCCCGGCCACGGCGGCGACCGCCCGATAGCGCGCTCCGCGCTCCCCATCCGGCACGTCGCGCAGCTCGCGCAACATGAGCTGCGTACGCCCCGCGTCGTCCAGTCCCGGTCCGCCGAAGCGCGCGGAGAGCGGGCCGGGACGCCCGTCCAGCGCATCGACCTCGATCCCGGAGTCGTCCGCCAGCGCGAGGCAGCCCCCCGCCTCGGCGAAGGCGCGCGCCTTGAGCGTTGCGTTCTCGGCGTAGCCGTCGCCGTCCTCCACCACGTCCAGTTCGATCCCCAGGTCGGCCGGGGTCACCACTTCGAAGGGCTCGCCCGCGAGCAGGCGTCGCATCTCGCGAACCTTGCCGGGGTTGTTCGTCGCAAGGAGCAGGCGGGTCACTGGGGGGAGCGCGTCTCGACCGGCCTCAGTGGCCGTGGCCGTCGTCCTCGGGCTCCGGGTAGTCCGACTCTTCGACCGGGAGCGTCCGGCTGGCAATCACGCTGATTGGGGCAGTCCACGCCCCCGGCTTCAGCTCGAACCCGCCAAGCTCCCGCTTGAGCAGGTAGAGCACGCCCAGCGCGCCCGAGAAGAGCCCCACTCCCACGAGTGACCAGATCAGCGGCGGAACCACGTCGCGACCCGCCTCTGCCTCCTGGGCGGCAACCTGCGGGGCGTCACCGATCGGCGGCGCGTCGAGCGCCAGCAGCGGCGCGCTGGCCGCCAGCGCGAGCACGCCCGCGAGCGCGGCCGGGGCGATCCAGCGGGTCAGGGTGCGCATGGTCGCGAGTCTACGGGGCGCCGCTGGGGGGTCAAGCCGCCGCTACAGCTCCAGCGCCCGCTCCACCCCTGCCAGTGTCGCCGGCGCCTGCACGACGTCCGGTGCGTTGGCGCTCTCCGCCGTCTCCGGGTCCTTCATCCCCGAGCCGGTCAGCACCGCCACCACCCGTCCGCCCCGCAGCCTCCCCTCCCGCTCCAGCTTCCGCAGACCCGCGACAGTGGCGGCGCTCGCGGGCTCCACAAACAGCCCCTCCGAGCCCGCCAGCAAGCGATAGGCGTCCAGGATCTCGTCGTCGCTCACCGCCTCGATGAGCCCCTCGCTCTCGTCGCGCGCCTGTTCGGCGGGCTTCCAGCTCGCCGGGTTCCCGATGCGGATGGCGGTCGCCACCGTCTGCGGGTCGTCGACCCGCTCGCCCCGCACGATCGGCGCCGCTCCCGCGGCCTGGAACCCGAGCATCCGTGGGTGCAGCGTGGCGAAGTCGCGCTCCGCGCACTCCACGAATCCCCTCCAGTAGGCCGTGATGTTCCCCGCGTTCCCCACGGGAATCGCGAGCGCGTCGGGGGCGTCGCCCAGCGTTTCGCAGATCTCGTAGGCCGCCGTCTTCTGGCCCTCGATCCGGTCCGGGTTGACCGAGTTCACGAGCGCGATCGGGTGGCTCTCGGCGACCGTCCGCGCCAGCGTCAGGGCATCGTCGAAGCTGCCCTCGATCTCGACGATTCGAGCGCCGAAGGCCACCGCTTGCGCCAGCTTCCCCACCGCCACGCGCCCCTGCGGTACGAGGATGCTGGCCTGGAGTCCGCAGCGCGCGGCGTAGGCCGCGGCGCTTGCGCTCGTGTTGCCGGTGCTCGCGCAGAGCACGGAGCCGGCGCCCCGCTCCATCGCCTTCGCGACCGCCACCACCATCCCTCGATCCTTGAACGAGCCCGTCGGGTTCGAGCTCTCCAGCTTGAACCACAGCTCGTCGACCCCCAGCTCCCGCTCGATCGCGACCGAGCGCACGAGTGGAGTGTCTCCCTCGCCAAGCGTGATGTGCGGTGTTTTCGGTGTGAGCGGCAGGATCTCGGCCCAGCGAGCCAGGACCCCGCGCCGCTGGGGCTCGCTCACGGCTCGTCCGGCGGCCGCAGCGTGTGGAACTTCATCTCCCGCAGCTCCTGCTCAAGCGCTTCGATCTGTCGCTTCCGTGAACGCTCTTGCATCTCGCTGAAGCCGGTGAACTCCTCGCGCACGTGGTCGACCATCTCGGAGATGTCCCGGCGAATCAGGCTCACCCGTTCGCTCAGGCCCGAGTTCCGTCCGTCGAGCAGCGCCGTCTCGCCCCGCGCCTCGTCCACTGCCATCACGAGGTTGTCGACCGCGCCTTCGAGGCGGCTGACCTGCGCCTCGATTCGCTCCTGTTCGTCGCGCCGTCGCGCCATCTCCGCCCGCACCTCTTGCCCCAGCTCCTGCTCGCCCTGGAGCGATTCGAGGGCTTCCTCCGCCCGATGGGCGAGTTCGCCCAGGATTTGCAGCCGTTCGTGAATGACCTCCAAGGGGCGCTCCTGCAGCGCCTGCGCTGCCGCCAGAACCCGTCCCTCCACCTCCTCGCTCACCTCGGTCAGGCGCTGTAACCGCAGCTCGAACTGCTCCGTCTGCTGCCGGACCTCCTGCTGCCAGTCCATGAGCACGCTCAGCGTCTGGCCGAGTTGGTCCAGCTTCGACTCACGTGCCGAGGCCTCGGACGCGAGCAGTTCGAGCCGGTCATCAAGCGCGTCCAGCCGTCGCAGCGCCTCCCGCAGCTCGCGGCTGGAGACGAGCGCCTCCGCGTCGCGTGTGCGCTCGGCCGTCTCCAGCGCCGACCGGGTCTCGGTGAGCGCCGTGCGCAGCTGCTCGGCGTCTTGTGAGAGCTCGGTCACTTTCTGGGGAAGTCCCTGGTAGCGCGCGATCGTCGTGTCGACCTGCCTCGTGGCCCGCCCCTGCTCCTCGCTCTGCTCCACCACCGACTGGATCTGGCGGCGAAGCTGCTCCAGCTCCCGCGCCAGCGCCTCGTTCGCCTGCCTATGCGCGCGCGACTCTCCCTCAAGCAGGACAAGCGTCTCTTCGATCGAACGGAGGGCTGGTTCGGAAGTCATGTGGTCCCCTCTACGCGCAGCATCGCGTTCACCTCGATCACCTCGCCAAGGCCCCGCAGGGTCTCGATCGCTCCCGTCACCGAGAGCTCCCGTGCGCGATGCGTCATCAGCGCGAGCTCCGCGGTGCCGCGCTCCTCGTCGGTCTCGCGCTGTTCCACGGCGGCGATGCTCACCTCCGCCTCGCCGAGCACGCGCGCGATCTGCGCAAGAACGCCGGGCTGGTCCAACACGGTCATACGCAGATAGTAGCGCGTCTCTAGGGCCCCCAGCCCGAGGGTCTCCCCGTTCCGCCACGGACCGGGGTCCCAGTGCGGCCGCGCTCCCGCGGCCAGCGACCGTGCGATGTCGAGCACGTCGGCAAGCACGGCGCTCGTCGTTGGCGCCGCCCCGGCCCCCGCTCCCTGGAAGGTGAGCGTGCCCGCCAGGTCTCCCTGAATCTGGGCTGCGTTCTGGACGCCGTCCACGCGCGCCAGCGGTTCCGACTCCGGCAGCAGGGCGGGGTGGACCCTCGCCAGCACCCCGTCATCGTGGCGCTCGGCGATGGCCAGCAGCTTGATCACGTACCCCAGCTCGCGCGCGTACTGGAAGTCCTGCGGCGCCAGCGACCGAATGCCCTCGGTTGCCACCCCCTCCGGCGGCACGTACGCGCCGAAGGCCAGCCCCGCCATGATCGCGATCTTGAATGCCGCGTCGTAGCCGTCCACGTCGTTCGTCGGGTCGGGCTCGGCGTAGCCCAACTCCTGGGCCTGCGTCAGGGCGTCGTCGAAGCTCTCCCCTCGCTGCGCCATGTTCGTCAGGATGAAGTTGGTCGTGCCGTTGATGATCGCCCGGATTGCAACCACGCGATTCGCCGGCAGATCCCGCAGCAGCGGCGAGATGACGGGGATGCCCCCGCCCACGCTCGCCTCGAAGCGGAGCGCGGCGTCGCTCGCTCGCGCCAGGTCGAACAGCTCCGGCCCCGCCTTCGCGACCAGCTCCTTGTTCGCCGAGACGACGTGCTTGCCTCCCGCGAGTGCCCGGCGCACGTACTCCCCCGCCGCCCCGTCACCACCTATGACCTCCACCACGATGTCGATCGACGCATCGTCGAGCACCTCGCCCGCGTCGCCCGTGAGGACGCCTGCCGGCAGGTCGATGCCCCGTGCGCGGCCGGGATCCCTCACCGCTACCCGACGCAGGGTCAGGGTCGCCCCCGTCTGCTCGCGGAAGGCGTCCGAGCGCTCCAGCAGTGTCGCCACCACTTTCTCGCCCACGTTGCCCATGCCCAGGAAGCCGATGCCGATCTCGTGTGTCACCGTCTAACCCGCCTGTTCGATCGCCCAGTTGGCGTCGTCTGTCGTGAAGTCCCGGTCGATTGTCACACGGGAGCGTGCTGCCTCGATCGCTTCCTCGAAGCGTACCTGCGTGAGCCGGGCGATGTCGGAGTCGGTGTACGTTCCCTCAGCCTCGCGACTCTCCAGCCGGACGACCCAGAACACGTCCTCCGACTCCACCGGCCCCAGCAGTTCCCCTTCCGCCGCCCCGGCCAGCGCGTCCTGAAGCGCCTGGTCGAGCAGTGGTGGCGGGGCGAGCAGGATGCCGTCGTTCTGGCGGGAGGCGCCGTGCAGCGACTCCACCTGCGCGATCGTCCCCATGTCCTCGCCTTCCTCGATGCGCGCGACGACTCCCTCCGCCTCCTCAAGCGTGGCCGCCGTGACCACCCGCAGGTGGACGACCGCACCCGTCGTGCCGACCTCGTCGCGCAGGGCCGATCGCAGCTCCCGCTCCGTGGCCCGTGCCTTCGCCTGCTGCCGGTAGTGCCCATCGCTCAATCCCGAGGTCCGCAGCACGTCCCGGTAGCGCGTGTCGAACGGGCTGCCGCGGGAGGTATCCGGGGTGACCCCCAGCTCAAGCGCGATTGCCGCGGTGACATCCTCGTCGCTCAGGGCGATGCCACGCTCCGCTGCCACGAAGAGCACGAGGCCCTCTTCCTCCAGCCGGTTGAGCAGCGCCTCGGTGACGAGCAGCCCCCGGCCCGAGGGGTCGGTGCGGGCGAACTCCGGGAGCCGCGCCGCGTAGTAGGAGAGCGAGAACTCCTCCTCGCCGACCCGCAGGACCGTCTTGCCCGGCTGGCCGATGCTGCTGTCGTACCAGAAGAAGGCGATGAGCGCGGCCACCACGAGCAGCGCCGCTACCGCCGTACCGATAATCCCGACCCGCGCCACCCGCTGCGAGAGCAGCGCGCGAGCGTCGCTTGCGCGGGCAGCGGCACGCCGCCCGCGCTGGGCGCCGGGCAGTCCCGTCGTGCGATCGCGGCGCGTCATCGCCTCGCGGTCCTAGCCTCGCAGCGGGAAGATGCGCGTCTCGCGCACGTGCTGGAGCGTGTAGGGCAGCAGCCCTACGTGGCGCGCCCGCTTCACCGCGTGCGAGATCGCCCGCTGCGCCAGGGCACAGGTCGCCAGCTTCCGCCGCGGCTCGATCTTTCCGCGATCGTTGATGAAATGCCGCAGCCGGTCGACGTCCTTGTAGTCGACTTTGTACTCGTCGCCGGGTGAGCACCGCACCTTGTTGCAGAGGCGGCAGAGCCGGCGGCGTCCCCCGAAGCGGCGTCCGCCGCCGCCCCGCCGGGGACGATCCCCCGGGCCGCCGCGGCGGTCGCCCGGCGGGCGATCCCCGTCCGCCCGGTCGCCGCCCGGCCGGTCCCCGCCTGAGGGCGCAGTGCCGCCGGGCGCGGCCGGCGACGGCGTGAAGGGTCGTGGTTCAGTCATGGGTTCTCCTCCCGATGGGTTTCGTGCGCTCGGGCGCACCGGGCAGGGGGACCGCCGTGCGGCCCCGGTCTAGGTTTATTCGAAGGGCAGGTCGTCTACGTCCGAAGGCGCCTGGCCGCGGCCACCGCCGCTCCACTCGCCTCCGCTGCCACCGCTACTGCTGCCCCAGTCACCGCCGCCGCCTTCGCCGCGACGGTCGAGGAACTCGACGTTGTTCGCGATGACCTCGGTGCGGTAGTGGCGCACACCCTGGTCGTCGTCCCAGTTTCGGGTCCGCAGGCGGCCCTCCACGTAGAGCTGCTTGCCCTTCGTGATGTACTGGCTGATACGCTCGGCCCGATCACCGAACAGCACCACCTGGAACCACTCGGTCTCGTCCTCCCACTCCCCGCTCTGCTGCGAGCGACGGCGGGAGTTGACCGCCATGCTGAAGTCGGAAACCGCTGTGCCGTTGGCCGTGTAGCGGAGCTCCGCGTCCCGGCCCGTGTTGCCAATGATCATCACCTTGTTCAGGTTGCCCATCGCGGCTACTCCTTTGCGGTGTCGTCGTCAGCCGATGCTTCAGGCTCTTCCGCGCTCGCCTCGGGGGCAGGTGCGGCTTCTTCCTCGGTTGGGGCGGTTGCCTCCCCCTCCGCTTCGACGGCAGGCGCTTCCACTTCGGCAGGGGCTTCCGCCTCGACCTCCGCTTCAGCGGCAGGGGCTTCCGCCTCGGCCTCTGCTGTAGCGGCAGGCGTCTCCGCCTCGACCTCCGCTTCAGCGGCAGGCGTCTCCGCCTCGGCCTCTGCTGCAGCGGCAGGCGTTTCCGCCTCGGTCGCTGCCTCGGCAACAGGAGCCTCCGCTTCGGACGCAGGTGTGGCTGCCTCCTCCGGAGCGGGCGCGGCCTCTGCTTCCGACGCGGGTGCCGGCTCCGAAGGCGGAGCCGCTTCCGCGGTTGGCGCTGCTGCCGGCGCGGGTTCGACTACTGGCGCACCTTCGGCCCTCGGGCCCGTCGGGGAACCCGGACCGCGGGAACCCGCCGGGGCCAGCACCGGCCTCGGCGGCGGGATCTCGTCGGCGCGGACGACCAGGTGGCGGTACACGCGCTCCTCGATCTCGAAGTCCGCGTTCAGAGGCTTCACCGCCTGCGGATCGAGCTCGATGCGCGTGACCACGAAGTCCGCGTCCAGCTGCTTGTTCATCGGGTAGGCCAGCCGTCGCCGGCCCCAGTGGTCGACCTCGGTGACCGACCCCCCGTTTCGTTCGACCAGACCTGTGAGGTGTTGGACGCTGGCGTCCTGACCGCCCTCCTCGATCACTGCGAGGTCGTAGACGGCCATCAATTCGTACTCGCGCATAGCGCTCCGGATACCGAACGGTGGGTTTCCCCCGACTCCACGGTCGGGGCGCCCGGCTGCCGGGGGAGCGTAGCACCGCCCCCTTGTGTGCTCAACGCAAGAACGGACCCGAAGCGTATTTCTTAAGCGTCGGTGATGCCGGGCACTGGGTACGCCCTCGCAAACTCGGCCACCTCCTGCCTCACGCTCTCGCGCACGCCTTCCCCGTCCGGGTCCTTCAGCACGTGCGCGATCCACGCCGCCAGGCGCTGCATCTCGTCGGCGCCCATCCCCCGCGAGGTGAGCGCCGGCGTGCCGATGCGGAGCCCGCTCGTGACGAACGGTGAGCGCTCGTCGTAGGGAATCGTGTTCTTGTTCGCGATGATGCCCGAGCCCTGCAGGGCGTTCTGCGCCTTCATCCCGCTTATGCCCAGCGTGCTGCAGTCGATCAGGATCAGGTGCGTGTCCGTCCCTCCCGAGACGAGCCGCAGGCCGCCTGTCTGGAGCGCCTCCGCCAGCGTGGCCGCGTTCTCCACGATCTTCGCCGCGTAGGCCTGGAATTCGGGCTTCGCCGCTTCGCCGAACGCCACCGCCTTGCCCGCGATGCTGTGCATGTGCGGCCCGCCCTGCGTTCCCGGGAACACCGCCTTGTCCAGCGCGGGCCCGTGCTCCTCCGTCGTGAGCGCGAGCGCCCCCCGCGGCCCCCGTAGCGTCTTGTGCGTCGTTGTCGTTACGACATCCGCGTGAGGCACCGGAGAAGGGTGCGCCCCTCCCGCCACCAGCCCGGCGAAGTGCGACATGTCGACCAGCAGGAGCGCGCCCACCTTCCTCGCGATCTCGGCGAACGCCGCGAAGTCGAACTGCCGCGGGTAGGCCGTCGCTCCCGTCACGATGATCCTGGGCTTCGCCTCCTCTGCCAGCTCCGCCACCGTGGCCATGTCCACCACTTCCGTCTCGCGGTCGACCGAGTACGGCACGAAGTTGTACAGCCGCCCGCTGAAATTGACCGGCGAGCCGTGCGTCAGGTGCCCGCCCTGAGTCAGCTCCAGCCCCAGGAACGTGTCTCCGGGATCGGCGAAGGCCAGGTAGGCGGCCATGTTCGCCTCCGCCCCCGAGGTCGGCTGAACGTTCGCGTGCTCCGCCCCGAAGAGCGCCTTCGCCCGCTCGATCGCGAGCGACTCGACCTCGTCCGAGTGGGCATTGCCCGCGTAGTAGCGTTTCCCCGGGTAGCCCTCGGCGTACTTGTTCGTCAGAACCGAGCCCGTTGCCTCCAGCACGGCAGCCGAGGCGTAGTTCTCGCTCGCGATGATCTCCAGCGTCTCGGTTTGACGCTTCTCCTCCGCCGCGATGATCGCGGCGACGTCCGGATCCCGTTCCTGTAGTGCGCTCATCCGCGCCCTCGTCGATGTGTGGTGCGGCGATCGTAGCGCGATCCCCACCAGCGCGCCGTACACTTCCCTTTATGCGAGACCACACCCAGCGCCTGCTCGAAGCTGCGAGCGGCGGCGAGCCCGTACTCCTCGCCACCGTGCTCGAGCCCGGCTCCGCTGCACTCGACCAGGGCGCGAAGCTCCTGGTCGAGCCGGGCGGGGACCGCAGCGGCACCCTCGGCGACCCCCGCCTCGACGACCTCGTCGCCGCCCGCGCCGCCGACGCCTTCAAGCGGCACGCGGCCGAAACCGTCTACGCGGGCGCCGAGGGCCTCTCCGAGCGAGTGCTCCCCGAGGCCACCAGCATCTATCTCGAGGTCGTCGAGTCGAAGCCCGTCTTCCTCGTCGTGGGAGCCGGGCACATCGGGCGGGCCCTCGCCAAACTCGCCGATTTCCTCGACTTCCACGTCGCCGTCCTCGACGACCGCGAGGACTTCGCCGACCCGGAGCTCCTGCCCGAGGCCGACGAAGTCATCTGCGACGACTTCGAGGCCGCCCTGGAGCGATTCCCTATCAACGCCAACACCGCCATCGTCATGGTCACCCGCGGCCACAAGCAGGACGAGCTCTCCCTGCGCCGCTGCCTGGGCCGGGACGCCGGCTACGTCGGCATGATCGGCTCGAAGCGCCGCACCGCCGCCGTCCTCGATCATCTCCGCGAGGAAGGCTTCGACCCCGACGAGCTCGCAAGGGTGCGCACCCCCATCGGCCTCGCCATCGGCGCCGAGACGCCCGAGGAGATCGCCATCAGCATCATGGCCGAGGTCGTGATGCTCCGCCGCGGCGGCGACGGCACCCCCATGTACCACCGCCGCGGCCCCCAGCGCGCTCCCCTCTCGGGTGGCCGCTAGAGGTCACGTCCCCCGCCCTGTGTCTTATACAGTTGTCCGAGCCCCCGCGAGGTAGAGGAATGGTCTGTTCGGGGGATGGGGGGGGATTAAAGTGTGCGGGCGGCGGGGGGGGCGGG
>VXPF01000085.1 GCA_009839725.1 Dehalococcoidia bacterium | reverse complement strand
CCCGCTTCCCCAAAAGGGGTGTCGTGTTTGCCGGCGCTAGGCCGTGGCGATCTTGATCTGCTTCGGCTTCGCCGCAGCCGGAACCGGGATGCGCAGGGTGAGCACCCCGTTCTGAAGCTCCGCGTTCACGTCGGCGTCGTGCAGGACGCCCGGGAGGGCCAGACGCCGGCTCAGCGTCGACCAGCGCCGCTCGCGACGGTGGTAGCGCTCGTCCTCGTGGGCCTCGCTCACCGTGTGCTCGGCCTTGATGGAGAGCACGCCCTGGTGGAGCTGCACGTCGATCTCGTCCTCGGCAAAGCCGGGGAGCGAGGCGCGCACGATCAGCTCCTCGTCCGTCTCG
This sequence comes from Dehalococcoidia bacterium, assembly GCA_009839725.1. Taxonomy (GTDB): domain Bacteria; phylum Chloroflexota; class Dehalococcoidia; order Tepidiformales; family Tepidiformaceae; genus UBA2991. The sequence goes on along the minus strand of VXPF01000085.1, from coordinate 14,484 downwards.
GAAATGTCGACGCCGAGGGCGCCCTCGTCGTAGCCGCTCGCCTCAGTGGTCGCGAACGCGCGGTTGAAGAAGCGCTCCACGAACTCACGGGGCGAGTCGAAGGGGTCGTAGCGGACCATTCCTGCCATTGCTCTTTCCACTCCTCTCACAATAACGTTGTGAAGTCTGAGATGAGTATGCGATCGACTAGCACTCTTGTCAAGAGAGTGCCAGAGCGCGTGGGGTTAAGAAACGCCGGGGTGCAAGAGCGGCCCCGGCGCTTCGGCGTTACGCCTTGTCGAACAGGATGTGGAGGTTGTGCAGACCCCGCAGGATGTAGCTCGGCTGGTGGGTCGGCGCCGGGTAGTCCGGGTCCAGGCGGAAGTTCTTCATCCGCTTCACGACCTCCTCGAACGCCACGCGGATCTCCAGGCGCGCCAGCGCCGCGCCCACGCAGTAGTGCGGCCCCGCGCTGAACGCCATCTGCTCGCGCGCGTTCTCCCGCCCCACATCGAACTGCGCAGCGTCAGCAAACTGGCACTCGTCGCGGTTCGCCGCCGCGTAGATCAGCATCATCAGCTGACCCTCGGGGAGATCGACGCCCCCGAGCGTGACCGGCTTGGTCGTGCGTCGGAAGAGGGCCCGCACGGGCGTCTCCACCCGCAACGTCTCCTCCACCATGTTCGTGATCAGCGAAGGGTCGTCCTGGACTTTCGCCAGCTCGTCCGGGTTCTCGACGAAGAGCAGCATCGTGCTGCCGATGCAGTGCGCCGTCGTCTCTTTCCCGGCCACCTGCAGCTGCTGCAGGATGCTCAAAATCTCGGCGTCGTTCAGCGGGCGCTTCCCGTCGTCGGGGTGGTCCATCTCGACCGTCGCCAGCGTCGTGATGATGTTGTCCTTGGGGTCCTCCCGAGCCTCCTGGGCCCGCATCAGGAAGTATTCCTGCAGTTCCAGCCCCGCCTTCAGGATGGAGCGTTCCTCCTCCGGGGGAATCTGGCGCTCGATGCCCCCGATGGCGGCGTCCGCACGCGCCTTGTAGTCCTTCAGGTCCTTCCGAGGCACCCCGATCTGGTCGGCGATCACCGCCATCGGCACCTCATCGGCGAACTGCTTCGTGAAATCCACCTTGCCGTCGTCGATGAACTCGTCGATCAACCCGGTCACGATCTCGCGTACGTAGCCCTCCATGCTGGCCACGCGCCGAGCCGAGAGGGCCTTGTTCACGAGCGAGCGGTAGCGCATGTGATAGGGCGGGTCGGCCGCCAGGAGCGTGGGCGCGCTCGCCCGATTCGTGGTCTCACGCAGCATCTTCAACTCCTCGTCCACGTCTTCTTCCTGCTGCATGACCAGGTCGGCCGGCCCCGTCGGGATGGACGAGGAGTAGGTGATCGGGTCGTGCACCACCTCGCTCAGCAGCTCGTAGGTGCTCACCACCGCCATCCCCAGCTCGGGCACGAAGTGGACCGGCGCCTCGGCGTGCAGCGCCTCATAGAACGGGTACGGACACTCCAGCGTCTCCGGGGCGATCAGGTTGAAGTCGGCAACGGACATGGCGGTTCACTCCAGGTGCCCTGCGGGCATGGTTGGGGAATCGTACGGACTTTGCCCCGCTGCCGCACCCGCCGGGCGCTGCGGCCTCTCCCTGAGGCGCACTCTGCATGACCTCCACCCCTCGCGGCGCCCCAGGGCTACGCGCGGCACAGCCCTCACCCCTCGCGGCGCAAACCGATCGAAAGGCTTGAACGAGCTCCGGCCCAGAAGATCACCCCTCGCGGCGCCCCAGGGCTGCGCGCGGCACGGCCTTCACCCCTCGCGGCGCAGACCGATCGAACGGCTTGAACGAGCTCCGGCCCAGAGAATTAAAGGATCTGGGAGAGGAAGAGCTTGGTGCGCTCCTCTTGCGGGTTCTCGAAGAAGTGCTGCGGGGTGCCTTCCTCCACGAGCGAGCCTTCGTCGAAGAACATCAGGCGGTCGGCTACCTCGCGTGCGAACCCCATCTCGTGCGTCACCACGATCATCGTCATGCCCGAGCGCGCCAGCTCCTGCATCACGTCCAGCACTTCCTTGATCATCTCCGGGTCCAGCGCCGAGGTGGGCTCGTCGAAGAGCATGATCTTCGGCTGCATCGCCAGCGCCCGCGCGATCGCGACGCGCTGCTGCTGGCCGCCCGAGAGCTGCGCCGGGTACTTCTCTGCCTGCTCCGGGATCCCGACGCGCTCCAGCAGCTGCATCGCGAGGGCGTCGGCGTCCAGCTTCGGCATGCGCCGCACCTTGCGCGGCCCCAGGGTGATGTTGTTCATCACCGAGAGGTGCGGGAACAGGTTGAACTGCTGGAATACCATCCCCACCTCGGAGCGGATCGCGTTCAGGTTGCGCACGTCGTCGTTCATCTCGATCCCGTCGATCACGATGCGCCCCGAGTCGTGCTCCTCCAGCCGGTTCAGGCAGCGGATGAAGGTCGATTTCCCCGAGCCCGACGGGCCAAGCACCACGACGATCTCGTGCTCCTTGATCCGCATCGAGATCTGGTCGAGCGCCTGGAAGTCGCCGAACCACTTGTCCACGTTCTCGGCGATGATGATGTCCTCCGCGGACTCGAGGTCCCGGGCGGGCATGGATGCGGTTTCCGTCGTCATCGTGCTGCTCCCTTCGGATGCTAGCGCTCGCCGATACCCAGCGAGCCTTCGACGCGCTGCGAGATGCGCGACATGATGAAGGCCACGACCCAGAAGACCACGGCCACGAACACATACGCCTCGATCCGGTCGGGCGTGAACTCGAACTGTGCGATCGCCGAGTCGGCGTTCCCTTTCAGCTCCCGCAGCGGCAGGATCACCGTCACCAGCGTCGTGTCCTTCCAGATGGAGATCGCCTGACCCACCATCGGCGGGATGGAGATGCGCAACGCCTGCGGCATGACGATCAGCTGCATCGACTGGAACTGGTTGAGCCCCACGGCGTGCGCCGCCTCTGACTGACCGCCCGGGAGCGCCTGCAGTGCGCCGCGGATGTACTCCGCCATGTACGCCGCGGTGAACACCGCCAGCACCACCATCGCGCGCACGATCAGCTCGCCCCCGATCACGTCGTCGAGGATGAACAGCGCGACGAAGAGCCAGCCCAGGAGCGGCGCCCCCCGCACCACCTCGATGTAGGTCGTGCAGGTCCACGAGATCGCCTTCATCCGCGAGGCTCGCCCCAGCGCCAGCGGGATGGCGATAACGAGCCCTCCGGCGATGCCCACCGGCGCCAGCACCAGGTTCAGCACGAACCCTTCGAGCTCGCGCGGGCGCGCCCCGCCGAAGGCCAGCAGCACGATCAGCACGATCGGCAGCGCCGCGATCAGCAGCCCGGCCACGCTGCGCTGCTGGAGTGTTCGCCCCGGTCCCGCTTCCCGCGGCATGCGGATCGTGATCGCGTAGCCCGCATAGAGCAGGCCAACCGCGATCAGGTACCAGAGCGTCGACCAGATGGCTGCGCCCCCGTGCGCCAGCAGGAGGATCGCGAAACCCGAGGCCAGGACGATGAAGAGGTGGTCCCGCCTCCCCAGGCTCGCCCACGTGCCGTAGGTCAGCCCGATCAGGAGGAACACGAAGCCCACGCTGAACCAGAGCCGCCACTCCTGGTCCATCGGGTAGCCGCCCGCGAACAGCAACCAGCGGTTGTCCGTGATCACGCGCCAGTTCGCATCCACGAATACGAAGTAGATGACCCCGTAGATCAGGAGCCCGAGGATGATGGCCGTGACGATCGTCAGGGCCGTGCCAGCCCGCGAGTTGAACAGGTTGCGGCGCGCCCACTCGCGGAGGCGCACGATGCGCGGCCGCCGCGCCCGCTCACGATGGGGTGGCAGCACGATGCGCTGTGGGTTCTGAGCCGGCATGTCGACCATTAGCGCACCCTCCCTAGATCCTCTGCGCCGTTACGCGCGCGTTGAAGAAATTCATCACAAGCGAGATCGCGAACGAGATCAGCATGTAGGTGACGATGATGACGAAGAACATCTCAAGCGCGTGCCCGGCCTTGTTCTGCACGATGTTGGCGACCCGGAAGAGGTCGTCGTACAGCACCGCGTAGGCCAGCGAGGAGTTCTTGTTGATGTTCAGGTACTGGTTCGTGACCGATGGGATGATCTGCCGGAGCGCTTGCGGGAGGATCACCAGCGTCAGCCGCTGGTAGCCGGAAAGCCCGACGGCATTGGCGGCCTCGGTCTGCCCCCTGGGAAGTGCCTGGATGCCGCCCCGCACGATCTCCGCGATGAAGGCGCTCGTGTACAGCGTGAGCCCCGCCACCAGGGCGGTGAACTCTGGCTCCATCACCATCCCTTCGATGTAGTGCGTGCCTTCGATCATCGGTCGGTCCATGCTCACCGGCGCCCCGAGGACGAAGAACGAGATCAGCGCCCCCACCGCGAACACCCCGACTGCCCATCGGTTGGCGAACTGCGGCTGCCCCGTCTCGCGCTCGCGATCCTGTCGCAGCGCTCGCAGCCGCCCCGCCGCCACCGCCATCGCGATCAGCGCTGCGACCCACACCCCCACGAACCAGTCCGGCGTGTTCCAGAACCCGCCATCGGGGACCGGCCAGGGCATCGCCATTCCGCGATTCGAAACGAAGAAGAAGTCGCCCACGTTGACGACGTTCTCGATGAGCGGCGCCCCGATGAGCAGGATCGTGTAGACCAGCACCACCTGCACCAGCAGGGGCGTGTTGCGGAAGATCTCCACGTACAGCATCGCCATCTGCGCCACGAGCCAGTTCGAGGAGAGCCGGGCAACGCCCACAAGCACGCCCAGCACGGTCGAGAGTGCGATCGCGACCAGCACCGCCCGTAGCGAGGACCACACCCCCACCAGGTACATCGTGATCCGTGAGTTCGTGACGCCGTCGACGTCCGTCAGCCACTGGTTGCCGACCTTGAACGCCGCCGGCTCGTTCAGGAATCCGAAGCCGAACTCGCGCAGGTCGAGCGAGGTGTAGACGTAGCCGATCACCACGGCGGTGATGGCCACGTAGATGCCCTGCGTCAGCAGTCGCCGAACGCCGCGCCGGTAGATCAGCGGGACGTCTGGCTCCGGAGGTGGCGCGCTGCCCGCCGCTACCGTCATGCGCCATCACCCTGTCGTGTGCCATCGAGCGCGCGCGGCTGGGGCATGCAAACGGCTGCGTGGATGCCTGGCGCCTGCTGGGTCAATGGAAACCCCTTCCCTCGGCGCGTCACCAGAACGCAGGCGCAAGAATAACGGGATCGAGGGGAAAAAGGGGCAAAGATTCGGGAGCAAGAGAAGGGGGCGCCCACTGGGCGCCCCCTTCATTGTGGTTGCCTCTGCGAGCCCGCGAAGGCCCGCAGCCGTGTGGCCTAGCGGTACGGCAGTGCGTACTGGATGCCGCCCTGGCCGTCGGGGCAGCCGGAGTTGTTGATGACCAGGTCATTCAACGTGCACGCACGAGGAATGTTGTCCCCGATGGTGCGGTCGTAGATCTCGCCGTAGTTACCCACGGCCTTGATCGCCCGATAGATGAACTGCGCGTCAACGCTGTCGAAGCCGAGCGCCGCAACGTCGCCGCCCTGGAACGGGACGCCGAGCAGTCGCGCGACCTCGGTGTTCGGCGGGTTGTCCGCCATCTGGTCAACGTTCGCCCGCGTGATGCCGATCTCCTCAGCCCTGATCAGGCCGTGGACGACCCAGTTCACGACGTCCTTCCACTCGCTGTCGTAGTCCCGCACGCCGGGAGCGAGCGGCTCCTTCGAGATGATCTGCGGAAGGATCTTGTAGTCGGCCGCGTCATCGCGAACCGCGATGCGCGAGGCGAGGTCCGAAGCGTCCGCCGTCAGCACGTCACAGCGTCCTGCGAAGAACGCGTCCGCGACGTCCTGGCTCAGGCCACCCTGCGGGTCATAGGTGAGGCCGATGTCCGTGAAGTGGTCGGCCACGTTCTGCTCGGTGGTCGTACCGGTCTGCACGCAGATGATCGCGTCGCCCATGTCCGAGGTCGAGTTGATCCCGGAATCCGTGCGAACGGCGAAGCCCTGACCCGTGTAGAACGTCGTCTGGGCGAAGTCCACTGCCAGCTCGCGGTCGCGCGAGGCCGTGATCGTCGTCGTGCGGATCAGCACGTCGATCTCTTCCTCAGCCAGCAGCTCGAATCGCGTCGACGCGTCAGATGCGTCCACGTATTCGACATCCGTGTGGTCTCCGAGCACTGCTGCCGCAAGGGCCTTGCAGAACTCGATGTCGAAGCCGACGACCGTGCCGTCTGCCTCGCGGAACCCGAAGAGTGGCTGCGTCTGCTTGACGCCGCACTTGAGCTCTCCGCGGTCCTTGATGGTCTGGACGGTGTTGCCGCGGCCTTCGCCGCCACCGTCCCCGTCGTCGTCGCCGCCACATGCCACGGCGACAAGCGCCAGCATCGCTACCACACCGGCGGCGAGCAGGCCAAAGCGCAGTCTCTTCATAGATCCCCCTTCGGTTTTACGGGCGTTTGGCCCGCGAAGTCTAAGGGTATGGTCGCGTTTGGGCTAGCGGGTAACGATGGTCTTTACCGCCTCGTCACCGCGATGCCGTCCGGAGTGCCTCCGCCGTCCTTCGGGTGAATCCGAGGAAGCCCCCGGTCCCGATCGCAACCATATTCAACCCGTAATTTCGCCCTTCATTGAATACTTTGAGCGTCGCGATGTTCGCGCAGGCTGCCTTGAAGTAGTTGAATATTTCCCAGTACCGCAGCTCATCTCCCCCGATCTCGAACGCTTCCACCTCCCGCAGCAGGTCCAGGATCGGCTCGGGTGGACCGAACATCCGCCCCTTGATGTAGGCGAAGAAGGCCACGTCCTCCATGGGGTCGCCCAGGTTCGACCACTCCCAGTCCACGTGCGCCATGATCTTCCCCTCGTGCAGGATGAAGTTCCCTGCGCTCAGGTCGCCGTGATTGAGCCGCACCGGGCGCTTCGGCTCCGGAATGTTGCGCCGCAGCCACGCGATCGCCTCCTCGAGTAGCGGCTCCCGCACGTACCGGTACCGCTCGTAGCGGTCCGTCCAGAGGTCGAGTTGCTGCAGCGTGCTCTCGCGCGTGTCCTTCGGGATGCCGAGGTCGTGCAGCCCCAGCTCCTCGCACGAATAGCGGTGCATCTCTCCGATCGACTGGATGTAGGTGCGCAAGATCGTCTGCGACCGCTCCGGGTCCGCCAGGTAGCCGAAGCTACCGTCTCCCTCGACCCGCTCCGTCACCATGAAGGGGTAGCCGAACCACTGCGGGTCCTCCACCAGCCAGCGCGGCTTCGGCACCGGCACCGGTCCCCCGTGCAGCGCCTGCAGCAGCCTGAACTCCGGCTCGCTCGAGGTGCCCAGCACCCCACCCTGCTCGATCCGGAACACGAGCTCCGCCTCGTCAGGCTGGTCCGTCTTCACCACCAGCGTCTCCCGCGACTGCCCCGAGGCGAGCCTCCGCAGCTCCTCCACCTGCACCGGCTTCCCCAGCGCATCCGAGAGGAATGCCGCCGCCTCGTCCCTGCGAATCTCCGGCTGGTACGGCATCGCCTACCTCCGCTGCCGGCCCGGGTACGTGAACCCGATCGGCTGCCAGAACTCCGCCTGCCGCGTCGCGATCTCCATCAGGTCGTCCGTGATCCCGAGCCGGTCCGCGGGCAGGTCGTTGAAGCCATACTCCCCCTGCCCGTACGCCGCGTGGATGGCCGACGTGATTGCCTCCCGCAGCGCCTCGTTGTGCTCCCCCAGCCCCTCCAGCCCCTCGTCCGCCGGCCGTTTCGGCACGGCCACCGCCTCCCCGCCGAGCGCATCGTTCGCCTTCGCGAGCACACCCTCGAGCTTCGCGTTCTCCCCCGCCAGGAAGTCGGGCTCGCGCGTTTCTCGCCCCTCGAGGTGCTGCAGCATCAACGCCATCTGCGTGCCCATCGCCTGCGCCCAGTCGGATTGCAGCTCCGGAATGAGCACGTCCTCGAGCACGTTGCGCATGCCCACGATCAGCTCGTCGCTCGTCGGTCGCATGCCGATTTCCCTCCATCCACCCCGGCCTCGGCCGGGCTCTCGGGCAGGCCGCAGATGATACCCGCGCCTCCCGCCAGCCGCTCCTCTCCACGGGTTGACGTGTTGCAAAAGCGCTAATGCGCTATATTCTTTCAGCAGTTTCGACTGTTCAGGAGGGCAGATTCGCCATGAACAAGACCGAGATGGTGGCCGCACTGGCCAGGAAGACCGAGATCACGCAGTCCAAGGCTGCCGAGGTCGTCGATGCGATCTTCAGCACCGTTCCCGGGCAGGGCCTCATTGCAGGCGAGCTCCAGAGCGGTGGCGAGGTCTCCATCGGTGGCTTCGGCAAGTTCGAGACGCGGGAGCGGGGCGCCCGCATGGGACGCAACCCCGCCACCGGCGCGACCATCCAGATCGCCGCCAAGCGCGCTCCCGCGTTCAAGGCCGCCAAGAACCTGAAGGACTCCGTCTAGGCGTTACGCAACAGGTGGGGCGGCGCCCGCCACCACAGGGGCCGCCCCACCCAGTCCGCACCGCGCCCGGCCAGCCTCGCCCCTACACCCCACAACCCCCGTCGGCGGTACGATCGTGCGCATGACGAGGGCGACTACCCCCCGCGGGGCGCGGCGTGTGCTGCTTGGCCCCCTCTGGCAGTGGGCCATCATCGTCATCGTCATCGTTCCCCTTGGGCTGGCCCTTGCCGCCTGGGGTGGCGCCTTCAATGCCACCGCCGAGACCGTCGCTCGCCACGCCCTGCGCGCCTGGTCCATCATCCTCTTCAGTTCCTCCCTCGCCTGGCTCGCCCTTGTCGTGCCGGGCGTCTTGCTCAGTACCGTAACCGCCCGCCGACGGGGTACGCCCGGTCTCGTGGGGCAGGGCGCCTCCCTCTTCTGGGTCGGGATATTCCTCGTCGTGACCGCCCTCGCCGGCTCCGTTGCCGTCTGGCTCGGGCTGGGCGGCTGGCCCCGCTAGCCCTCAGCCGCGTCCAGCGCCGCCACCACCCGCTTCGGCGCGATGAGCCGCCACGCCTCCTCCACCAGCGCCGCCACCTCCTCCCAGTCCACCTCCCCGTCGACCCGCATCCCCACCCATCCCCGCGGTCCCATGTACGGCGGCACGAAGAACCGCTCCGGCGCCGCCTCGACCAGCAGCTCCTGCGCCCCCTCCGCCGCCTTCAGCCAGAGCGCCACCCGCCCATCCCCATGATGGTCGTTCGCGAAGTGCGCGAACAGCTTCCCCCGCACACGGAACGTGGGCATGCCCCACGCTTCCTTCTCCTCCGCCTCCGGCAGCGCGAGACACACCGCCCGCACCCGTTCCAGCGTCGACAGGTCCTTCATGCCTGCGGGTCGAACTCCACCTGCACGTTTCCTCGCACCGAGGGCTGCCCGTCTTCCATGACCGTCACCACCTCCAGGTCCACCAGCCGGTGGCCCTCTTCCTCCCGCTTATCCACCACCCGGCCCGCGATCATGAGCGGATTCCCCGCGAAGTCCGGCCGCCGGTAGGCGACCCGCACGCTCCGCACCGTCGCCCCCTCGCCCGCCCAGTCGCTCGCGTAGCTCGTGATCCACGCCAGCTTCATCAGCCCCGGCACCACCGCCCCGCGAAAGCCCTCGCGCTGCGCCGTCGCCGAGTCGCTGAAACGGCTCTTCGTCGCCGGATCCTGGCCCATGAAGCGGAGCGCGTCGTCCTCGGTCGGCGTGCGATCAAGCGGCTCCAGTTCGTCGTCGATGTTCACGTCCTCGAAGCTGGTCATGGCAGCCTCCTCGCAGCCGCCGATCATACCGGCGCAGGCAACCCCGCTCCGCCCTCGTCCACTCGTTGACGCGCCCCCGCCCGCCTGCCACGCTACGAGCGCGTGGCGCACGCTCCGCGTGCTGGTCCCGGAGGCCCCCATGGAAGACACCCTCATCGAGCAGCTCAAGAACGAGATCCGCTACGAGTTCTCCCGTGAAGGTCCCCCCGAGGGCTTCCCCAAATTCCCCGATATCCCCGGCGGCCGCTACACCGACCCTGACTTTTTCGAGTTGGAGCAGAAGTACCACTGGCCCCGCACCTGGCTCTTCGCCGGACGCCAGGAGGAGCTTCCCGAGGTCGGCAGCTACTGGCTCTGGGAGTCACTCCCCGACCTGCCCGTCGTCCTCGTCCGCGACGCGAACATGCGCATCCGCGCCTTCCGCAACGAGAGCCCCAACAACGCCCCCCTCGTCCCCTGGCACGACGATGGCCACCTCAAGACCGAGGTTGAGTTCGACGCCCCCGGCAAGCTCTTCCGCCAGCAGCACTTCCCCCGCCGCACCCTCCCCGATGGTCTCCTCCGCTGCCAGCGCCGCGGCTGGGCCTACGACACCGACGGTCACCTCGTCTCCCTCCCCCACGGCGAGCAGCTCGATGCCATCCCTTACGAGCACCGCGCGCTCACCGAGTACCGCTGCGAGGTCTGGGACGGCTGGATCTTCGTCAACCAGGACCCCGACGCCATGCCCCTCATCGAGTGGCTCGGCCCCATCGCCCGCCAGATGGCCCAGTTCCAGGGTGAGAACCTGCGCCTCTTCGAGAAGGACTCGCTCGTCATCAGCTGCAACTGGAAGGTGACCGTCGAGGCCTTCCAGGAGGTCTACCACTTCAAGCACATCCACCAGAAGGAAGGCGTCACCATGCTCGATCAGCGTGGCGCCACCATGGGGCTCTTCCCCCACGGCCACTCGCGCATGATCACGCCCATTACCAAGCGCGCCGCCGTCGCCTCGGGCATGGAAGACCCCCTCGACTGGAAGCCGGGCGCCGGCATGATGCGCGGCTTTGGCGACATGGGGCCCATCCGCGAGATCGAGACGGTTGTGCCCATGGTCGGGTGCACCAGCACCGCCTTCAGCATCTTCCCCAACCTCATCACGCCCGTGGGCGCCACGGGCATGCCCTTCCTCCTCTGCTGGCCCATCGACGTCGGCCACACCCTCTTCGAGTGGGTCACCTTCATGAACGACTGGGGCGACGACGACGATCCCGCCATCGTCGAGATGCGGGCGCAGCGCCTCCACGAGCGCACCATCGTGATGGAGGAGGACACCCGCAACATGACGCCCATGCAGAAGTCGCTCGATTCCCCCGGGCTCATCGGTATCCCCGTCAGCTACCAGGAGCGCCGCATCTGGCACTGCGCCGAGACGCTCGACCGCTCCATCGGCCGCGAGCGCATCCCCGAGCACCTGCGCGTGCCCCAGCTCCTCGAGCCCTACCTCGAGCGCTAGGCCGGCCCCGCCCGCTCCGAGAAGTTCAGCAGGTTCCCGTCCGGGTCGCGGACGATGAAGCCCGTGAGGCCCCACGGCTTCGTCTCAAGCTCCCGGAAGAAGTCGACGCCGCGCTCGCGGTACTCCCTGTATAGCCCCTCGACATCGTCGGCCTCGAGATAGGCCGCCAGGAGCTCACCCCGCTCGGCCGCCTCCCGGTCCAGCACCGGCGCCGCCACGAGGCGCACGTTCAGGCGTACCCCGTCCCGGCTGGCCTGCGCGTAGACCGGGGGATCGCCGAAGAGATACCGCACCTCGAAGCCAAGCTGTTCCCGGAAGAACCGCGCCGACCGCTCCATGTCCCCGGTGAAGAGCTGCGGATAGGCGGCGGTGACGCGAGCCCGCCCCTCTTGGTTCTCCGACACGCCCATGCCCACCCCCGCGGGATCCCCGCCCCCCGGTCAGCCGCTCCGCGAGGGTCGCGTCGACGCCAGCTCCCGGTCCGCGCGCGGCGCCACCAGTGGCAGTTGGTCCTGCACGTCCATCGGGTACCGGTCGGTGAAGCATCCGTTGCAGAGCGAGTCCGACGGCCGGCGTGTCGCCCGCACCATCCCCTCCACGCTCAGGTAGCCCAGCGAGTCCGCCGCGATGTGCTCGCGGATCTCCGCCACTGTGTTGTTCGCCGCGATCAGCTCCGCGCGCGTCGCCATGTCCACCCCCAGGTGGCACGGCGCGATGATCGGCGGAGACGCGATGCGCACGTGCACCTCCTCCGCCCCCGCCCGGCGCAGCAGATCCATCACCCGCGGCTTCGTCGTCCCCCGCACGATCGAGTCGTCCACCACCACCACCCGCCGGCCATCGAGCACTTCCTTCATCGCGTTCAGCTTCAGCGCCACGCCCGCGTCGCGGATGCGCTGGTCCGGTTGGATGAACGTGCGCCCCACGTAGCGGTTCTTCACCAGCCCGTCCCGATACGGAAGCCCCGCCTCCCGCGCGAAGCCGATCGCCGCCGGGATCCCCGAGTCGGGCACCCCGATCACGAGGTCCGCGCTTGGCGGCGCGGGCTGCTCATGCGCCAGCTCCTCCCCCAGCCGCTCCCGCGCCAGGTAGATCAGCTCGCCCGAGAGACGGCTGTCCGGCCGCGCGAAGTAGACGTACTCCAGTGTGCACCCCGCCACTCGCTCAGAGGGCCCCAGCGGGAAGAAGCTGCGCATGCCCTCCGCGTCGATCTGGACCACCTCCCCAGGCTCCACCTCCCGCTCGATCGTCGCCCCCAAGTGTTCCAGCGCGCACGACTCCGAAGCCGCGATCCATCCGTCTCCGAGCTTCCCCAGGCAGAGCGGCCGCACCCCCAGCGGGTCCCGCACCGCGAACAGCGTGTCCGGCGTCATGATCGTGAGCGAGTACGCCCCGCTCACCCGCCGCATCACGTAGTGGAAGCGCTCCTCCCATGTCCCTGCCGGCGCCAGCGTCAGCAGGTGCGCGATCAGCTCCGTGTCGGCGGTTCCGTGCAACTCGACCCCCATCGCCGCCACGTCTTCCCGCAGCACGTCCGCGTTCACGAGATTCCCGTTGTGCGCGACCGCAATCTCGGACCCGCTCTCGCGGTCGCGAACGACGATCGGCTGGGCGTTCCGCGCCAGCGATCCGCCCGCCGTGCTGTAGCGCGTGTGGCCGATGGCGATGTGCCCCTGCAGTCGCGCCAGATCCGGCTCGTCGAACACATGCGACACGAGTCCCATGCCCGTGCGCAGCCGCACCGGACCGCCGTCGCTCGTCGCGATGCCGGCGCTTTCCTGGCCCCGGTGCTGGAGTGAGTAGAGCCCGTAGAAGGTAAGCCGAGCGACGTCCTCTCCCGGCCCGTAGACGCCGAAGACGCCACAGGCCTCGCGCGGATGGTCGCCGCCGTCGCTCAAAGGCCCGTCCGCCCTTCGCACATCGCTTCTTCGCCCTGCGCCCTCAGTATAGCGCCGGCGCCCGCTGGGGCTACGCGGGACGAGTCAGGCCGCGCCGGAAACCTCCGTCCAGTACCCCTTACTCACAGGCACTGGATAGCTCCTCCAACGGCGTCGGCAGCCTGATCTCGATCCCGAACACCGCCTCCCCCTCGACCACCACCTCCACCGCCTCCCCCTCGTCGCGCGTGAACCCGCCTTCTCCCGCGTACCACCCGATGACTGTGTATCCCGGGCACACCACGGCCAGCGTGTAGCTCCCGTCGGGGATGTGCACCGTGAACTCACCCGTCGCTTCCACGGGGCCGTACTGCGTGCTGTTGCTCCCGGGCTGCTGGGCGGCGACGTGGAGCAATGCATCGCGGAGCCTCCCCCCATCCGGCCCGAAAATGATTCCGCGAACCTCTCGCCGCTGCCCCGCCACCTCGGCGCGATACTCGGCGAAGCCCTCGTACACCTCCTCGAAGGGGAGCCTGAACGTGCGCTCGAACGCCTCCCGCCAGTCCCCGCTCTCCCCGATCGCCCGGTAGTACGCCACCAGGGAGTCCTCTCCCGCCTCCTCGACCAGCCAGTGGACGGCCAGCGACGCAACCATCAGCCCATTCGTGTCGAACTGCTTCGCGTCCCCTGGAGAGCCCCCTTCGAAGGCGCGCAGTGGACTCGCCTCGAAGCTCGTGCGCCACCGCGCGATGTGAAGGCTGGCGGCCATCCCCTGCTCACCCGTCCACTCGCGGTAGAGGTAGCGGGCGAATGCCCCTGCCCCCTCGCTCAGCCACCAGGGCCCCCACGACCCCGTCCCCGCGAGCTGCTCCTGGATCGCCTGGAAGTAGAGCCGCTCGATTGCCGCTTCCTTCTCGTCCATGTGGAGGAACAGCTGCCCGTCCCGGTAGCGGGCAAGCCCCACGTGCCACCCTTCCCCCAGCGTCTCGCGCGTCGCCTCGAGGAGCGCGATGTCGTTCTCCCCGACGTGGATCGACAGCCCCGGGACGCGTACCCCGAACCGGTCCTCGAAGAACCGGACGATGTTGATGGTCCGGTTGCGTACGTACACCTGGTAACCGACCGGCACCTTCCCCCAGAACACGATCCGCGGGTAGTCACCCCCCGGCACGGCCACCGGCGTCGTCTCGCTGGCGGTAGGCGTGGCGGTGGCAGAGACGGGCGTGGTGGCGGCAGCGGTCGCTCGTTCTCTCGCGGGCGGCTCGGTGGGGATGACGGTGCCGGTCGCGTCGACATCCGCAGCGGCAGCCGCGGCGACGGTTGCCGCCACCTTCTCCCCCTCCTCCCCCGCCGCCGCGCCCGGGCTCCCGTCGTCGTCCAGGAGCCAGC
>VXPF01000098.1 GCA_009839725.1 Dehalococcoidia bacterium | reverse complement strand
CGTGTCCTCCCCGCCCGCCCTTGGCCAGCACGACGACGCGGACTGGCGCGCCAACCCCGCCCGCCCCGTCACCTCCCCTGCCCGCCCCACCCGCCCCCTGGAAGGCGTGCGCGTCGCCGATTTCTCCTGGTTCGGCGCCGGTCCCATCGCCGGCCAGACCCTCGCCTCCTTCGGCGCCGAGGTCGTGCGCGTCGAGTCCGAGGCCCGCATCGATTCCCTCCGCATCGTCGAGCCCGTCGCCCTCAACGAGGACGGCTCGAAGATGAGCGACACCTACAACGCCTCCGGCTACTTCAACAACTTCAACGCCGGCAAGCTCAGCTTCCTCCTCGACCTCAACAGCGAGCGCGGCCAGGAGATCGCCTACCGCCTCATCGAGCGCTCCGACATCTTCATGACCAACTTCACGCCGCGCGTCCTGGAGAAGTGGAACCTGCTCTACGAGCACGTCGCCGCCGCCAACCCGCGCATCGTCGCCGGCTACGCGCCCATGCAGGGCATGGTCGGTCCCCACCGCGACTTCCTCGGCTTCGGCGCCGTGCTCACGCCCATCACCGGCATCAGCGAGCTCTCCGGCTTCCCCCACCATCCCCCCATCGGCATCGGCACGAACTACCCCGACTACGTCGTCAACCCCGGCCACCTCGCCTTCGCCCTCCTCGCCGCCCTCCGCCATCGCGACATCACTGGCGAGGGGCAGCTTGTCGAAATGCCCCAGATCGAGTCCGTCGTGAACGCCCTCGCCCCCGCCATCCTCGACTACACCGCCAACGGCGTCGTCCAGACCCGCACCGGCAACCGCAGCCCCGTCGCCGCCCCCCACGGCGCCTTCCGCTGCGCCGACGACCCCACTTCCGAGGGCTCCGAGGACCGCTGGATCGCCATCGCCTGCCGCAGCGACGACCACTGGGCCGCCATCTGCGATGCCTTCGGCCAGGTCGGCTCCGCCACCGACCCCCGCTTCGCCACCCACGAGGCGCGCAAGGGGAACGAGGATGCCCTCGAGACCCTCCTTAGCCCCTGGACCGCCGATCGCCGCGCCGAGGACGTCATGGCCGAGCTCCAGGCCCGCGGCGTCCCCGCCGGCGTCGTCCAGAACGCCCAGGACGTCCTCGACAAGGACCCGCACATGCGGGAGCGCGCCTACTACCAGTACCTCGACCACCCCGAGACCGGCCGCAGCGCCTACGACGGCCCCTGCGCCCGCCTCAGCGAGACGCCCGGCTTCCACACCGCCCCCGCCCCCCTCTTCGGCCAGCACACCGACGAGGTCTGCCGGCGTATCCTCGAGCTCAGCGACGACGAAGTCGCCGCCCTCCTCGTCGAGGGCGTCCTCGCCTAGCGAGTCGCGGGCCTCACGACCCCTTCGCGCTCCTGCTGAGAAGCCGGGAGTCCTTCCCCTCGATGGCGAGCCAGCGGAGCGCCATGGCCACCCGTGGCCATGCCTCGGCTGCAGGCTCGTCCCCCGTCAGGTCGTCGAGGCGCACGTCCATCCCGCAGCGCTCGGCGAACGCGGCGACGAAGCTCTCCGGACTCTCAAGGTCGCGCGTGGTCAGGGTGATGGTGCAGGAACCCGCATTCACCAGCAGCTCCGCCCCCAGACTCGGGGGCATGACGCTCGGCCAGGCGTGAGCCTTCCAGAGCGGGCGTGGCGCCGGCTCCTCGATACCCATGGCCTGCAGCACAACCGTCGCCCGGCGGATCTTCTCCTCGACATGACCCACGCGGTCGTCGGCCAGGACGGACTCGCCGGCCTCAGCCGCCTCCCGCACGTACGACCGCGCGTCGCCCTCGCTCATGCGGGCGATTCTACCGGTCCGCGCCCCTACCCCCGCCCTTGATTACCGCGGCCGTCGGATCCTCGTCGAGGGCGGCAGACGTAGTCGCTGAGGGTGTTCTAACCTAGGGATGCACCTTCACCTAAGCTGACCGTGAAACTGGGCAAGGGAGCGGGCAGACGGCGGTGGGCCCTAATCTGATCGGCAGGGCTAGCATTTCCGGTTGACAGGTCCTCGTATGAGGACCTACGATGCGGAAAGAGTCATGTCGGCACCCAGAGACCAGCGGCACCCTTTCGAAGACGAACGACGCATACACGACGGCGCCCTTGCGAGGGCGCGACTCGCGAGCTTGGGCCTGCAGCCAGAGTGGCTCGAAGTGGTGGCGGCTGATGCCGCTGCTGCGGCAGCGACAGTAACCGGGTTTCACCCTCGCACCGCGCAGGGCCTTCTGATCTGGCTGGAGGGAGTTCCCTCGCTACGCGACCAGTTGGTACGCAGGGACTGGATCCAGGCCGACGACCGCGGACACGAACTCACCATCCACCCCGACGGCGAACTCGCGATATCTGTCACTAGCGCGACTGGTGGTGTGGGAGATCCCCTGCGAGTCCCCCGTACGCGAGCTCCCAAGGGCGTCACCACCAGAGACCTTGTGGAGAGCAATCGCCAGCTCTCGGCGTGGTCCGACGACCCCGAGTGGGCGGGTGGCCGGGGGACGGAAGAAGTTCGCCGAGTCTGGCTTCTGTTAATCGACGTGGTGGACGATGAGGTGCGCGCCGAGCTGTCCCTCCCGTCCATGATCCGAGACGGATACGTCACGGGTTGGGAGGAGCGTATTCTCTTGCGCAACCAGCCTCTCGACTCACCGGGCGACTCACTTCTTGATCCGAACGATGACGACGAGCCGTATCCGGATGTCAAGCGACGATCGTCGTAAGGTCGTCGCCCCTCGCTTCAACCCCCAGCGCCTCGATACGGCTAGGCGTCGCCGAGGGTGGAGCCGAGTGAAGCTCGCCCAGGAGATCGAGATCTCGTCGCGGATGATTCGGGCGTATGAGCACGAGGGAAGGCACCCGACAGTTGAGACCTTGGACCGGATGGTGGATCGGCTTGGCTTTCCGCGACCGTTCTTCGAAGCGGACGATCTTGAGGAGATTCCCGCCGTTGGAACTAGTTTCCGTGCCCTGAGCAACCTGACTGCCAAGGAGCGAAATCAAGCGACAGCAGCCGGTCAAATCGCAACGGCAATCTCAGCGTGGATCGATGAGCGTTTCACTCTGCCTGAACCTGACGTTCCCAGTTTCCCAGAAGTAGATCCCGAAACCGCGTCCCTGGCCGTGCGGCAGCACTGGGGTATCGGGGAAAAGTCCGTCGGCCACATGCTCCGGATGGCCGAGGTACACGGAGTCAGAGTGTTCTCTCTCCCAAGAGAATGCGACTCCGTGGATGCCTTCTCCTTCAAGCTAGGCCGAGTTCCGTTCATGTTCCTAAACACTCAGAAATCCGCCGAGCGTCTCCGAATGGATGTTGCTCACGAGTTAGCGCACCTTGTTCTTCATTGGGCTGGGAAATCGCAGGGGCGCACAGAAGAGCACGAAGCTGCGCAGTTTGCCTCAGCCTTCCTTATGCCTCGTGCCAGTGTGATCTCGCACGCCCCGCGAAACGGCACGATCAAGGACATTGTCGCTGCAAAGCACCGCTGGCGAGTCTCGGCTGCCGCTCTCACCTACCGCATGCACAAAGTTGGAATGCTGTCAGATTGGCGTTACCGCAAGACCTTCGCCTACCTGAGCAGGCGAGGCTACCGGACAAGCGAACCCAACCCGATTGCCCCGGAGAGTTCGGACGTTCTGGAACAGGTCTATCGGCTTCTGCGTGAAGATGGAGTGAGTCGGGCAGAGATGGCCAGTCAGTTGCTAATCCCTCCCGCCGAACTGAGCAGTTTGACGTTTGGCTTGGAGGCCATGCCTGAGGATCCGGCTGCCACTGCGGCAGCCAAGCCTGCTTGGGAAGGGGAGTTAGCTGCGACCCATGCGGCAATCGATAGGAGAAGGCGTTTTCGGGCTGTCTGAAGTTCAATCCTGAGATACCCCAAGCAAAGCCTCGTCCATCCCCTACCCCCGCCCCCGCGTATCATTGCTGCTCGCACTCACACCGGCGGGCCATGCCCGCCAATCTGACCACGCACGGAGACGAACCCCATGGGACTGCGTACGCCGGCCGAATACCTCGAATCCCTCAAGGACGGACGCACCGTCTACTACCGCGGCGAGCGCGTCGATGACGTGACCACCCACCCCGTCATCTCCAAGGCCGCCAAGCACGCCTGCGTCGACTACGAGATGGCCGAGGAGCCCGAGTTCAAGGACCTCACCATCATCGACGACGAGGACGAGCCCTACGCCCGCTACTTCAAGGTCCCGAAGAGTAACGACGACCTGCTCAAGCGCTCACAGCTCATCGAGGCCTCCACTGCTCGCGGCAAGACCCTCGTGCCCCTCGTGAAGGAGATCGGGAGCGACGCCCTCTTCGGCCTCCTGCGCATCACCCGCGCCGTCGACCAGGCCCGCGAAACCTCCTACCGCGCCCGCGTCGACGAGTTCTACCGCCACTGCCGCGACAACGACCTGACCATGTCCGTCGCCCAGACCGACGTGAAGGGCGACCGCTCCGCCGGCCCCGGCGGCCAGCCCCATCCCGACTACTACCTCCGCATCGTCGACCGCCGCCCCGACGGCATCGTCGTGCGTGGCGCGAAGACCCACACCAGTTGCACGACCAACGTCAACGAGGTCATCGTCCTCCCCACCCGCGCCATGTCCGAGGCCGACGCCGACTACGCCGTCGCCTTCGCCGTGCCGCCCGATACCCCCGGCCTCAAGCTCGTCGCCAGCCCCTACGGCGGCTGGGCCAAGAACAGCTTCGAGAATCCCCTCAGCTCCGACCGCAAGATGATGGAGACCACCACCATCTTCGACGACGTGTTCGTCCCCAACGAGCGCGTCTTCCTCGCCGGCGAGCACGAGTTCGCCGCCCCCCTCGCCCTCGGCTTCGTCGAGTACCACCGCTTCACCGCCGTCTCCTACAAGCTCCCGCTCGTCGATGCCCTCGTCGGCGCTGGCCAGCTCATGGCCGACCTGAACGGCATCACCCGCGCCGGCCACATCCGCGAGAAGCTCGTCTGGCTCGTGAGCTACGCCGAGACGGTCCGCGCCCTCATCGAGATGGCCGCGGCCCGCGGCGCCCCCGACGAGGAGGGGATCTACGCCCCGGACGCCATGACCACCAACATCGCCAAGTACCACTTCGCCCACCACTACCACGAGGCCCTGCAGCACGTGCAGGACATCGCCGGCGGCTCCCTCGTCACCGCTCCCGGCCTCGAGGACTTCGAGAACGACGAGACCGGCGACCTCCTCCGCCACTACCTCGGCGGCCGCGAGGGCGTCGACGGCGAGACGCGCATGCGCGCCATGAACATGGTCAGCGACCTCACCACCGGCGACTTCGGCGGCTACCATGCCGTCCTCGCCATCCACGCCGAGGGCTCCCTCGAAGCGGAGAAGCTCATGATTGCCCGCGCCTACGACGGTCGCCGCACCGTCAACTACGCGAAGCAGCTCGCCGGAATCGAGTAGTGGCCGCCACGCTCCTCCTGACGCAGCAGCAGATTCAGGAGGGCGTCGCTGCGATTGCCGCCCAGGTCGCCGAGGGCTTCCCCGAAGGCGAGATCCCCATCGTCTGCGTCGATTTGGCCGCGCGTCGCTTCTCGGCCGACCTCGCCGCCCTGCTCGAAGGGGAGCACGGGCGGTTCTGCCGCATCACCCACGTGCAGCCGAAGGACCCCGATCCCATCCCCGAGCACGTCTTCCGCGACTACAACCTCGTCGTCGACACGCTCTTCGACACCGGCCGCACGTTCCAGCTCCTGCAGGCCATCCCGGGGATGCGCACGACCCTCTGCGTGAAGGCCGATATCGACCCCCGGCTGTGGCGCCTCCCGGAGTGGTGGGCCTACCTCGTGCCCAACGCCTACATCTACGGCTATGGCCTCGACGACTCCGACGGCCTCAGCCGCGATCTCGACGACATCCTTACCGACGAGCCCCTCCCCACCGGCGCCCGCGTCGTCTCCCGCATCGAGGTCAAGACCCCGATCTAGGCGGGAGGCTCAGCGCTCCCCAGCCCTTCCCCCGGGCGGTACACTGCCTCCCGTGGCCAGCCTCGAGATTCCGCTGTTCCCGCTGCGGGCGGTGCTCTTTCCCGGGCACGAGCTGCCTCTCCAGATCTTCGAGGAGCGCTACAAAACCATGACCCGCGAGCTCCTTGAGAGCGGCGGCGTCTTCGGCGTCATTCTGATCAAGCACGGCAACGAGGTCGGCGGCTCCGCCGTCCCCTACGACGTCGGCACGACGGCGGTCATCGAGGAGCACCGCGAGCTTCCCGGCGGACGCTTCCAGCTCGGCACCCGTGGCCGCGACCGCTTCCGCCTCGTGCGCATGCTCGACCCCCGCCCCTACCCCTACGGCGAGATCGAGTTCCTCGACGACGCCTACGATCCCCGCGACGCCCAGCTTCGGGCCGCCTTCGAGACCGCCCGCGCCACCTTCCCCGTCTACCTCCGCCTCGCCCTCGCCCTCTCCGACCAGTGGGCCCGCGACCTCAGCCTGCCCCGCGAGCCCCACCGTTTCGTGAACACCGTCGCGCCCTGGCTCCAGGTCGAGGAAGAGGGGAAGCAGCGCCTCCTGGAGATCGAGCCTGCCGCCGACCGCCTCGGGCAGCTCGCCGAGCAGCTCGACGGGCTCATCTCGCGCATCCGCGAGCAGGTCGACAACCACCACCGCCAGCGGTTCTCCAGCCTGAGTGCCATCAGCTAGACCGGTCCTGCGCGAGCTTGCCGCCTACCGGGGCATGTGGGCGTGTTGGGGCGTGGTGCTGGCTGCTGCCATCGCACTCGCCGTTCTCGCCGGCCTCGACGACCGCCTCCCCGGTGACCTGTCCGCCTCCAGCGCCGTGCAGGACTGGCCCTTCCCGGGGGAACCGTTCGCCGATGTGCTCCGCCTTCTTAGCGGTACCGAGGTCGTGGCCGGCATCGGGGCCGTGCTCGCCGTGATCGCCTGGCTCGCGGGGCGGCGCCGCCCCGCCCTTGCCCTCGCCGCCGGACTCGCCGTCATGGTCCTCCTCCAGTTCGCGGTCAAGGAGATCGTGGACCGCCCCCGCCCGCCCCCCGACCTCGTCGACCTCCGTGCGGGCTTCACCAGCCCCAGCTTCCCCTCCGGCCACACCATGAGCCCGAGCTACCTCTACGGCTTCCTCGCCGCTGCGACCCTCGCGTCGTCCCTTCCCCGGGGTCTGCGGGCAGCCGCTGTAGCCGGTGTTGCCGCCTTCCTCCTGCTGGGCGGGCTCGCGAACGTCTATCTCGGCGTCCACTGGACCAGCGACGTCATCGGTGGCTACCTCTGGGCGCTCCTGGTGCTCATCCCCGCCGCCCGCGCCGCCTTCCCCAGCCGACCCTAGGCTCTGCTCGCGTACACTCCCCCCTCGTGGAGATTGATGTCGCCCTCCGAGCGGCAGCCGCCATTGCCGGAGCCGCCGCGCTCGGCCAGATCATCTCCCGCCGCTTCCCCATCCCCCTGCCCCTCTTCCTCCTCGGCGCGGGGCTCCTCCTCGGTCGCGACGGCCTGAACGTCGTCCGCACGCACGAGCTCGAGGACCTCATCCGCATCGTCGTCGTCATCGCCGTCGCCCTCATCGTCTTCGAGGGCGGCACCGCCCTGCGGCTCGCCTCCCTCCGCACCCTCGCGCCCGTCGTCCGCAACGTCATCGTCCTCGGCCTCCTCATCACCCCCGCTGTAGGCGCCTTCGCCGCCTGGCTCTTCCTCGATTTCGACTGGCGCATGTCCTTCCTCTTCGGCGCCCTCGTGACCGTCACCGGCCCGAGCGTGCTCACGCCCCTCCTCCGCTCCATCCGCGTCGACGATCGCCTGCGCGATATCCTCGCCAGCGAGGGCGTGATCATCGACCCCTTCGGCGCGCTCCTCACCCTCTTCCTCCTCGAGATCGTCCTTGCCCAGACCCTCAGCGTGGCCGGGCCCACCTGGTGGGTAATCGAGCGCCTGCTGATCGGGCTGGCGGTGGGAGCGGCAGGGGCCTTCCTGGTCTGGCTGCTCTCCCGCTTCGTGAAGCGCCTGAGCGGCCGCGAGATGGCGCTGTTCGTGATCGGCGCCGCTGTGGCCGCCTTCGCCGTGGCCGAGTCCCTCGCGCACGAGTCCGGCCTCGTCGCGATGGTCCTCATGGCCATCGCCATCGGGAACATCAGCCTGCCCCAGCGCGAGCGCGTGGACGACCTGCAGGAGTCCGTCACGGTCTGGCTCATCGCCAGCGTCTATGTGTTGCTCGCCGCCGGCATCAGCATCGACGACCTCACCGGCCTGTGGCCCGAAGGCCTCATCGTCGTCGCCATCCTCGCCCTGATCGGAAGGCCCCTGCTCATCGTCCTCGCCAGCATCCGCTCGGGACTCAACTGGCGGGAGCAGGCCTTCCTCTCCGCCGTCGCCCCCCGGGGCGTGGTCGCCGCCTCCCTTGCCGGCGTCGTCGCCGTCGAGGCCAGCTCCATCGCGGGCGGCGACGCCCAGCGCCTCGTCGCCATGGTCTTCGTCGTCATCCTCCTCACCATCGGAATACAATCCGCCTATGCGGGAGCCCTCGCGCGACTCCTCCGGGTTCAGCCCATGACGACCGTCGTCGCCGGCGCCGGCGAGGTCGGCCGCCGCGTCGCCACCCTGCTCGCCGGCTCGGGCGAGCCTGTCCTCGTCGTCGAGACCGACGAAGAGGCGGTCATGCGCGCCCGGGAGGAAGGGTTGGAAGTCCTCATCGGCGACATCTCCGACACCGCCGTGCTCGAGCAGATCCGCCTCGATGAGGCCAAGGCCCTCCTCCTCGCCACCCCCGACGACGCCCGCAACCTGCTCGCCGCCCAGCTCGCCCGCTCCAAGTTCAACTGCGAGTCTGTCTTCGTCCGCGTGAACGACGTCGCCAACATCGAGGCGTTCCAGAAGCTCGGGGTCGTGCCCGTCAGCCAGTCGGAGGCCCTCGCCTCCGAGCTCGCCCGCATGGTCGCCGGTCCCATGTTCCAGGACATTCTCGCCCAGGTCGCCGAGGACGTGACCGTCGCCCGCGTTGTCGTCACCTCCGCCTCCGCCCAGCGCGCCATCCAGGCCATCCCCGAGCTTCGCGGCACGCTCGTTGTCCTCGTCACCCGCGGGAGCGACTCGGTCATCCCCAACGGCCGCACGGAGCTTCGGCTGGGCGACATCGTCACCATCTTCGGCAGCCTCCAGGACCTCGCCGTGGCGCGTGGCGGCCTCTCCGTGGTCCCTGACCCGGAACCCATCATCTCGTAGCAGCGCCCGCCTCCAGCCGCTACGATCGATCCGTGCGGTTGCTCCTCATCCTCCTGATCCCCGGACTACTGTCCCTCTTCGGGCTGGTGCTTCGCACCTGGATGTCGATGCGCATGGCCGAGCGCGACCGCATCGTCGATGCGAGGGTCACCGACGCTCGCTCCTCCCCGGTCGATCGGGGCGAGGGCGACGCCGGGACGTCCGGCCGCCTGGGACGGCGCAACCCGCCCCCCTGCGGACGGTACAACCTGCATCTCTTCCTCCGGCTCGTCGGAGCGGAGCGGGGCTGCCGGCACTGCGCCGCCATCGAACGCGAGCGCTACGAAGCCGATGCCGCCGCTGCCGTCGATGCCGCCGAGCAGGCCCTGCGCAGGGACCGCCCCTAGCGGGCCGCCACCGCCGAAAGCCTCGCCCGCTCTACCTCGCCCGGCAGCACATCCAGCACGGCGTCGATGTCCGCCTCCGTCGTGCCCTCGCCCAGGCTGAAGCGCACGCTCCCGGCCGCCCGCCGGATGGGGACGCCCATCGCGAGCAGCACGTGCGATGGCTCCCACATCGCGTTCGAGCAGGCGCTGCCCGTACTGGCCGCGATCCCCCGCCCGTCGAGCCGCGCCACCAGGTCGTCTCCCTCAATCCCCTCGAACGACATGTTCAGGTTATTCGGCAGGCAGTTCTCCTGGCAGCCGTTTGTCTCCGACCCCGGCACTGCCGCCAGCACGCCCTCCCGCAGCCGCTCCCGCAGCGACCGCACCCGCGAGTCTCGCGCCTCGACTTCGCCGCTGGCCAGCTCCAGGGCCTTCGCCGTCCCCACGATGCCCGCCACGTTCTCCGTGCCGGCCCGCTTCTGCATCTCCTGCCCACCGCCCAGCAGCAGCGCGTGGAACGGAGTCGCCCGTCGCAGGAACAGCACGCCGCTCCCTTTCGGTCCCCCGAACTTGTGCGAGGACAGGCTGAGCGCGTCGATGCCCAGCGCCTGCACGTCCACGTGCATCCACCCCGGCGCCTGCACCGCGTCGGTGTGCAGCATCACGCGGTGCCGCTGGCGAACCGCGTACTCCCGCAGGATCCCCGCCAGCTCCGCGACCGGCTCGATCGTCCCCACCTCGTTGTTCGCCAGCATCACGCTCGCGAGCACGGTGTCCGGCCGCAGCGCTCGCTCGAACTCGGCGGGGCTCACATGCCCGAAGCCATCGCACCCCAGCGTCGTCACCTCGAACCCGATCTCTTCCAAAAACTGCGCCGCGTGCAGGCCCGCGTGGTGCTCGATCGCCGTCGTCACGACGTGCGAACCCGCGCCCGCCCGCCGCATCGCGTAGGCGATGCCAACCATCGCCGTGTTGATCGCCTCCGTGCCCCCGCTCGTGAACAGGATCTCCGAGGTTCGCGCGTTCAGGCAGCGCGCGACCGTGTCGCGGGCCTCGTCGACCGCCTCCTGCGCGACGCGGCCCGCCTCGTAGTGCCCGCTGGGGTTGCCGAACTGGGCGCCCAGGAAGGGCAGCATCGCCTCGCGCGCTTCCGCGCGCAGCGGCGTTGTCGCGGCATGATCGAGGTAGACCACCGGTTCTCAGCCTAGCAGAGCCCCGCCTCCCGTTCGCGGCGGGTCAGCTCCCCGGAAGCTCGTAGTAGAGCCCGAACTGCCCCGCCCCGATAGGCGCCTCCGGACCCGACGAGGAGATCGCCACCACCCCCAGCACCAGCACCATGAACCCGAACCCGAGCAGGCACGACGCCACCACCTTGACCGGTTCTGCCCCGGTAGCCGACTGCACCGCGTAGATCATCGCGACCAGCAGCAGCGCCAGCGGCATCAGGGCGAACAGCGGGTACAGGACCGGGAGAAACATCCCTACCGAGAGGGCCAGCGGCGCGGCCGCGTAGCCCATCGTCCGGACGATCGCCAGCAGGTCCACCTGGACGCGCAGGAACTGCACCATCAGGACGTAGATCAGCAGGATCGTCGCCCCATACATCAGCATCAGGAAGAGAGAGCCCAAGATGAAGGTATTGAGGAACGCGTTCTCCGGCGTGAAGGCCGAGACCTCCCAGTGCAGCCACGAGCCGAACCCCGCCAGCAAGCAGGCGCTGGCCGCCACCAGCAGGGCCGACTTCAGCTCCCGCTCGTCGTCTCGCACCTCCTCGAACACGGAGGTATCGAGGAACAGCATCCGCCCGAGCCGGTCCAGCACGAGCCTCGCCGGCCGGGCATCGAGGGTTCGGACCCAGTACAGGGCGTGCCGGACCCGATACCAGGCCCGTTGCAGGACGTCGGAGAGAAAGCTCAAAGCCCCCAGGTCGCGCACTCCTGCCCTTGCTCGCCGCTCGCGCGAACGAGCGTGTTCAATCGCGGGGACATGTGCCCCCGGACAGCATTGCACTCTAGCACAGCCCCCCGCCCCGCCCGCTCGGGATCAGGCGATGGGTCGCTTCCGGGGGATGCCCGGCCGTCGCGGGTAACGGGGCGGCGTGGGTCCGGTTTTCCGAAACAGAAGCACGCGCATCCTCCCCCCCACCTCGGCCCGCATCGCCTCCGTGGCGGTGTGTTCGCAGTTGAGCGCCTCGATGGCGGCCTCCGCCTCCGTGAGCTCCGACTCGCCCCGTGAACCCTTCACGGCGGCGATGGTTCCACCCGGCGCCGTCAGCGGCGCCAGGTACTCCAGCAGGACCGGCAGGGGCGCGACCGCTCGCGCGATTGCGAGGTCCGCGCCGTCCCGCAGCGGCCCCCGCCCCGCCTCCTCTGCCCGCTCCCCGCTGACGGTCACGTTGGAGAGCCCGAGCCGCTCCGCGAGCTCGGCCAGCAGTTCCGCGCGCTTCTTCCGAGCCTCCACCAGGTGGACCTCAATCCCCGGGGCGACGGCCGCCATCACAAGTCCCGGAAAGCCGCCTCCGCTCCCCACGTCCACCGCCCGGCCCGCCTCCGGCGCCCCCGCCAGCCGGTACGCCTCGAGCGACTCCGCAAAGTGCCGCGCGACCACCTCTTCGCCTTTCACCGTCGTCGTCTGCACGGGCGTTGCGGCCAGCAGCTCGGCGTGCTCGCGCAGCAGCGGCAGCCAGCGCTCGGGCTCCTCGAGATCCGGGAAGAGCTCGGGCAGTGTTTCCCAGGGCAAAGTTGCTTCCAAAGCCGCCATCTTGAGCCGGATCTCCGGTTCCTTTCGCAGGCGCATGGTACGATCCCGGTATGAGTGACCAACCGGGCGAAAGCGCCTCCATAACGCTTGGCGAGGCGCTTGAAGAGTACCTTCAGACGCTCTCGCCCGAAGTCCACAACAACTCCTCTCCCTTCGTCCGCCGATACGTCGAGCATGCCGGCCGCGACACCGCCGTCGCGGCTCTCACCGGCGCCCGCGTCGAGTCCTACGCCGAGTCGCAGATCCAGATCTCCGACCCCGCCGCCCCCAAGCGCGTGGCCGCGCTCAAGGCCTGGTTCCAGTACCTCAAGAAGCGGAGCTACGCCGAGAAGAACTACGGCGTTCACATCCGCCTGCGCCGGTCCGCGGGCCGCGCCACCGCCGCCCACACGGTCAACGAAGCTCCCATCGAGATGACCGCCGAGGGCATCACCAATCTCCAGGGCGAGCTCGACCGGCTCGAGGGAGACGTTCCCGACCTCGTGAAGGCTATCTCCCTCGCCCGCGAAGACAAGGACTTCCGCGAGAATGCGCCCCTCGAGGCCGCCCGCGAAGCCCTCGCCTTCAACGAGACCCGCCGCCGCGAGATCAACGCCACCCTCCGCCGGGCCGTTGCCGTCGACTCCGCTGACTCCGCCGACGACCGCTCCACTATCGGCTCGACCGTGCAGGTCACCCGCCTCGATAACGACCGCGACGTCGAGTACAAGCTCGTGAGCGCACGCGAGGCGAACGCCGCCGACAGCAAGATTTCCGTCGAGTCGCCCGTGGGCAAGGAGCTCCTCGGCCGCCGGCCTGGCGATGAGGTTTCCGTCTCGGTCCCGGCCGGCGTGATTCAGTTCCGCGTGACCGGCGTCAGCAAGTCCTGACGCTCCGCCCCTAGCAGCAGTCGTCCTTGTAGCCGCAGCGGCGGCAGACCGCCAGCCGCGATCCCTTGATCGCGGAGAGGGGCGCCTGGCATCTCGGGCAGGCCTGCAGCGGTATCCCAGCCACTTCGCCTCCCCCCTGGGAACTTGTAGCAGCTTCCGCGCCGGAGTTGTAACGCATCTGCTCATGTGCTTACGCGATTGACACTCGTGATGCAACCCCTTGCGATCTGCCCGCACGGCCAGCCTGCGTCACAATCCTCAGGTGCCTCACATCCTCGCGCTCAGCCTCCCGGCCCTGGCCGTGGTCGTCTTCGCGGTCGTGGCGTGCGCCGATCCCGGCGTTCCCGCCCCCCGGGACGTCCCCGAGAATGCGCCCTTCGTCTCGCAGGACCGGCTCACCTTCTCCCCGAAGGAGCTCCGCGTGCAGGTCGGCGAACGCATCTACTTCTGGAACGGCGAAACCGCCATCCACAACCTTGTCTTCGATAAGTCCGCCCGTTCCCCCGACATGGAGGCCGGCGACATCTTCGTTTGGAGCTTCTCCACCCCCGGCGAGCACGTCGTCACCTGCGATTACCACCCCCAGATGCGCCTCCGCGTCACCGTCCTCCCGTAGTCCCCACGCCCGCGCTCCCGTACGCTAGCGCCACTCTCGTGAGCGGAGGCCCACCATGGCATTCGAGGACATCCTCTGGGAGGTCGACGAGGACGGGGTCGCGCACCTTACCCTCAACCGGCCCGAGAAGCTGAACGCCATCAGCCTCGATACCCTGGCTGAGGTCGAGCAGGCCATCGCCGGCGCCAACGACGATGACAACGTGCGCTGCATCCTGATCACGGGAGCAGGCCGCGGCTTCAGCTCCGGTACCGACCTTACCGCCCGTGGCGGCAACCGCGTCGAGCGGCCCTTCCCCGGGCGAAATGGCATCACCCGCAGCACCATGCTCTGGCCGGCGTATCTCTACAACTCCAACAAGCCCAGCGTCTGCGCCGTCAACGGCGTCTGCGTCGGCGCTGGCTTCTCCTTTGCCCTCGCCGCCGACATCCGCATCGCCTCCACCGAGGCGCGCTTCAGCGCCATCTTCGTGAAGCGCGCCATCGTCCCCGACTCCGGAGCCAGCTGGCTCCTGCCCCGCCGGGTCGGCATGGAGCACGCGCTCCGCATGATGTACACCGGCCGCATGGTCGGTGCCGAGGAGGCGAAGGAGATCGGCCTCGTCAGCGAAGTCGCCCCGCCCGACGAGCTCATGGAACGCGCCACCGCCCTCGCCCGCGAGATCGCTCGCGGTCCCTCTGTCGCCGTCGAAGTCTCCAAGAAGCTCGTCCGCGAGAGCGTCCACCGGAACATCGAGGAGCAGACCGAGCTGGAGAACTTCTACCAGTCGTTCATGCAGCAGACGGAGGACGTGAAAGAGGGCCGTCTCGCCTTCGTCGAGAAGCGCGAGCCCAACTTCCAGGGTCGTTAGCCACCCCTACGCCGCGAGCCTCGCCACGATGCGGCGCAGCTCGCGGATCGCCTCGGGCATCCGCGGGCCGTACCACCACAGCAGCTTCCCATCGACCACCGCCGTCGGCGCGATGCCGGCGAACTCCGGGACGTGCTCTTCCTTGAAGCGGTACGGCTCGTCCGGCAACAGTATCGCTTCCGGCCTGAGTTCCGCCACCTCATCCAGCGTCACCTCGGGATAGCGCGTTCGGTCTGCGAGCACGTTCGTCCCGCCCGCTGCGGCCAGGATCGAGTCCCCGTAGGTGCCGCCTGCCAGTCCCATCAGCGGGTTGCGCCAGATCGGCACGAACACCGTGGTCGGCCGCGTGTCCTCCCCCTCCGCCACCGCCTCCCGGCCCTGTAGCGTATACGCATCTGCGGCTGCCGGCGATCTTGGGCG
The DNA here is from genome assembly GCA_009839725.1 of Dehalococcoidia bacterium. Taxonomy (GTDB): domain Bacteria; phylum Chloroflexota; class Dehalococcoidia; order Tepidiformales; family Tepidiformaceae; genus UBA2991. Next base: position 21 of record VXPF01000098.1, on the reverse strand, counting down.
TGGAGAGGTGGGGGGGGGCGG
>VXPF01000093.1 GCA_009839725.1 Dehalococcoidia bacterium | reverse complement strand
CTCCGCGCCCCCCGCCGCCGCCCGCAGGACGGTGAGCATCGTGCCCTCGACCGGCTCGGAAACCGCCGTGTATGCCGCCTCCGAAGCAGCCCGCAGCCCTTGCGCAAGCCCGTCGCCGCTCAGCTCCTCCACCTCCCCGACCCCTTTCGCCAGCCCCAGCAGCGACTGCGAGAGGATGACGCCCGAGTTCCCCCGCCCCCCGTAGAGCGCTCCCCGTGCGAACGTGGCGAGCACCTGCCCCGCCGCCAGCGGCTCCTCCAGCGCGAGCATGTGATCGCACGCCTCGCGCAGGGTCGCGGCCATGTTCGAGCCCGTGTCGCCGTCCGGCACCGGATAGACGTTGATGGCGTCCACAGCCCTGGCCGACTCCGTCAGGTAGTCGGCCGCCGAGGTGATCGCGGCCCGCAACTCCGCTCCGCTCAGCGTTCCACCGCTCATGCCGGCGCCTCCCCCTCCGCTGGATGGCTGCTAGCGGGAACGGGTGCTAGCATCGGTCTCCAGCCTTCGCGGGGAGTGACCTCCATGGCCAGCGGCGCCTGCGACACTTGCGACAAGAAGACCTCCTTCGGTCGCCATATCCGCCACCGCCACGGCGGGCGCTGGGAGCGCAAGGCGCCCTCCAAGCCGCGCATGCTCCGCCCGAACGTGAACAAGCAGCGGGTCTTCATCGATGGCGAGTGGAAGCGTCTGAACATCTGCGCGCGCTGCCTTCGCACCCTCTCCAAGAGCGTCTAGCTCCCCTTCGCCAGCGCCGCGCGTAGCGACGCAAGGTTCTCCGCCACGCTCGCCCGATCGTTGTAGACGCTGCTCCCGCACACGAGCACGTCCGCGCCCGCTGCCGCGCAGGTGGCCGCGTTCTCGACCTTCACGCCACCGTCGATCTCGATGCGCGCCCCGTGGCCGCCCTCGTCGAGCAGCGTCCGCAGTCGCGACACCTTCTCCAGCTGCGCCGGCATCAGCTTCTGACCGCCCCAGCCGGGGTTGATGGTCATCACCATTACCTGGTCGACCTCCGGCAGCGACTCCTCGATGGCCGCGAGCGGCGTGCCCGGGTTCAGGCAGACGCCCGCCTGTGCGCCTCCCTTCCGAATCAGGTCGAGCGTGCGGTTGATGTGGGTGGTCGCCTCCACGTGCACGTTCACGGTGTGCGCCGCCTCCGTGTAGAACCCCACCTGCCGCTCGGGCTCGGACACCATCAGGTGGATGTCGAACGGCAGCGAGGTGACCTTCCGCAGCGCCTCCACCAGCGCGTGGCCGAAGGTGATGTTGGGCACGAAGCGGCCGTCCATCACGTCCAGGTGGAGCAGATCCGCGCCGCCCTCCTCCGCTGCCTGCACTTCCTCCGCGAGCCGGCTGAAGTCCGCCGTCAGGATCGAGGGCGCCAGTTGCACCGTGCGCATGGCCGGATTGTATGCGTTCGGCACCGCCAGCCGTATACTCTGACTGTGTAGGGGGATGATCCATATGGCTGTACAGGTCGTCACCGATTCCACCAGCGACATCAGCCCCCCCGAAGCCGACGAGCTTGGCGTGAAGGTCGTTCCCGCGCTCGTCGCCTTCGGAGACGATGTCTACCGCGACCGCGTCGATATCACCCCCAGCGAGTTCTATGAACGCCTGACCACGGCGCGCGAGTTCCCCAAGACGAGCCAGCCCAGCGTCGAGGCCTTCGCTAGCGTCTATCGCGAGGTCGCGGCCGAGGGCCACGACATCGCTTCCATCCACGTCTCGTCCAAGCTCTCCGGAACGCTCAACTCGGCCTCCATCGCCAGCGAGACGAGCGAGCTCGAGACCCGTGTCGAGTTGCTTGACTCGTACACCGCCGGCGTCGGCCTCCGCGCCGTCGTCGAGGCGGCCGCCGACCGCGCCCGCGAAGGCGCCCCGCTCGAGGAAGTGACCGCCGCCGCCCGCAGCGTGATGGATCGCGCCCGAGTCATCGTTACCCTCGATACGCTCGAGTACCTGCAGAAGGGCGGGCGCATCGGCCGCGCCGGCGCTCTCGTTGGTACAGCCCTCCGCATCAAGCCGCTCATCCACATCGACGGCGGCGAGGTCGCCCCCTTCGACCGCGTCCGCACGCGCTCCAAGGCGGTCAAGCGCCTTACCGAGGTCACGCTCGAGGACAAGACCCTCGAACGGCTCTTCGTCATCTACTCCGACAACGACGCCGGCGCCCGCCAGCTCGTCGAAGAGGTGACCCCCCAGCTCCCCCACACCCGCATCCAGGTGATTCAGACCGGCCCCACGGTCGGCGCTTACCTCGGCCCCAACGCCCTCGGCATCTGCACGGTGCGGCGGAGCCCGTAGGGTTGGCCGCGGAACCCTCGCCGCCAGCCACCGACTCCGAGCTCTCCCGACTCCGCGCTCTCTTCGAGCGCGAGGTCGACTCGGGCGCCGCCAACAACGAGGTCAGCGCCGGGCTCGATACGCTCCTCATCCGCATGGTCGAGGCAGGTGTCATCCCGCGGCGCCATCCCCTCTACGAACGCATCCTCGGACTGCAGCGGGGCGGCGGCTACCGGGGCCTCAACCTCGAGGGACGCCGCCGCTGGCTTGAGCGGGCGATCGCCGCCACCGGCCCGGACGCCGGCTCCTCCTCGAAGCGGGCGGCCACTGGCACACGCAAACGCCCCCTCGCCCCGGACGACCCCGTGACGCGACTCCCTGGCATTGGCAAGAGCGCAGCCGAGCGCTTCGAGAAGCTCGGCGTGACGACCGCCGGAGACGCCGCCCTCCTCTTCCCCCGCCGCTTCCGCGACTTCACCGACGTCCGCCGCATCTCCGAACTCGAGCCCGACGGCCTCCCCAAGACCGTGGTGGGCACGATCCTCAAGTCGGGCCAGCTCCGCTACGGCAGGCGGGTGCGCGGCAGCGAGGCGGTTATCGCCGACGACTCCGGGTCCCTGCGGCTGGTCTGGTTCAACATGCCCTGGGTGCACCGGGCTCTGAAGGAGGGGGAGGAGTTCGCCGTCTCCGGCACGGTCACGGTCTACCGCGGCCGCCTGCAGATGGCGAATCCGCCCGAGTACGAGCCCTTCGACTCGAACCTCATGCGCCCCGGCCGCCTCCTCCCCATCTACCCCGGCACGCAGGGGCTCGGGCAGCGCACCATCCGCCGCGCCGTGGGCGAGGCCGTCGACCAGCTCGCCGGCCGCCTCCCCGATCCCGTGCCCGGCTGGCTCGCGAAGGAAGAGGGTCTCGACCCCTTCGGCGAGTGCGTCGGCGCCTACCACGCACCCGAGTCCCTCGCGGAAGTCGAGCACGCCCGCAACCGTCTCGCGCTTGGCGAGTTCCTCGCCATCCAGGTGGCCGTACTCCAGCGCCGGGCCGCCTGGCAGCACGACCAGCACGCCGCCGAGCTCGACTTCAGCGCCCGCCTCGACGCCTACCTCGACTCACTCCCCTTCACCCTCACCCCCGCCCAGCGCCGCGCCCTTGATGAAATCCTCGCCGATATTCGCGGGCCGGCCCCGATGCTCCGCCTGCTCCAGGGCGAAGTCGGCAGCGGCAAGACCGTTGTCGCCTTCGCCGCCATGCTCGCGGCCGTCGTCGACGGTCGCCAGGCGGCGCTCATGGCGCCCACCGAGATCCTCGCCGAGCAGCACTACCGCACCCTCACTGACCTGCTCGGCGGCGGCGAGTCCGCCTTCGAGGGGATGTTCACCCCACCCTGGCTCGACCGCCCCCTCCGCGCCGCCCTCCTGACGGGCTCCCGCACCGCCGCCGAGAAGAAGCGCATCCGCGAGGCCGCCGCCAACGACGGCGCCGACCTCGTCATCGGAACGCACGCTGTCATTGAGGACGCGGTCGAGCTTCCCCGCCTCGCCCTCGCCGTCGTCGATGAGCAGCACCGCTTCGGCGTCGACCAGCGCGCGCGCCTCCGCCAGAAGGGCGCCAACCCCCACCTTCTCGTCATGACCGCGACCCCCATTCCCCGCACCCTCGCCCTCACCGCGTACGGCGACCTTGAGGTCTCGACGATCGACGAGCTGCCCCCGGGGCGCCTCCCTGTTCAGACGTCGTGGGTGGAGCCCGATGAGCGCGGGGGGGCCTACGACTTCCTCCGCGAGCGCCTCGACGCCGGCGAGCAGGCGTTCGTTATCTGCCCCCTCGTCGACGAGTCCGAGGTGCTCGACGTGCGCTCCGCCGAGGAGGAGTTCGAGCGGTTGCGCACCGGTCCCCTTGCCGCCTACCGCCTCGACCTCCTGCACGGGCGCATGTCCGGGCGCCAGAAGGACGAGGTCATGGGGCGCTTCGGCTCAGGCGAGACGCAGGTGCTCGTCTCGACCAGCGTCGTCGAGGTTGGCATCGACGTGCCCAACGCCACCACCATCGTCATCGAGGGCGCCGAGCGCTTCGGCCTCAGCCAGCTCCACCAGTTCCGGGGGCGCGTCGGGCGCTCCGACCGTCAGGGCTACTGCCTCCTCTTCAGCAGCGATGAGGATCCGAGCCCGGAGGCCCAGAACCGTCTCCGCGCCATGGAGCGCACCACCGATGGCTTCGAGCTGGCGGAGGTCGATCTCGAGATGCGCGGCGAGGGCGAGGCCTGGGGCATGGCTCAGAGCGGCGGCAACGCCATGCTCCGCGTCGCCCGCGTCACCGATCGCGATCTGCTCACCGAAGCCCGCGCGATGGCCCGGCGCATCCTCGAGCGCGACCCGCTCCTGCAGAAGCCCGAGCATCGCGGCGTCGCCGCCAACGCCAAACCCTTCCTCGAATCCGCCACCGAGGCCAACTGACGGTCAGGCCGGCCGCCCCTCCCGGAACGCTGCCGTCAGCCGGGCCTTCTCTTCCGCGGGCAGGTATTTCACCGCCTCCCGGAAGGTCACGCCCGAGGCCCGTCCCGTGCGCGGCGCCAGCCACTCGACCACCAGATCCGGACGCTTCTTGCTCACCTCGCGCAGCACCCACCCGATCACCTTGCGGATGAAGAACTCGCGCTCCTCCAGCATCGTGTCGGCGTAGCCCGCGAACCGCTCGAAGTCGCCGCCACCCCGCCGCAGCGCGGGCAGCAGGCTCAGCATCGCCTGGCGCCGAACCCAGAAGTCCTCGTCCTCCGCCCATCGGTCCAGCGTCGCCACCAGCTGCGGGTAGCGTTCCACCAGCGGCCCGAGCACGCTGATCGAGAGCGTGTCGAGCAGCGCCCACGTCTGCGCCTCGCGCACGAACCGCTCAAGCGTCTCCAGGTCCCCTGCCTCCAGCAGCTCGATGTGCACCCGCAGCGCATCGATGGCCGCCAGCCGCAGGTCGTAGACGCCCGCGTCCCACAAGCGCTCGGCCAGCGCGACCAGCTCTCCGCGTTCCGTCACCGGGTGCGCCCGCAGCGCCGCCTTCGTCGTGCTGCGAACGACGGGAACGCGCGCCCCCAGGTACTCCAGCTTGATTCGCGGGCCCGGGGGATCGGGGATGTGCTTCTCCCGATCGGCCTTCTGCCCGAGACCGACTCGAGGGTTCCCCTGTGCCCGCAGCTCCCGCTCGATCTCCGCCGCAATCGCCTCGATCGACACCGCCCTTTACCCGCCCTTCCTCGCCACACACGGCTCGCCGGTGGCTGCGCTACCATCGAATGCATGAAGGTCTTTGGTGAGCCGGAGCAGGGTGGTCACGAGCGCGTGCTCTTCGCCCAGGATTGCGAATCGGGCCTCAAGGCGATCATCGCGGTCCACTCTACCGTCCTCGGACCGGCCCTCGGTGGCACTCGCTTCTACCCCTACGACTGCGAGGAAGACGCCCTTGCCGACGTGCTCCGTCTCTCGCGGGCCATGACCCGCAAGAACGCTGCTGCCGGCCTCGACCACGGCGGCGGGAAGGGCGTCATCATCGGCGACCCCCGCACCCTCAAGTCCGAGCGTTTGCTGCGCGCCTACGGCCGCGCCATCGAGTCGCTCGGCGGCGGCTACGTCACCGCCGAGGACGTGGGCACCACGATCGCCGACATGGAAGTGATCGGCCGCGAGACCCGGCACGTCACCGGCACCGCGCGCGACATCGGCGGCTCCGGCGACCCCTCGCCCACCACCGCCCTCGGGCTCGTGGCCGCCATGCGCGGAACGTCCCGCTTCCTCTGGGACTCGAGCGACCTCTCCGGCCGGCACGTGGCCATCCAGGGCGTCGGCAAGGTCGGCGGCGCCTTCGCGCGCATGCTTGGCGCCCTTGGCGCGCGCCTCACCATCGCCGACGTGAACGAGAAGGCCGTCCGGGCGCTCGCCAACGAGCTCGGCGCAGACATCGCCGATCCCGCCGCCATTCACGCAGTCGAGTGCGACGTGTTCGCTCCCTGCGCCCTCGGTGGCGCCCTCAACCCCGAGACCGTTCCCGAGTTGCGCTGCGCCGCCGTCGTCGGGAGCGCCAACAACCAGCTCGCCGACGACGCGCTTGCCACCGACCTCGCCGCCCGCGGCATCCTCTACGTCCCCGACTTCATCGTGAACGCCGGGGGTGTCATCAACCTCGCCGAGGAGGTCGGCCGCGAGTACCAGCTCGAGCGCGCCAACCGGCGCGTCCACGCCATCGAAGGGACGGTCACCGACCTGCTCGCGCGCGCCCGCGAAACGGGCGCGACCCCGCTCGACGAGGCGATCGCCCTCGCCGACCGGCGCATCCGCGAGGTCGGCGGCCTGCCCGCCCCCGTCGGCCACTAGCCTGGCGCTGTCTCGGGAGCCCCCTAACCCTGTGTCTGCTATAGTGAATGAGGCCAATCCCTTGGGAGAGGTGGGCGCGTTGCCCGCCTTTTTTGTTGAACAATCATGAAGAACGACTTTCTGCTTGCGATCAGCCAGCTGGCCGCGGAGAAGAACCTCGCCCGCGAGGTCATCTTCCAGGCGGTCGAGGCCGCGCTTGCCTCCGCCTACCGCCGCGATGGCGAGGAGGGGCCCGAGGTGCACGTCCGCATCTCCGGCGAAACCGGCGACATCAGCGCCTTCATCCAGAAGACCGTCGTTCGCAAGGTCGAGGACACGAACCTCGAGATGGACCTCGAAGAGGCCCGGCGTTACAAGGCCGACGCCCGCATCGACGACATCCTCGAGTTCGAGGTTAAGCCCCCCGAGAACGCCGGCCGCATCGCCGCGCAGACCGCCAAGCAGGTCGTTCTCCAGCGCCTGCGCGAGGCGGAGCGCGGCGCGATCTACGAGGAGTACGCCGACAAGCAGGGCGAGGTGCTGCTTGCCACGGTCCAGCGAGTCGAGAACCGCCAGGCCACCGTGGAGATCGGGCGTGGTACCGAGGCCCTCCTGCCCGGCAGCGAGATGGTTCGGAACGAGCACCTCCGCGCCGGCCAGCGCGTCAAGGTGCTCCTCCTTGAGGTGAACGACGAAGTCAAGGGTCCGCAGGTCATCGTCAGCCGCGGCCACCGCCTCCTCCTCCGCCGCCTGCTCGAGGTCGAGGTCCCCGAGATCGCCCAGGGCCGTGTCGAGGTCAAGGCCATCGCCCGCGAGGGCGGTCACCGCAGCAAGGTCGCCGTCCACGGTCGCGCCGCCAGTGTCGACCCCATCGGCGCCTGCGTCGGCATGCGCGGCTCTCGCATCCAGAACGTGGTCAACGAGCTTGGCGGCGAGCGCGTCGACATCATTAAGTGGGATCCCGATCCCGTGGAGTTCGTGACCAACGCCCTCAGCCCGGCCCAGATCGTCGAGGTCCGGCTCGATGATGAGTCCCGCGAAGCTGTCATCATCGTCCCCGACTCGATGCTGTCGCTCGCCATTGGCAAGGAGGGCCAGAACGCCCGCCTCGCCGCCAAGCTCTCCGGCTATCGCATCAGCATTCGCAGCCAGTCCGGCGCCGAGCGCGATGACGAAGGCGCCGCCATCGTCGAGGCGCCCGCTGCCTTCGATGCGTTCCCTCCGGGCACCGAACCCGACCTCGACATTCTCCAGCTCCCCGACGAGCCTCTCCCGCCTATCGAGATCGAAGTACCGCGTCCGGCTGCGGCGGTCTCTGTGCCCGCCGCGGCCGCCGTGGCCTCCGAGGAACCGGCTGCCCTGGGAGAGGCGTCGCAAGAAGAGGACGTGCTCTTCCCTGCCGCGCTCGCCGAGATGGAGGTCCCCGACGAGGAGACCCGCGAGGCCGAGGACTACGGCGAGGAGGAGTTCGACGAGGACGAGGGCGAGGAGTACCAGGTGCCCACCCTCGTCGTGCCCGAGGAGCGCCCGACGGCCATCCGCTTCGCCGAAGACGTGCTGCCCGCCCGCGAGGAGGAAGACCAGCCCAAACGCCGCCGCCGCCGCGGCCCGCGCGTCGAAGAGGACGACCTCGAGGACGACATCGACTACTCCGGCCGGATCCACTGAGGACCGCCATGGCAGCCGCCCGTCGTGAGCCGCAGCGCACCTGCATCGGCTGCCGCGAAGTCGCCGGCAAGCGCCAGTTCGTGCGCATCGTGCGCGCCGCGGAAGGCGGCCTCGCCATCGAATCCCGGGGTGAGCGCCTCGCCGGACGGGGCGCCTACCTGCACAACAGCCGCATCTGTTGGGAGCGTGCGCTCGAAGGCGCTACCATAGGCAGGGCCCTGAGAATGTCCCCCAATTCCGCCGATATCGAGGGCCTCAGGCGTCACCTCGACACTATTCCCGTCAGCAGCGCGGAGGAAGCATGACAGCCCGACAGTCATCCGGTCCGCGTTCCGTCACGCTCCCCGAGGCGATCACCGTCAAGGGCCTGAGCGATCGCCTCGGTATCTCCCCCATCGAGGCCATCAAGCGCCTCATGACGCACGGCGTCATGGCCGCCATGAACGACACCATCGACTACGAGACGGCTGCCATCGTCTCCTCGGAGCTCGGCATAGCCCCCTCCCCGGAGGCTGCTCCCGGCGCCGTTGCCCCCGCCGGCCGCGCGGACGAGGAGGAGGCGACGGAGGAGGCCGGGGCGCCGCGCCCCCCCGTCGTGACCATCCTCGGCCACGTCGACCACGGCAAGACGAGCCTGCTCGACGCGATCCGGGACACCAACGTGGTCGCTGGCGAGGCGGGCGGCATCACGCAGCACATCGGCGCCTACCAGATCGAGCGTGGGGGCAGCCCCATCACCTTCATCGACACCCCCGGCCACGCCGCCTTCACGGCGATGCGCGCCCGCGGCGCCCAGATCACCGACATCGCCGTCATCGTGGTCGCCGCCGACGACGGCGTCATGCCCCAGACCATCGAGGCGATCGACCACGTCCGCGCCGCCGACGTGCCCATGATCATCGCCATCAACAAGACCGACCTCCCCGCTGCCGACGCCGACCGCGTCAAGCAGCAGCTCACCGAGCAGAGCGTCGTTGTCGAGGAGTACGGCGGCGACGTGCTCGCTGTCCCCGTCTCCGCCACCACGGGAACCGGACTGCCGGAGCTCCTCGAGGCGATCGACCTCGTCTCCGAGATCCAGGAGCTGAACGCGAATCCCGAGCGCCTCGCCACCGGCACCGTGGTCGAGGCCGAGCTGGACTCCCGCCGCGGAGCGCTCGCGACCGTCCTCGTCCGCAACGGCACCCTGCGCCAGGGCGACGCCCTCGTCAGCGGTCTCATCAGCGGCAAGGTGAAGGCGATGTTCGACGAGCGGGGCGAGCGCCTGAAGGAAGCTGGACCCGCCCGCCCCGTCCGCATCATGGGCCTCGAAGACGTGCCCGCCGCCGGCGACGCCATCGAGGTTGTCGAGAGCGAGCGCGCCGCCCGCCGCATCGTCGAGCAGGCCCGTCGTGAAGAGGAGGGCGCCGCGGGCGCCCGCCGCGGCGGCATCACCCTCGACACCCTCTTCAACGAGGTCAGCGCCGGCAACGTCAAGGAGCTCCTCCTCATCCTCAAGACCGACGTGCGCGGTAGCGCCGAAGCCATCCGCGGCTCCCTCCAGGGTCTCGGCACGGGCGAGGTCAAGGTCAAGGTCATCCACTCCGCCACCGGCCCCGTCAGCGAGTCCGACGTCATGCTCGCCGACGCCTCCGGGGCGATCGTCCTCGCCTTCAACGTGCGCACCGAAACCTCCGCCGCCAGCCAGGCCGAGATCAACGGCGTCGAGATCCGCACGTACGAGGTCATCTACCAGCTCATCGAGAGCGTCGACCAGGCGCTCGAGGGTCTGTACGAACCCGTGTACGAGCGCGTCGTCGATGGGACCGCCGAGGTCCGCCAGCTCTTCCGCTCCAGCCGCGTCGGCCAGATCGCCGGCTGCTACGTCACCGATGGAACGCTCCTTCGCGGCGACCGCGTCCGCGTCCTCCGCAACGGCGATGAGGTTGCCGACACGAGCTGCGGCGGCCTGCGCCGCTTCCAGGACGATGTACGCGAGGTGCAGCAGGGCTTCGAGTGCGGGGTCGTTCTCGAGCGCTTCGACGCCTTCGAGGAGGGTGACCTCCTGGAGTTCTACCACCAGCAGCGCGTGAACTAGCGCGGCCCCGGATTGGAATCGCCATGAGCCGGCGCACGAGCCGTGTCAGCGAGTTGCTTCGCGAGGAGATCAGCGACCTCGTCCAGCGCGACCTCAAGGATCCGCGCCTTGAAGGCGCGCTCCTCTCCATCACCGAGGTCGAGGTGAGCGCCGACTTCCGCGTCGCCGCCGTCTTCGTCTCCCACCTTGGCACCGTCGAGGAGCGCGAAGACGCCCTCGCCGGCCTTCAGAGCGCCTCCTCCTGGCTGGAACGCGAGCTGCGACGCCGCCTGCGCATGCGGCGCCCCCCTTCCCTCACCTTCCAGTTCGACCCCTCCATCGCGCGGGGCGCCCGCCTTGCCTCGACCATCGCCGAGCTCGCCCGCGACCGCGATCCCGGCGACGAGTCATGAGCAGGCGCCGCAAGGGCGACTCCGGCCTGACCGGCGTGCTCCTGATCGACAAGGAGCCCGGCTGGACCAGCCACGACGTTGTCGCCCGCTCCCGGCGCCTGACCGGCCAGCGTCGCATCGGCCACACCGGCGCCCTCGACCCGATGGCCACGGGGCTCCTCGTCCTCTGCCTTGGCCGCGCCACCCGACTCGTCGAGTACATGATGAGCAGCGAGAAGGCCTACGAGGGCGAGATCGCCCTCGGCCAGGAGACCGACACCGATGATGCCGAAGGCGAGCCCACCCGCACTGCCGAGGTACCCGTGGGCGACTTCGACCTCGAGGAGATCGCCCGCGAGTTCACGGGCGAGATCATGCAGACGCCGCCCGCCTACAGCGCCGTAAAGGTCGAGGGCCGCCGCGCCTACGCCGTTGCCCGCGGAGGCGAGACCCCCGAGCTGCGGCCCCGCCCCGTGCGCGTCACCTCGCTGCTGCTCGAGCGCACCGCCCCCGACCGCCTCCGCGTCGACGTGCGCTGCGGACCCGGCATGTACGTCCGCAGCCTCGCCCGCGACATCGGCCGCGCGATCGGCTGCGGGGCGCACCTCGCCAGCCTGCGGCGCACCGGTAGCGGTCCCTTCGACGTGCGCGACGCCGTTCCCGTCGAGGCTCTGGGTGCGTTCGCCGGGGCAGGCAAGCTCGACGAGGTCGTGCGTCCCGCCGACGAGGGCATCGCCGAGACCGCTGCCGCCATCATCACGGCCAGCCACGCCGAGCAGATTCGCAGCGGCCAGCTCGCCTGGACACGCGGCGGTTTCCTTCGGCCCGCTACCCTTGCCCGCCTCTACGGCGCCGACGGCTCGTTCGTGGGCGTCGGTCAGGTGGATGAGCCCGGGCGCGTGCGCGCCCTCAAGGTCGTCGCCGGCGCCTAGGTCTTCCGGTCGTCCCCGTTCAGTAGCTCCAGCAGCCGCCGATGGATGCGCCCGTTCGTCGCGATGGCGTCCTCGCCCGCCCCGTCGACGCCAGCCCACGTCGTGAGCCGCCCCCCCGCCTCCTCCACGAGCACCGCGAAGGGCGCGATGTCCCACGGGTTCACCCTGGGGTCGATCATCGCCTCCGCCCGCCCCGCGATGACGGCCAGGTAGCCGTAGCAGTCCCCCCAGGAGCGCAGCAGCTTCGCCTCGCGCGCAAGCCGCGCGAACCCCTCCGGCGACCGTTGCAGCAGGCTCGCCGACGAGGTCGTCAGCACCGTCGCCTCCCCCAGGGATGGTGTGTCGCTCACGCGGGTGGGTTCTCCGTTCAGGAAGGCGCCCCCGCCCCGGCTCGCCCAGGCCGTCTCGCCCACGGCGGGGCACGCCACCACGCCCACGACAGGCTCGCCGTCGCGTTCGAGTGCGACCAGCGTCCCGAACAGGGGCACGTGGTGGATGAAGCTCTTGGTCCCGTCGATCGGGTCGATCACCCAGCGGTGGCGCCCGTCCCCGGGCGACTCGCCTTGCTCTTCCCCCAGCACCCCGAAGCCCGGCGTTTCCCGCGCGAACAGCTCCCGCATGGCCGTCTCGGCCTGCCGATCGGCCTCCGTCACGGGCGTCCCGTCCGCCTTTAGCTCGACGGTCAGGCGCTGGTCATAGAGCGGCATCACGATCCCGCCCGCGACTTCCGCCGCCCGAAGCGCAACGCCGGTCAGCTCCTCCAGTTCGGGGTCCATCGGGCGAGTCTAGCGCCTGCTTCCGCCTGCGGCCCGCGTCGGTCCGGTAAGCGCGCCGTTACCCTCGGTCGCCTACACTGGACTGCTAGTGGTTTTGATGAAGGTGCAAACGTGAGCGTTGGACAGGCGATTCCCACCACCGTGGGAGAGCCCCCCGACGGTGACCTCCAGCAGCAGTTCCTCTACGAGATGCTGCTCATCCGGCGCTTCGAGGAGAAGTGCGCCGAGATGTACACGCGCGGCAAGATTCGCGGCTTCCTTCACCTCTACACCGGCGAGGAGGCCTGCGCCGTCGGGGCCATCAACGCCCTCCGCGCCGACGACAAGATCGTCACCCACTACCGCGACCACGGCCACGCCCTCGCACGCGGCGTCGAGCCCAACCGCATCATGGCCGAGCTCTTCGCCCGCGTCGGCGGCACGAACGAGGGTCGCGGCGGCTCCATGCACATCTTCGACGTGTCGAGGAACTTCCTCGGCGGCTACGCCATCGTCGCGGGCCACATGCCCATCGCCACCGGGCTCGGTCTCGCCGCCAACCTGAGCGGCGAGGATTGGGCCGCGCTCTGCATCTTCGGAGATGGGGGCGTCGGCGAAGGCGAGTTCCACGAGGCCCTCAACCTCGCCGCCATCTGGAAGCTTCCCGTCGTCTGGTTCTGCGAGAACAACGGCTACGGCATGGGCGTCCCCTTCGACGACTCCCTCGCCAACGACGTCTACAAGATCGCCGCCTCCTACCAGATGCCGAGCGTACGCATCGACGGCATGGACGTGCTCGAGGTGTACTCCGCCACCCAGCTCGCCCTCGCCCACGTCCGCGAGGGCAACGGCCCCTACTTCATCGAGGCGCTCACCTACCGCTATCGCGGCCACTCCATGGCCGACCCCGAGCTCTACCGCACCAAGGCGGAGGTCGAGGAATACCGCAAGCGCGACGCCATCGAACGCCTCAAGCGCTCCATGATCGCGGACGGCCTCCTCGACGAAACCAACTACCAGGCGCTTGTCGCCCGCGTCGACGCCGAGGTCGACGAGGCGGTCGCCTTCGCCGATGCGAGCCCGGAGCCCGGCCTGCACACCCTCTACGACCACATCACGAAGGAGTACGAGGGGGACGCCGAGTGACGGAGATGCGCATGCGCGAGGCCATCCGCGAGGCGATGCGGGAGGAGATGCTGCGGGACCAGCGCGTCTTCCTCATGGGCGAGGACATCGGCGCCTACGGCGGCTCCTATGCCTGCACCCGCGGCCTGCTCGACGAGTTCGGCCCCGAGCGCGTGCGCGACACGCCTATATCGGAGTCGGGCATCGTTGGGGCCGGGGTCGGCGCCGCTCTCGCGGGCTTCATCCCGATGGTCGAGATCATGACCATCAACTTCAGCCTCGTGGCCCTCGACCAGATCGTGAACAACGCCTCCAAGCTCCACTACATGAGCGGCGGCCAGGTCAACGTGCCCCTCGTCCTGCGCATGGCCAGCGGGGGCGGCAGCCAGCTCGGCGCCACCCACAGCCACAGCCTCGAGGGGATGTTCGCCCACTTCCCCGGCCTCACCGTCGTCTGCCCCGCCTTCCCCGGCGACGCTAAGGGCCTCCTGAAGCGCTCCTTCCGCGAGCCCAACCCCGTGGTCTTCATCGAGCACACCGCCCTCTACGGCGCCCGCGGGGAGGTCCCCGACGACCCCGAGCACCTCGTCGAGTTCGGCCAGGCGTCGATGGTGCGCTCCGGGACGGACGTGACCCTCGTTGGCTACAGCGGCAGCGTCCACCAGTGCTATCGCGCGGCCGACATGCTCTCCGCCGAGCACGGCCTCACCGCCGACGTCATCGATTTGCGCACCATCCGCCCGCTCGACATGTCGACCGTTGTCAGCTCCGTGCGGCGCACCAACCGCGCCGTCGTCGTGGAGGATGACTGGAAGTTCGGCGGGTTCGCCGGCGAGATCGCCGCCCAGATCATGGAACGCGCCTTCGACTGGCTCGACGCGCCCGTGGCCCGCGTCGCCGGCAAGGACGTGCCCATGCCCTACAACCGCAATCTCGAATACGCCGCCCTGCCCTCCGAAGAGGATGTGGTCGAGGCGGTGCTGGCGATGCTCTAGGAGGCGCGCATGGCTCTTGAAGTAGTGATGCCGCAGATGGGCGCCGACATGACCGAGGGCACGCTCGTGCGCTGGCTCAAGCAGCCCGGCGACACCATCGAGCGTGGCGACATCATCGCCGAGATCGAGACCGACAAGGCAACCGTCGAGCTCGAGGCCTTCGACGCCGGCGTCCTCCGCCAGGTCGTTGCCGCCGAAGGCGACGTTGTTCCGGTCGGCGAGGTCATCGCCCTCCTCGGCGACGCCGATGAGGAGATGCCCGAGGTCGAGCGCCGCGCCCCCGCCGAGAAGCCCAGCCCCCGCGCCGTCGCGGTCGCCGCCGCCAACGCCGACGCCGTCGACGAGACGTTCGGCTCGCGCCGTGTTCGTGTCTCCCCCGTCGCCCGCCGTATCGCAGGCGATGCGGGCATCGACCTTGATGAGGTCACCGGCTCAGGCCCCGATGGCCGCATCCTCCGCCGCGACGTGGAGGCCGCCATCGCCGCCCGCGACGACCACGCCCCCGCCGGCGTCCCCACCGTCGAGCCCGAGCGCCCCGCCCCGGTTAGCAAAACCTACACCATCGGGGGGAGGGAC
>VXPF01000016.1 GCA_009839725.1 Dehalococcoidia bacterium | reverse complement strand
ACCCGGGGAGGCGCGGGGTGGAAGGAGGAGGGGCGACGGCGAGGGGGATGGCGCGGCCGCTGGCATGGGGCGTAACGAGCGCGGCGCCGTCGTTCTCTTCGACCACGTGGAGGACGACGCGGACGTAGCCCGGGTCGTCGTGGTGGCCGTGGTCGCGCCAGCCGCTGGCGCGCAGGTGCAGCTCAACGTCGCCGCAGAGCTCGGCGCCATCGAGCTCGATGACGGCGTCCCGGGCATCGGGGCCGTAGCCGGGGGCGGGAACGCCGGGGAAGCGAATGCGGAGGCGGCGCCCGTCCTCGACGCGGGCGGGGCCGCGCAAGCCGGCGAACCAGCGCTCGGCGAGGGCGGCCTCGCCGCGGGCGGGGGCGAGGGCGCTCACGGCCCCTGCTCCTGTTCGGGATCGGGCGGGGAGGCGTCGTAGGGAGCGATCTCCTCCTCGAGCATACGCAGCACCGTGAGGCTGGCGCCCCTCGGGGCGTAGCGGCCCGTCTCCCACTCGCTCACCGTCTGCTGGCGCACGCCCAGGCGGCGGGCGAAGGCGGCCTGGCTGAGCCCCGAGCGCCGCCGCAGACTTCTGACCCAGTGCTCGGGAGCTGGATCCGGCATGTGGGTCAGTTTACACGGTACCGTGTATGTTCCGGAAAGCAGCTACGTGGTTGCGGTGCGAATCCGTGTCCCGGAGGACTCAGAAAAAACGGAGCGGCGGGCGAGCTCGGCGCGCAGGTCGAGGAGGGCGGTGTAGGTAAGGAGCACCGTGACGGGACGATCGCCGGAGCGTTGCGCGAGGGCCTCGAGGAAGGGGGCTGGACGGGGGTCGGCGGCGAGGGGCTCGGGCCAGCCCGCGTAGCGGAGGCGCAGGGCGGCATCCTGGGCGCGGACGCCCCCCGCCCAGCAGCGCTCGACGCGGCCGGCGAGGCGCTCGAAGTCGACGTCCCAGATCCAGCTCACGTCGCGCCCATCGGCGTAGCGATCGTTGAGGACGAAGGCGACCTCGGCGGGGCCGGGCTCGTCCTCGACCAGGCGCAGGGCCTCGCTTGCGCCGGCGGGGTTCTTGCAGAGGAGCAGGCGCAGGCGGGAATCGCCGAGGGCGACGAGCTCGCCCCGTCCGAAGGCGGGGCGGGCGGCGGCGAGGCCGTCACGGATAGCGGCCTCGGAAAGGTCCAGGGCGCGGGCGAGGGCGATCGCCGCAAGGGCGTTGCCGGCGTTGTAGAGGCCGCCGAGGGGGAGGTCGAGGTCACCGAGGCCGGGGACGGTGAGACGCAGGCCGTCGGGAACGGACTCGACGGCCCCGGCGGCCGTGTCGGGCTCGGGGCTGGTGCGGTCGCAGCCCGAACAGCTCCAGCGGCCGAGGTGGGCGGCGTAGCGGGTCTCATAGCGGTAGCCGCCGCCGCAGGCCCGGCACCAGCGCGCGTCGGCGGGGCCGGGGGAGGAGGCGTTCGCGCGGGCGCCCGCGAGGGAGTACCAGTGGACGGGTCCGGACCAGTCGAGGGCGAGCTCGGCGACGGAGGGGTCGTCGGCGTTGAGCACGAGCGTCGCCGTCGGGGGCAGGAGGGCGAGGGATTCTCGCCAGCGGGCGGCGACGGTGTCGACCTCCCCGTAGCGGTCGAGCTGATCGCGGAAGAGGTTGGTGAAGGCGACGGCGCGGGGGCGGAGGGCGCGTACAGCGGCGGGAAGGGTCGCTTCGTCGGTTTCCATGAGGGCGAGGGCCCCGGGATCGCGGGGGCGGCCGCGCCAGTCGGAGGCGGCGGCGAGCGCGGAGGCGATGCCGCGCGTGAGGTTGGAGCCCTCGCGATTGTGGACAGCGGCGAGACCGGCGGCGGCGACCATCTCCGCGAGGAGGCGGGCGGTGGTGGTCTTGCCGTTGGTGCCGGTGATGAGGACCGCCCCGCCTTCGAGCCGGCCGGCAAGGGTGGCGACGAAGGCGGGGTCGATGCGTTCGGCGAGGAGGCCGGGGAGGGCAGTAGCGCCGCCCCCGCGCAGGCGGGCGCTGAGGAAGGCGGCGGCTTTCGCCGCCCGGAGAGCGAGGAGGAGACGGGGGCGAGGGGGCGTCGACGTCATGGCGGTGTCCGTTCCCGATCGGCGCGGAGACGGACCGCCATGGTACGGAACGAGGGACGGGGGCGGGGAGGCCCTAGGTGCCCGTGGCGCTCGCCACCGGGAGGGGCTGGGGCGGGACGAGGCCCGCGAGGACGCGTTCGATCGCCATCGTATGGCTGCAGATCGACCATTCGCCGAAAAACCCGCAGGTGCAGGACCAGGCCTCGTCGGCGAACTCGACGCGGTGGTCGGTGTTGTCGCCCCGGACGATCACGCTGAGGACCTCGACGCCGAACCGCTCGGGCTCGGCTGCATAGCGCCTGGCTTTCTCGATCTTGCCGATGATGCTCGACTGCATGTTCGCTGGAACCCTCCTGTCGCGGGCGGCCCCGGACGCGAAAACGGCGCCCTACTGGCGCCGTGGGGACGTGGGTGCCGCTTGCACATCCATCGCGACAGTCACGCTACGGAAGCGCGGGAGGCCCTGTCAACAGTTTCGGGCGCGGGGACCGTAAAGGACACGACCATTTCGGTGGGCGCGCTCACCGAGACCTGCTCGCCGGGGGCGGGAAGGGGCTCGCCGGGGGGGCAGCGGACAGCGATGCGCCTGCCCCCGCTGCTCCCGATGACCTCGGCGGCCGTGACGAGGTCGACGACCTCTTCCACCTGGAGCGTGAGAGTGAAGTCGCCGGGACCGGGCCGGAGTCCCCCGGGGGCGATGCCCGCGAGGCCGGCGTCGGTCCCCAGGATGGTGTAGCCGAGGAGCTCGGCAGTGTCGGGGTCGGGAGGCGAGGCGAAGACCTCGCGCTTGGGGCCGGCGGCACGGACACATCCTTCGCGCAGAAGCACCAGGTCGGCGGCGAGGCGGAGAGCCTCGTCGCGATCGTGGGTGACGAGCACGGCCGTCCCGGCGAAGCGCCGCAGGAGGGCGGGGAGCTCCTCCAGCATCTGGCCGCGGCCGCGTTCGTCGAAGCCCGCGAGGGGCTCGTCGAGGAGGGTGAGGGGGGCGCGCAGGGCGAGGGCGCGGGCGAGATTGGCGCGCTGCGCCTCGCCCCCGGAGAGACGGTTGGCGGGACGGTCGAGGAGGTGGGCGACCCCGCAGGCGCCCGCGGCCTCGGCGAGGCGGGAGCGGCGCTCGTCGGCGGCGAGGCCGCGGAGGCGGAGGGCGAGGTCGAGGTTGGCGCGCAGGGAGCCGCTGAGGAAGACCGCCTCCTGGAAGGCGTAGGCGACGGAGGAGCGGGCCTGCGGGGCGGGCTTCCCGCCGACGAGGACGCGTCCGGAGCGCGGGCGTTCGAGCCCCGCGAGCAGGCGGAGGAGGGTCGACTTGCCCGAGCCGTTCGGGCCGAGCAGGGCAGTGACCCGGCCCGCCTCAATGCGCAGCTCGGGCACGTCGAGCACGGGACGGTCGCCGTAGGCGAAGCGGACGCCCTCGATCCGCGCCTCCATCAGCGCGGGCTCCGCTGCTGCACGACGGTGAGCACGGCGACGATGGCGAAGGCCATGGCGAGGAGCACGAGGCCGTAGGCGATGGCGCGCTCCGTATCGGCGCGGCTCGTCTCGGTGACGATTGCGGTCGTGAGGACGCGGGTATCGCCCGCGAGGTTCCCGCCCACGGCCATGGAGGCGCCCACCTCGGAGACGACGGCGCCGAAGCCAGCCATGACAGCGGCGAGGAGGCCGAGACGGGCCTCTTTCGCGAGGAGCCAGAGGGTTCGCAGGCGTCCCGCGCCGAGCACGGTCAGAAGGTCGGGGAGGCGGGCGGGGAGTGACTGGATGGAGGCGGCGGTGAAGGCGATGACGAGGGGCGTGGCGATGAGGAACTGGGCGATGATCATGGCCTGCTTCGTGTAGATGAGCTCGAAGCCGCCGAAGGGGCCGCTGCGCACGAGCAGGAGCCAGATGATCAGGCCGGCGACGACGGGAGGCATGCCCATGCCCGTGCCCACCCCGGCAAGGATGAGGGTGCGGGCGGGGAAGCGGGCCCGTCCGAGCAGGTAGCCGAGGGGAACGCCCACCACCATGGCGAGGGCGGTGGCGGAGCCGGAGACGAGGAGGGTCCGGCCGGCGATGGAGAAGAGGTCGCCATCACCGGAGCCGATGAGGCGGAACGCCTCGACGAGACCGTCCCAGATGGCCTCCATCAGCCGCCTCCGACGGGGGACTCCAGGGCGGGGGTGAAGAGCGAGCGTCCGAACTCCTCGGCGCGGAAGCGCCCGATCAGGGCCTGGGTCGCGGGCTCGAGGAGGAAGGCGGCGAAGGCCTCGGCCTGCTCTGCGGCCACGCCGTCGTGCCGGTCGGGATTGACGACGTGGACGTGGTAGGGGTTGAGGAGGCTGGCGTCGCCCTCGACGAAGACGGTCAGATCGAGAACATCGCGGAGGGCGAGGTAGGTGGCGCGGTCCGTGAGGGTGTAGGCGCGGCGTTCGGAGGCGATGGTGAGGGTCGCGCCCATGCCCTGGCCGGTTTCCTCGCGGGGGAGGGCGGAGGGGTCGATCCCGGCCGTGCCCCACAGGGCGAGCTCCCGCTTGTGGGTGCCGGAGTCGTCGCCCCGGGAGACGAAGCGGCCGTCGGCGGCGATGGCGGCGAGCGCGGCGGGGAGGTCGGAGGCGGATGCGGCGCGGGCGGGGTCGTCGGGGGGACCGACGATGACGAAGTCGTTGGTCATGACGAGGCGGCTGGAGACGAGGTCGCCGCTCGCCACGTAAGGGGCCTCGGCCTCGGGAGCGTGGACAAGGACGGCGTCGGCGTTGCCCTCGCCGGCCATGCGCAGGGCGGCGCCGGTGCCGACGGCAATGACCTTCACGGTGATGCCGGTGCGCTCCTCGAAGCGGGGCACCAGCTCGTCGAGGAGGCCGCTGTCGTAGGTAGAGGTGGTGGTGGCGAGGATGATGGTGCCGGGGTCGTCGTCGGAACCGCCACAGGCGGCGGCGAAGACGAGGGCGCAAAGCGCAGGGAGGACGAGCAGGCGTCGGGCGAGGGACACGGGTCGCTCCCGGCCAGGGATATGCTGGCGGCAGCATAGCGGGGCGGGAAGAGAGCGGCTAGCGGGGCGGGCCGCCGAGGATGCGCCGGCGGAGGGGCTCGGGGTCGTCGGGGGAACCCCACATCTCCCACCAGGCGTCGTCGAGCCACCAGGTGGCGCCCGCCTCCTCCCAGCGGGCGACCTCGGCCGCGTCCACGTCGGGGAGGCTGCGTTCGACGACGATGTCGTATGGCCGGCCGCCCTCCCGCTCGCGCTCAACCCAATCGCGCATCGCGCGAAGGTCGTCGCGGGCCTCGTCGACAGAGGCGTCGAACACCATCTCCCCGTCGGCGCCGAAGACGTTGGGGAGGAGGCCGTCGTAGCGGATGGCGCGCCGCATCGACTTGCGGCGGGGCCACATGGCGGGGTCGCGGGGCCAGGCGCCGACGACCCAGATGGGGATTCGCGGCCGCTGGACGGGGGTCGGCAGGAAGGTCAGCTCACGCACGTTGAAGTGGTCGCCCTCGAAGGCGAAGGGCTCGCCGCTCCAGAGGCCCTCGAGGACGGCGAGGGCTTCGTCGAGCATGGCGGCGCGGGTGCGGCGGTCGAGCTCGTCGCCGCCGAACCAGGGACCCTCGTCGGGCGGAGCACCGAGGCCGACGGAGAGGGTGAACCTGCCCCCGGAGAGCCGGTCGATGGTGGCGGCCTGGCGGGCGATGAGCCAGGGACGGTGCCAGGCAAGGGGGGTGAGCATGGTGCCGAGCCGGACGCGCTCGGTGCGATCGGCGATGGCGGAGAGGAGCACCCAGGCGTCGGCGAGGAGGGGCGGGGGGTCGTCGGGGGCGGCAGCGTAGGGGGTGTCCCAGAGGAAGACCCCGTCCCAGCCCGCCTGCTCGGCGTCGACGGCGAGCTGGATCAGGGTGGCGGGGTCGCCGCCGTAGCCACCGTTGGGGAGGGTGACGCCGAATCGCATGGGGGGAGTGTAGTGGGTGGGGCTACGACCGATCGGTCGCTACCACCAGATCATCTCGTCGACGTCCTCGGGGAGGTCGTCCCAGTCGGTGGTCCAGAGGCCGGAGCTGAGGTACTTCCAGCCGCCGTCGGCGAGGAGGCAGACGATGTGCTGCTCGCCTTCGAGGCGCTCGGAGACCCTGAGAGCGGCGCGGATGACGGAGCCGCTGCTGACGCCGGCGAAGATGCCTTCCTTCTCCGCGAGGTCGCGGGTGAGGGCGAAGCTGGTCTGGCTGTCGACAACGATCTTCCCGTCGAGGACGGACTCGTCGAGGATCTCGGGGATGAAGCCCTCTTCGAGGGCGCGCAGGCCCTGGACGTTGTCGCCGGGGTGGGGGGCGGCGGCGATGACGCGGATGCCGGGGTTGCGCGCCTTGAGGCCGCGGCCGGTGCCGGTGAGCGTGCCGCCCGTGCCGAGTCCGGCGACGAAGGCGGTCGTCTCGGGGAGGTCGCGCAGGATCTCGACGGCGGTGCCGTGCTCGTGGGCGGCGGGGTTGGCCTCGTTCCCGTACTGGTAGGGGAAGTGGTAGCGGCCGGGGTCGGCGGCGACGATCTCCCTGGCCTTCACGATGGCGCCGTTGGAGCCGAGCTCGCCGGGCGAGTAGATGATCTCCGCGCCGAGCGAGCGGAGCAGGAGCGACCGCTCCTCGCTCACGTTCTCGGGCATGACGCAGACGACGTTGTAGCCGCGCAGCTTGCCGATGAGGGCGAGGCCGATGCCGGTGTTCCCGGACGTGGGCTCAAGGATGGTGTCGCCGGGCTTGAGCTCGCCGCGCGACTCGGCCGCCTCGATCATCGCCTTGGCAATGCGGTCCTTGACCGAGCCGGTGGGGTTCTGGCCCTCGAGCTTGGCGTAGATGTGGACGTCGGGGCGGGGGGCGAAGGAGCGCAGCTCGACGAGGGGGGTATCGCCGATGAGGTCGAGGATGGAACGGTAGAGAGCCACGGCGGGCGGGACTAGCCCCCGGCGAGGGCGGGGAGGATGTCGAGGACGTCGCCGTCGCTGAGGACGGTGGCGGCGCCGCCCATGTAGCGGATGTCCTCGTCGTTGAGGTAGACGTTGACGAAGCGCTGGAGCTGCCCGTCGTCACCGTACATCTGGGCCTTGAAGCCGGGGTAGCTGGCCTCGATGTCGTCGACGACCTCGGCCACGGTCGCGCCCCTCGCCTCGATCTCCTTCTGCCCGCCAACGAGCTTCTGGAGGACGGCGGTAACGCGGATGCGGACGGTGGGCGCGGTGGCTGAGGTCACGGGCTGCTTCTCCTGGTGCTGGCTTGCTGGTTCGAGGCTAGACGGCGGCTTCCTCTTCCTCCGGGTGGGGGAAGGGGGCGCCGCAGAACTCCTCGTAGTCGATCAGCTCGGTGATGGTGGGGTTGTCCCCGCAGAGCGGGCAATCGGGATCGCGGCGGATCTTGACGGTGCGGAACTCGAGGGAGAGCGCGTCGTAGAGGAGGAGGCGGTTGACGAGGGGCTCGCCCTGCTCGAGGACGAGCTTGAGCACCTCGGTGGCCTGGATGCTGCCGATGGTGGCGCACATCGCGCCGAGGACGCCGGCCTCGGCGCAGCTGGGGACCATGCCGGGCGGGGGCGGAGCGGGGTAGAGGCATCGGTAGCAGCCCTGGCCGGGCAGGTAGGTGGTGGCCTGGCCATCGAACATGAGGATGGAGCCATCGACGAGCTTCTTCCCGCGGAGGTAGCAGGCGTCGTTCACGAGGTAGCGGGTGGCGAAGTTATCGGCGCCGTTCACGACGATGTCGTACTGCTCGATGATCTCGAAGGCGTTGTCGCTGGTGAGGGGCGCCTCGTGGAGGACGACGTCGATGTTGGGGTTGTGGGCGAGGAGGGTCTCCTTCGCCGACTGGACCTTGGGGCGATCGATGTCGGCGGTCTGGTGGAGGATCTGGCGCTGGAGATTGGAGCGATCGACGATGTCGAAGTCGATGAGGCCGATCGTGCCGATCCCCGCGAGGGCGAGATAGAGGGCGACGGGTGAGCCGAGCCCACCGGCGCCGACGACGAGGACCCTGGCCTCGATGATCTTGCGCTGCCCGACGCTGGCGACCTGGGGCATGATGAGGTGGCGGCTGTAGCGCTCGACCATCTCGGGGGTGAGGACGACATCGGCGCCGCCGGCGAGGGCGGGGATGAAGGCGACCTCGTCGCCCGAGGAGAGGGAGGTGGCCTCGCCGTCGAGGGCGTCGATCTCGACCTGATTCACGTACACCCCAATGTGGGTGGCAAGCTCGCCGGTGGCGTCGCGCACCTGGGCGCCGAAACCGGGGAACTGCGTGTCGAGGTCGTCCATGACCTCGCGCAGGTTCGCCCCGGCGGCGCGCACGCGGATGCGATTGCCCACCAGATGGCGGAAGGGGGTGGGGACGTACACGTTGACAGTCACTGGCTCTGCCTCGCTGTGGGGCCCACCGTTGGGGCCATCGGATTGTGGAGCGGCTCCCGCCGCCGGACTAGAGGTCGACACTGAGATACCGCTCCCCGGTGTCGCAGAGGATGGTGACGATACGGGCATCCTCTCCCAGGCGCTCGGCGACGGTGAGGGATGCGAGGACGTTGGCAGCGGCCGAGATTCCCACGAGGAGGCCCTCCTCGCGGGTGAGGCGGGCGGTCATGGCGAAGGCGTCCTTGTCCTCAATGCGGATGACCTCGTCGTAAACCTCGCGGTCGAGGACGCCGGGGACGAAGCTGGCGCCGATGCCCTGGATGCCGCTGAGGCCGGGCCTGCCGCCGCTGAGGACGGGCGAGCGGGCGGGCTCGACGGCGACGATCTGGATGCGGTCTCCGAGCTCCTCGCGTAGCACCTGGCCGACGCCGGTGATGGTGCCGCCCGTTCCCACGGCCGCCACGAAGGCATCGATCTGGCCGTCGGTGGCGGCGATGATCTCGCGGGCGGTCGTGCGGCGGTGGACGTCGGGATTGGCGGGGTTCTCGAACTGCTGGGGGACGAAGACGTCGGACTCGCTCTCGGCGAGCTGGCTGGCGGCGAAGACGGCGCCGGTCATGCCCTCGATAGCGGGGGTGAGGTGGACCTCGGCGCCGAAACGCTCGAAGAGGCGGCGGCGCTCGACGGACATGTCCTCGGGCATGGTGAGGATGAGGCGGTAGCCCTTCACGGCGGCGACCATGGCGAGGCCGATGCCGGTGTTGCCGGAGGTGGGCTCGATGATGGTTGTCCCGGGACGGAGCGCTCCGGAGCGCTCGGCGTCCTCGATCATGGCGAGGGCGATGCGGTCCTTGACGGAGCCGCCGGGGTTCATGCTCTCGAGCTTGCCGTAGATGGCGGCGGAACCCTCGGGCACGACGCGGTTGAGGCGCACGAGGGGAGTGCCACCGACGAGGTCGAGGATGGACTCGGCGACGCGAGGACGCGTCGGTGCGGTCATATCTGATACCTGCCTGCGACTGCCTGAGGTTCCCTCTCGTGCAAGTCGGCGATGGAGTAGCTAGCGAGGATGGCGCTGGTCGACTCCCTGATGCGCTCCCATATCTCGCGCTGGCCGCACTGGTGGGGATGATCGGTGCGGTCGGGGGGCTCGTCGAGCCAGGCGACAGGGGAGAGGCTGCCCTCCAGCGCGACGATGGCGTCGTAGACGGAGATCTCCCTGGGGTCGCGGGCAAGCTCGTGGCCGCCGGCGGGCCCGCGCTGCGAACGGACGAGGCCGGCCTTGCGGAGGGTCGTCAGGAGCTGGTCGAGGTACTGCTCGGGGACGTGGCGGCGGAGGGCGATCTCGGAGCACTGGAGCGGACCCTGACCGTAGTGGTCGGTCAGCTCGATGAGGGCCCGCAGCCCGTAGTCGCCCCGCGTGGAACAGCGCATCTGACCCGTCCCGCGGCGGTGATGCCGCCGCAAGAATCGCCTCCTGCCTAAAGTCGAGTAAGTCTGTCAACAATAATAGGGTGGCTGGTGACTAGTGGCTAGTGGCTGGTGACCGGGGTGGACAAGACGGCGGCGCCGCAAGAGCCAAGGGCGCAGCGCTGCTACCCTTGAACGGCAGCTTTCCGTGGGGTTGGACCGTTCGCTTACGTCGCGCGTGACCTTCCGTTCCTGAACCGGCTGCGCGAACAGGTGCTGTTCGCGGCGGGTCCGATTGGGTCGACGATCCTCTCGCTGAAGCCGACGCCGGAGGACTACGGCGGGCTGGACGGCTGCAACGAATACCTGGTGGTCTCGAAGCCGGAGCTGCTGGAAGGCATCCAGCGGAGCTTTTACGAGGCAGGCTGCGACGCGGTCGACTCCGCCACCTTCGGGGCGAACCGGGTGGTCTTCGCCGAGTACGACATCGAGGACCGGGTGCGCGAGATCAACCGGCTCGCGGCGGAGCAGCTCGGGCGCGTGCGGGACGAGTTCTCGACGCCGGAGTGGCCGCGCTACAGCCTGGGGACGATCGGTCCGGGGACGAAGCTGCCCTCGCTGGGGCACATCGACTACGACGAACTGGTCGAGAGCTACCGGGAGCAGACGCGGGGGTTGGTCGAGGGCGGCATCGACGTGCTCAAGGTCGAGACGTGCCAGGACCTGTTGCAGACGAAGGCGGCGCTGGGGGCCATCGAGGACGTGTTCGAGGAGATGGACACGCGCCTGCCGGTGATCGCGAGCGTGACGATCGAGACGACGGGCACGATGCTGCTGGGCTCGGACATCGCCTGCGCGCTGACGACGCTGGAGGCGCTCGACACGGTCGACGTGATCGGCATCAACTGCGCGACGGGACCGGAGCAGATGGTAGAGCACGTGCGCCACCTGGCGCAGAACTCGCGGCGGCCGGTGTTCATCGGGCCGAACGCGGGGCTGCCGGAGATCCGGGACGGGGAGACGTGCTACCCGCTCACCCCGGAGGCGTTCGCGCGGTACCAGCGCATCTTCGTTCACGAGCTGGGCACGAGCATCGCGGCGGGGTGCTGCGGAACGACGCCGGAGCACTTCGAGGCGGCGATCGCGGAGGTGGGGCGGCCACGGCCGAAACCGCGCCCAGAGACGATCGAGGCGGCGTGCAGCTCGCTCTACACGAGCGTGCCCTTCGAGCAGGACACGTCGTTCCTGGTGGTGGGGGAGCGGATGAACGCGACGGGATCGCGGGCGTTCCGGGAGCTGCTGCTGGAGGAGGACACCGAGGGGGTGGTGGCGCTGGCGCGGGACCAGGCGGCGGAGGGGGCGCACGTGCTCGACCTGATGGTCGACTACGTGGGTCGCGAGGGAGCGCCGGACGTCGAGCGCTTCGCGCGGGAGCTGCGCACGCAGGCGACGTTGCCGCTGGTGTTCGACTCGACGGAAGTTCCGGTGATCGAGACGGCGCTCAAGCTGTACGGCGGCAAGGGGATCGTGAACTCGATCAACCTGGAGGATGGGGAGCGGAAGATCACGCGGCTGCTGCCGCTGATCAAGCGGTTCGGGGCGGCGGCGGTGGCGCTGGTCATCGACGAGGAGGGTCAGGCGCGCGACGTCGACTGGAAGCTGCGGGTGGCGCACCGGATCCACGACCTGGCGGTGGGGCAGTACGGGATGGAGCCGGGCGACCTGCTATTCGACATGCTCACGTTCCCGCTGGGGGGCGGGCAGGAGGATCTGCGCGGCGACGCGATGGCAACGCTGGAGGCGATCCGGCGGGTGAAGGCGGAGTTGCCCGGGACGCACACGATCCTGGGGGTCTCGAACGTGTCGTTCGGGTTGAAGCCGGCGGCGCGGCGGGTGCTGAACTCGGTGTTCCTGGCGGAGGCGGTGGAGGCGGGGCTGGACGCGGCGATCGTGAACGCGCGCCAGATCCGGCCGCTGAGCCGCATCCCCGAAGAGCAGATCGAGGCGGCGCGCGACCTGATCTACGACCGGCGGCGGGAGGACTACGACCCGCTCATCCACTTCCTCTCGCTGTTCGAGGAGGTGGAGTCGGCGCCGAAGCGGGCGGAGGAGCAGGCGGCGCTCCCGGTGGATGAGCGGCTGAAGCAGCGCATCATCGACGGCGACCGGCGGGGGCTGGAGGGAGACCTGGACGAGGCGCTGGAGGAGATGGAGGCGCTCACGATCATCAACGAGCACCTGCTCGACGGGATGAAGGTGGTGGGAGAGCTGTTCGGGTCGGGGAAGATGCAGCTGCCGTTCGTGCTGCAGAGCGCGGAGACGATGAAGGCGGCGGTGAGCCACCTGGAGCCGCACATGGACCGCGTCGAGGGGTCGGGCAAGGGACGGATCGTGCTGGCGACGGTGCGCGGGGACGTGCACGACATCGGCAAGAACCTGGTCGACATCATCCTCTCGAACAACGGGTACACGGTGGACAACCTCGGCATCAAGCAGCCGATCGCGACCATCATCGACAAGGCGCTGGAGGTGGAGGCGGACGCGATCGGGCTGAGCGGCCTGCTCGTGAAGAGCACGGTGGTGATGCGCGAGGACCTGGAGGAGCTGAACTCGCGGGGGCTCTCGCGCTTCCCTGTGTTGCTGGGGGGCGCGGCGCTCAACCGGCGCTACGTCGAGCACGACCTGCGGGCGGTGTACGAGGGCGACGTCTATTACTGCCAGGACGCGTTCGAGGGGCTGGATACGCTGGGGCGGGTGGTGGCCGGGGAGGGGCCGGAACCGGCGCGGACGGCCCCCGCGGCGACGCAGGTCGAGGCGGAGGCGGGCGCTCGCGAGGAGTACGCGCGATCCGAGGTGGCACGGGACGCGCCCGTGCCAGCGCCGCCGTTCTGGGGGAGCCGGGTGGTGCGGGGCGTCCCCCTGCGGGACGTGTTCCCGTACGTGAACGAGGTGGCGCTCTTCCGCGGGCAGTGGGGGTACCAGCGGGGGGACCGGAGCGAGGCGGAGTACGAGGCGTTCGTGGCGGAGGAGGTGCGGCCGGTGTTCCGGGGCTGGCAGGAGCGCGCGATCGGGGAGGGGCTGCTGACGCCGCAGGTGGTGTACGGCTACTACAAGTGCCGGGCGGAGGGGAACGACCTGCTCGTGTGGCCGGAGGTGGAGGGGGACGCCCCGGCGGGGGAGCCGGTGCGCTTCCAGTTCCCGCGGCAGCCGGCGGGGCGGCGGCTCTGCATCGCCGACTTCTTCAAGGATGGCGAGAGCGGGGAGTACGACACGGTCGCGTTCACGCTGGTGACGGTGGGGGCGCGGGCGACGGAGCTGGCGCAGGAGCTGTTCGAGTCGGACGAGTACCGGGACTACCTGCACTTCCACGGGTTCGGGGTGGAGAGCGCGGAGGCACTGGCGGAGTTCTGGCACAAGCGCGTGCGCGAGGAGCTGGGCATCGCCGGTCAGGATGCGACGGACATGCGGGAGCTGTTCCGGCAGGGGTACCAGGGGTCGCGCTACTCGTTCGGGTACCCGGCCTGTCCGGACCTGGAGCAACAGGTCGGGATCGCGAAGCTGCTGGGGCCGGAGCGCATCGGGGTGGAGCTTGGCGAGACGTTCCAGTGGCACCCGGAGCAATCGACGAGCGCGATCGTCGTGCACCACCCGGAGGCGCGTTACTTCACGGTGTAGCTACCCTTCCGGATCTTCCGCTTCGGAGGCGAATACTTCGGTGCCGGGGATGGGGCTTCCGGGCCAGCGCAGGAAGTCGGTGTAGGCCCATCCCTGCTCGCCATCGTCGGTGAGGACGTAGGCCCAGACACAGTTCCCGTAGAGATCGTCCTCGACGCAGGGCCCCGCGACGACGTAGCCGTCGGAGGGGTGCGCAACCAGCTCGACGACGCGCTCGGGGGGCAGGCAGACCACGATCTCGGACTCGGTCGTGGCCTCGGCGCGAACGTTCAGGCAGGAGTCGACGACGACCTCGGCGGTGAGGACTTCGTCGAAGGGGGGAGTCTGGATGGCGGGGAGGACCGAGGGGTTGACTGCGAACGCAGCCGTCAACGCGGGAGGTTCGTAGATGCGCGCCTCGGCGCTCGTATCGCCCCAGGAACTGAGGAAGGCGACCTCCGCGAACTCCGCCGAGGCGAGAATCTGGCCGCCGAGGTCGGCGACGGTCTGCATGTCGTGGAGGAAGCGGGCCGGGTCGTCGGGAGCGGGCAGCAGGATGCCCTCGGGGAGGGAAGACGGCTGGGGAAGGAGCCATTGTCCGTCGAGGCCGACAAGCTGGAGGCCGAGGACGGTTTCGAGCACGAGCGCGGACCCATCGGCGAGCCAGACACCGGGGTCACCGCCGAGGCGGTGGGGGAAGGCGGCGCCGGGAACGCGGAGTTGCTCCTCGCCGGTGGAGGCATCGAAGACGGAGACCTCGGAGAGAGCGGGGAAACGGGTGTCGGGGGGAGCGAGGGGGTCGCAGCAGTCGAGGTTTCGCGTGGTGGCCGCGATCCAGCGGCCGTCGTGGGAGAGATGGATGCCGCTGGCGATCACGTCCGGGTCGCCGGCGCACGCGATGGACACATCCGAAACAACGGATGCCGACCAGTCGTAGCGCAACACCCGGCACGTCTCGACGCCGTCGGCGCTCTCCCCAAAGGGTCCGGCGACGAGGGCGAACCCACCCTCGACACGGGAGGCGCTGACCGGCGAGGGGAGCACGATCAGCGGCACCTGGGGCGTGTTGACCTGGAGAAGCCAGAGCTGGCCCGGTACCTCGGGGTCGCGGAGCAGGAGGGTGTCCTCGTCGAGCGCGGCCATCGCGATGGTGAAGCCGGCGGTGATTGCGAACGAGCCAACTTCTTCCATCGAGGAATCGACGAGCACATAGGGGGTCTGACTGTCCACTTCCCCGTCAAGGCGCTCGAAGACGACCTTGCCGTCGCCCCAGGCGACCCGACGGAGCGCCGCGGGGTCCCAGGAGAAGGTGCGACCCTCGACACGGTCGTGGAGGGCGCCTTCGATAGCGACGTAGCGGTTGCCGGGGGAGGGTTCGGGGGAACGGCCATCGACGCTCTGCCAGCCCTCGACGGCGCCGGTCTCGACATCGAGGAAGAACAGGCCGGTATCCCCGGGGATTTCTTCGCCGGGGGGGTACTCGAGCCGAGTGAACACCTCGTCGGTAGAGACCTCTCGGATGCCGAGGGCGTTGGGGGTGGAGTCGATGGGCGGCTCCGGCTCGGGGGTGGGAGTGGGCTCGGGTTACGGAGCGGGCGTGGGGGTCTGTGTCGTATACCCATCTGACGCTGCCGACGATCTTAAGCGTGTTAATATCGGTGGTCGCCGGATCATTAAAAAAAA
>VXPF01000158.1 GCA_009839725.1 Dehalococcoidia bacterium | reverse complement strand
CGATACCCCCCAGCTTGGCCTCCACCCCACCCAGCTGCGGCCCCGCCTCGACGAGGGCCTCGGCGTCATCCTGCGTCTCCTCAACGGCGAGGAGGTCACCCACGAAAGCCCCGGCTGGTTCGCCCTCAAGAACGCCGCCTGCCAGCTCCAGCCCTACCACGAGGAGGGCATCCCCGTCTTCGTCACCGCCACCTCCTCTCCCGGCAGCGCCCGCGTCGCCGGGAAGCACGGCGTCGGCATCCTCTCCGGCGCCTCGTTCAAGTCCCTCGGCCCCGGCCTCAAGAGCATCTGGGACACCGCCTCCGACGCGGCCGCCGAGCACGGCCACACCCTCGACCGCCGCGACTACCGGATCATGACGCGCATCTATGTGGCCGAGAGTCGCGAGCAAGCCTGCCGCGACATCAGCGTGGGCCTCCACGAGTTCGACTTCGAGTACTTCTCCGGCACCCTCGGACGTCCCGCCCCTTCCTACGAAGGCCGCCCCGAGGACTACGCCGACTGGTGCGTCGACAACGGCGGCGCTCTCTTCGGCACGCCCGAGGAAGTCACCGCTGGGCTGAAGAACATCTGGGAGTCGAGTAGCGGCGGCTTCGGCGGCATCCTCCTCATGGGCAACGAGTTCGCCCCGCCCGAGCGCATGCGCAACCACTACGAGCTGCTCGCGCGCTACGTCATGCCCCACTTCAACGGCGTGTACGAACGGCCCGCGCGCTCGCACGCCCGCGCCGTCGACGAGCGCGTGGCCAACAACCAGGGCGAGGCCGAAGCCATCGCCGAGGCCATCCGCGCCGCCGGCGGCGAGGTCCCCGACGTCATCCTCGGCGCGCCCATCAAGAAGCGGTAGCGGGACCGTCGGGATGACCGCCCGGCAACCTCACGTGTCCCGCTGGCGTTGCCCCGAGTGCTCCCGCGAGTTCGGCCGCACCCGCCAGCAACACGACTGCGCCCCCGGCCTCACCATCGAGGAGTACTTCGCCACGGGACCGCCCCACGAACGGCCCGTCTTCGATGCTGTTCACGCCCACCTCGCGCGGTACGAGGACCTCTACGTCGAACCGCTGGCCGTCGGCATCTTCTTCAAGCGCAGGCGGACGTTCGCGCAGCTCCGCCCCATGCGCCGCTGGGTGCAGCTCAGCATGCTGCTGCCCCGCAAGATCGACGACCCCCGCATCTCCCGCAAGGTCGTCGACCTTGGTAGGACCTACTACCACGTCCTCAATATCGCCACCCCCGAGCAGGTCGACGACGTCGTACGCGGCTGGCTCGATGAGGCCTACCTCAGCGACAGCTAGTGCCCATCAGCCGGACCCCGACCCCAGCTCGGCCCCGTTCCACTCCTCCCAGAGTTTCACGATCTCCGTGACCCCCGCCGTGTCCCCGAGCAGTTCCGCCGCGTCCCGCCACAGGTCGCGGGTGCGGGCCAGGATCGGCGCCTCCATCGCCAGCCCCTCCGCCAGACCCCCGGCGATGCCGACGTCCTTCGCCATCAACGCGATCGTGAACCCGGCGCTGAAGTCCCGGCTCAGGATCTCCTCCGCGATCTTCCCCTGCGTCGCGGCGCTCCGGCCCGACGAGGCGTTGAGCACGTCGACCATCTTCGCCGGCTCCAGACCCATGCGGTCCCCCACGATGAGCGCCTCGCACGCTGATGACAGGGCGGCCGCCGAGCAGTAGTTGTTGAGCGCCTTCATGGCGTGCCCCGTCCCCGAGCCCCCCATCTCGTAGATGACCCGGCCCAGGTGCTCCAGCACCGGACGGCAGCGCGCGATCTCGTCCGGGTCGCCCCCCACCATGATCGCGAGCGTCCCGCCCCGCGCCCCGGCCACGCCGCCCGAGACTGGCGCGTCCACCACCGCCACCCCGCGCGGCTCCAGGTCCTCCGCGAGCCGGTGCGTTCCCAGCGGCGCCGAGCTGCTCATGTCGAGGAGCACGCTCCCGCCGACGAACCCCGCCGCCAACCCCCCGTCCCCGAGCGCGACCTCGCGCACGATGTCGCCGTTCGGCAGCATCGTGATAACGGCGTCGCTCGCCGCCGCCAGCTCCGCCAGGCTTGTCGTCGCCGTGGCGGCGTGCTCGGCCGCGAACGACTCCGCTACGTTCGCGCGGGCGTCGTGCACCGTCAACGAGTAGTGGGGGTCGAGCAGGTGCGCCATCGGCCACCCCATGTTCCCCAGTCCCACGAAACCGATGCTGGCAATCGCCTCAGGCATCGCTATCGACCTCCGCGAACACCTCCCGCGCGACGCGGAACCCGTCGAGCGCCGCCGGCGCGCCGCAGTAAACCGCCGCCTGCAGCAGCACCTCGCGGATCTCCTCCCGCGAGAGGCCGTTGTTGAGCGCCCCGCGAACGTGCAGCCGCAGCTCGTGCGGCCGGTTCAGCGCCGTCAGCATCCCCAGGTTGAGCAGGCTCCGGTCTCTCCGCGACAGCCCCTCGCGACCCCAGATCGCGCCCCAGGCGTGCTCCGTCACCAGCTCCTGAAGCGGCATCGTGAACTCGTCGGCCTGCGCCAGCGAACGGTCCACGTACTCGTCCCCGAGCACCTCCCGCCTGATGGCCAGCCCCTTCTCGAACAGCTCCGAAGGCATGCTCCCCTCCTCCGCCCGCATCCCCGCGCGGGCAGCCGGAGCCTACCCCGAAGCGCCCCTGTTGGGTACGAGAGTCGCGCCCTACGCCTGCGGCGCCTCCTGCACCCAGCTCCCCATCGGGTACAGCGTGCGCTTCGCGATGCGCCAGCCGTCGTCCGTGAGCACGGCGTGGTCGATGTACGTCAGCAGCACGATCAGCAGGTCCCCCGCCGGGCTGCGGTGGGTGGCGTGCATGTACGTCGACATCTCCGCCGACCCGCCGTCCTCGCTCGGCACGATGTTGACGCTCCCGATCAGGTGCTGCGTCGCCACGTGCCCCGCCCCCCGGAACGTCCCCTCCACGAACCCGACCCACTCGTCCGGACCCCTCCGCTGCGTGTCCGGGTTTCCCGCGATCGAGATGTCCGCGTCCGGCGTGAACGTCCGGTGGTACAGCGCCCGCCCCACCTCCGGCTCGTCCCGCCCGATGGCGTCCGTCCCCAGCGCGTAATTGGTCGCGAGCTGCCGGATGGCGCTCTCCACCGCCGGCCAGTCCGGCCGGTCGCTTCCCCCCGCGGTCTGCAGGACGCGGGGCGTCTCGTCGCTCATGCCCGCTCCCCTTCGGCGCGAGGCTCGCGCCCGAGCTCCTTCATCACCGCCTGGAATGTCTCGTACTCCTGCGCCCCCACGATCGCGTACTGCTCGTCGAAGATGAACGTCGGCACCGAACGCACCCCCGCCAGGCGCGCGCCCTCCACCGCCTCCTCCACCTGCCGCCGGTAGACCCCGTCCTCGAGCGCCTGCCGCAGTTCGTCCCCCGGCAATCCCGTCTCCTCCCCGAGGCGGACGAGCGTGTCCACCTGCCCGATGTCCTCTAGGTCCTCGAAGTACGCCTTGAAGACGTTCCGGTGGAACGCGCCCGCGCAGTCCTCGTGGTGGTCCGCTACGAACTCCGCCGCTTCGAGCGACAGGATCGAGCTTGAGCGGTGCGTGCGCCCCGGCGTGAACCGGATCCCCGCCGACTCCGCCCGCTGCTCCATGTAGCTGCGCGCCTCGCTCCGCTTCCCCGAGGGCGGCGGTTGTGGCCGCCCCTCCGGCGGGACGCTCGCGTCGAGCAGGTAGGGCGCGAACTGGACCTCTACCCCCTCGTACTCCCGCTGCAGCCGGTCGACCTCGCCGAGGCCGAGGTAGCACCAGGGTCAGACGAAGTCGGAGACGACGGTCAGGACGGTCTGGGCCGCTGTTTCGCTCATGCGGCGAGTATACGGAGCCTCGGTTCTGTCGGCGCTACTCCCCGACCGCGCCTTCGGGAAGCTGCTCGCGGGCGCTTGCGTCCGCCAGCCCGAGGCTCGGCAGCACCCGGTTGAGCCAGCCCGGGATCCACCAGTTCGCGTCGCTCATGAGCTGCATGGCCGCCGGTACCAGCACCAGCCGGATGACCGTCGCGTCGAGGAAGATCGCCACCGCGAGTCCGATGCCGAATTCCTTCACCACCCGCTGGTCGCTCAACGCGAAGCTGAGGAACACCGCCACCATGATCGCCGCCGCCGCCGAGATGACGCGGCTGGTGGCTGCCAGCCCCCGAGCCACGGCCTCGGCGTTGTCGCCCGTCTCGAGGTACTCCTCGCGCACGCGGCTCACGAGGAACACCTCGTAGTCCATCGACAGTCCGAACAGCACCGCGAACATCATCATGGGCAGGAACGACTCGATCGGCCCCGTCCCCTCCAGGCCGACGATGCTGGCGCCCCACCCCCACTGGAAGATCGCCACGAGAATGCCGAAGGCCGCCCCCGCCGCGAGCACGTTCATCAGCGCCGCCTTGACCGGCACGAGCAACGATCGGAACACCACCATCAGGAGCAGGAAGCTCGCGCCGATCACCGCCCCCAGGAATACCGGCACCCGCTCCCGCACGCGTTCTCCGATGTCGATGAAGAGTGCTGTGGGACCGCCGATGAGCACCTCTCCGCCCGAGTGGGCCGTCAGTTCCGGCAGCGAGTCCCGGAGATGGTGAACGAGCGTGTCCGTCTCCTCTGCCTGGGGCGAGCTCCCCGGGATCAGGACGATCCGTCCCGCCGACCGATCCTCGTTGAACAGGACAGGCGAGACGCCGACAACGTTCGGTTCCGCCGCCAGCGCACGGGGAAGCATCTCGAACATGGCCGCCTGCTCCTCGCTCTCGAGGGCGGCGCCGATCACGATCGGGCCGTTGTAGCCGACCCCAAACCCCTCCGCCAGCAGGTCGTACGAGCGGCGGGACGAGAGTGAGCTGGGATTGCTCCCGGCATCGCTCGAACCGAGCCTGACATCAAGCGCCGGATACGCCAGGACGAGTAATCCCACCGTCGCCACGATGAGCCAGAGCCACGGAGCGCGCTGGATCGTTCGCGCAAGCCAGTACCCCATGCCGCTCCGGTGCTGAACCGCCGAGATACGCATCCCGGGAATGACCAGCCGGTTGATGCGGTGCCCGACGAGGCTGAGGATGGCCGGCAGGACGAAGAGCGCCACGATCGCCGCCAACCCCACGGCGATCGCCGGCCCCATCGCCGTCAGGGACAGCAGTGGAATACCCATCGCCCACAGCCCCATCAGCGCGATGACCACGCTGCAGCCGGCGAACAGGACCGAGTGTCCGGCGGTTCCCGCTGCCTTCACGACCGCCTCGGTAACCGTCCCTTCGGTCGTCAAGGCCTCGCGGAAGCGCGTCACGACCAGCAGCGCGTAGTCGATCCCGACACCGATGCCGATCATGGCTGCGAACTGCGGCGTGAAGCTGGCGAAGTTCACGAACCCGGCGCCCACCCCGATCAGGAAGAAGGCGGGAATCAGGGCCAGCAGGGCCGTGAAGATCGGGAGCCCTGCCGCCGTCACGGATCCGAATGCGATCAGGAGGATGATGACCGCGGCGCCCAGCCCCACGAGTTCCGAGTACCCCGGGGCCTCGCGTTCGCCGGCGGTGGGGACTATGCCGCCCAGCTCCACCTGCAGGCCCTCTTGGGAGACCTCATTCCGCCAGTGGAAGAGTTCCTCGATGCTGGCGTCGTCGACTTCGTTCGCCCCCGTCTCGTACTGCGCCGTGGCGCGCGCGATCGTGCCGTCCGGCGAGATGCGGCCCTCCTCCTCGTAGGGCGAGGTCACTTCCAGCACCTGGGCCAACTCCGCTGCCTCCTCCAGCAGCGCCTCGATCTGTTCCCGCACGTCCGGGTTCTCGATCCCCGCCGGGGCACGGAACACGATCTCCGCGGTGTCGCCCGCCACGCTGGGGAAGCGCTCGTCGAGAAGGTCGCTGAGCCGCTGCGACTCGGTGCCCGGAAGCGTGAAGCTGCCCGTCCCGAACTCGCCCCGCATCGTGCCCCACAACACCCCGCACACCACGACGAACGTCACCGCCCCGGCGATCACCACCCACGGGTGGCGGCACGCGAACCGCGGCCACCAGTCGAACAGGAAGGAAACCTTCTCCGGCTCCGCGGCAGGCTCCCACGTGGGGGGCGCTGCGGTCGCCTCCGCCAGGGCGTCGGTGCGCTGCGGGGGCGCCTGTCGCGCGCGGCTCGGCGCCGGCCCGGTTCCCGTCAGCGCCCGCAGCACGACCCACGCCGCCCCGCCCACAACGGCGAGGCCAAGAAGCCCGGCAAGCAGCCGCCCGAAACCGTTCACGAACTCACGCTCCGGTGGTTACGCTGACGTCGCGTCGCATCGAGTGCTGCAAGCCCTCGACGCCGCCGAATACCCTAGCAGTCCCCCCGTTGCCCGCCAGTCCCTGCGCGCCGAGTTCCCTACTCGTCGGCTTCCAGCAGGAAGGGCCCGTCCACGCCCCGGCCTCGCACGGAGGTCAGCTCCACCACGATCGCCTTGCCCTTGCGCTCGGGATCGCGCTCCTGCTCCATGGGGTGCGAGTTGTCGTACACCACGCGGTCGATGTCCGGGTCGGCGTTCAGCCGCGCCCGCCCCTTGAACTGGTAGAAGCGCCGCTCCGCCATATTCGAGTAGACCAGCACTACCACCGGATGCATCTCCAGCGACGCCGTGAGCGTGCTCCCCGCCGCGTCCCGGGTCCAGAACGCCACCGCCGAGTCGCCCAGCGTCTGCGCCGTCCCCCGGAAGCTCACTGTCGGCTCGCCGTCGATGGTCACGCCCGCGACCACGATCGGATGCCCCTCCGCGAAGGCCTCGTTGAAGTCCCGCTTGACCGCATCGGGCAGGACGAGCGCCACCGCTAACCCTCGCCGTCCTCGACCAGGCTGATGGCCTGCGCCGGGCACATCTCGATCGCGTCGTTCGCCAGGTCGACCTGCTCCTCCTTGGGGTGCTCGACCGCGACCACCGGCCAGTTCTCCTCGTCCCGCTGGAACACGTCCGGCTGCAGGTAGGAGCACTGCCCCGACTTGAGGCACAGCCGCCGCTCGATCACCAGTTTCTGCATTGCCTGCTCCGTTCTACCGGTCCGCCCGGTCAGCTCGCCGAGGGAGGATCCCACGCCACGGGCAGCGTCTCAACGCCATGCAGCACCGGTGCGCTGATCTCCTCCGGCTCGCCCGTGAGCCGCAGGTTCGGCATTCGCTCCAGCACCAGCTTCAGCGCCACCTTCGCCTCGACCCGTGCCAGCGGGGCGCCCATGCAGTAGTGGATGCCCTGGCCGAAGGCGTAGTGCAGCTTCAGCTTCTCGTAGTCCCGCGTCACGTCGAACTTCTCCGGGTCTTCCCACATCTCCGGGTCGAGGTTCGCCGACCCGAACATGCACAGCACCTTCGTGTCCTTCGGAACCTGCACCCCCAGGAACTCCGTGTCCTCAACGGCCGTGCGGAACAGCCCGTTCACCGGCGCGTCGTAGCGCAGGCTCTCCTCCACGCACGTGTCGTACAGGTCCGGGTTGTTCTTCACCAGCTCCATCTGGTCGGGGTTCTGCAGGAGCCGGTAGATCATGTTGCCGATGAGCTGCGTCGTCGTCGCGCTCCCCGCGATGAAGAGGAAGCCCATGAACCCGATGATCTCGTCGTCAGTGAGCGTGCGGCCGTTCAGCTCTGCCGTCACGAGCGCCGTGAGCGTGTCCTGCGGCATCTCCTCGTTGGCGGCGTGCATCGCCCGTCGCTCGGCGATCGTCCCGAGGAAGTACTGCACCTCCGACATGCTGCGGCTGGCGGTGGAGCGAGCCGCGTCCCTGCCCTCCGACTCGACCTCCGCCGCCATCTGCCGAGCCATCTCTTCCTGCTCCAGTGCGTTGGGCGCGATGACGCTGTCCGCCCGCGGACGCATCTGCTGAAGGAGGTCCGGGTCGAGTCCCAGCAGCCACGCGATCACGATCAGCGGCACGGGCACGGCCAGCAACTCCATGAAGTCGCCCTCGCCCTGCTCCACGAACCCGTCGATGATCTCCTCGATCAACTCGGTGATCTGCGGCTCCATCGCCAGCAGGCTGGCCGGCGTGAAGGCGCGGTTCACCAGCCGCCGGTCGAAGGTGTGCTCCGGCGGGTCCACGCTCACGAGCACCCCGCCGCCCGAGCGCGCCAGCCCCGGTCCCAGCTCGCTCGTCCACTGCTTCCAGTCGTGCAGCAGCGCCCGTACGTCTTTCTCCCGCGTCACCGCATACCAGTCGAACGGCTCCTCGACCTTCGCCATCGGGCACTCCTCGCGCATCCGCGCGAAGTGCGGGTGCACATCCTTCTGGAACTCGGGGTCGAAGAAGTCGAAGTCAGACGCCATGGTTTCCTCCCGCGCGCGAGAACATACCCCGGTGAGGACGATCGTCGCGAATCTGCTGGTCGGGAACGGTCCCCTAGACCAGGGAGCCGAGCTGTCTCCCCTGCTCTGTCCGGGTTCCCGCCTCCCGCACTGAGAGGCGGCCCTGGCGCTCTTCGGCGATGCGCCGGCATCGCTCGGCGGCCTCGCCCGTGGTGACGCCTGCGAGCATCACGCAGGCGGAACAGATCGTCATGTCGGCCAGGTCGTCAAAGGCCACGCGCCCCGATACCCAGTCGATGGTGACGCCTCGCCGCAGACCGCTGATGATCGTGGCCATCAGGGTCGGGTCCACCCACTCCTGGAGATCGCCGTCCGAGCGCATCTCCTCCATGGCCTCGACCAGCGCCTGCAGCCCTTCCAGCCGCAGCGCCCTGCCCAGCGCCCGTGCGCCCGGCCGCGACCTGAACGAGTCCATGAGCGTCTGCACATACTGAGGCTCGCGGCTCATCGTTTCCGCCGTGGAAGTCAGGATGGAGATGACCCGGTCGAGACCGCGAACGCCGGTCGCCGGCCCCGCTTCCTCCAGGAGCTGCTCGTAGTGCTCCAGCACCGCCTCGAAGAGCAGGTCGTCCTTGCTTCCGAACGTGTTGTAGAGCGTCGGCGCCGTGACTCCCGCCTCGTCCGCCAGCCCCTTCATCGTGACGTTGCCGTACCCGACACGTCCGAGGAGTTCCCGTGCCGCAGCCAGCAACCGCCGCCGCCGCTCCAGCCGTTTCTCATCCCCTAGAGGCATATCGGTGGAGTTTACCAGCCGCCACCCCACCCGCTACAGATGCGTCATGCGAGGGCCGGCGCCCCTACCACTGGTCCCAGTGGACCGTTTCCTCCACCGGCAGCCGCGTGACCGGCCCGAAGTTCCCCATCGGGTAGCCCACCGGCAGCATGCAGTACGCCTCCACCGTGTCCGGCAGACCCAGTATCTCTTTCACCCTCGCGCGGTCCCGCAGGCCGAGCGTCGTCGGCGTCGCGCCCAGCCCCAGCGCTCGCGCCGCCAGCAGCACGTTCTGGACCGCCGGCCAGACGTAGCCGCCGCCTCCTGAGCGCGTCGGATCGGCCTGCACTTCCGAGAACTCCAGGCACCCGATGACGAGCGCCGGAATCTCGTGCATGTGCTCGATCTGCCAGATCACGGCTTCCCTCATCCGGTCCCGCTTCTCCTTGGGGTGGTGGGGCAGCTCCTCCACCGTGTCCGCCGCCATGAAGGCCGTGAGGTGCTTCCGGTTCTCTTCCGCCAGCTGCCGCTTCGTCTCCGGGTCGCGCACGATCACCCAGCGCACGTTCTGCACGTTCGAGCCCGTGGGCGCGTGGTTGCCCGCGTCCGCCAGCTTCAGCAGCAGCTCCTCCGGAACCGGGTCCGGCTTGATCCGCCGCATCGCACGGCAGTTGTACATAACCTCGAAGATGTCCACGACCGAGTTCCTCCCTCGCAAGCGCCAATCAGGTGGATGCGGGGAAGCATACCAACAGCCGCCGTTCGCGCTGCCTGTTTGAGCCAGCCGCGATCGCCCCGGCGCCCCCTCGAGGTCGCCGCTTCGCGGCCCAGCTAGACACTACGGCGCGCTCCTGCAAATCTGATCGAAGCGCCGGGTTACTAGTCTTTCCGAACTCTTCTCCAGCCGTCGAAGAGCCGTCTTCGACAGCCGGACCCCTCGTTCCTCTCCTGGAGGAGCCGGGCTATGCGTCTTTCGTAGAAAGGAGCGGCATGGGCCACCTGTACGCACTGCAAGGGGCCTTCCTGCAGCAGTGGCGCGTCACCGCGAGCCGCTACCAGATATTCCTCATCGGGATCAGCCAGGTGCCTACCGCGGCCGCGGCTGCCTGGATCGCTCGCGCCAGCGTCGAACAGGGCGTCTCCCTCTCGATAGCCGTCGGCGCAGCCTTCGTCGTGGTCTGGAACGTCTGCGTGTTCCGAACCGGCTTCTCCCTGCTCGACGAGCGCTGGGCAGGGACGCTCGAGCTGAACCTCTTGTCCCGCTCCCCCCTGACCCTCGTGATGCTCGGGAAGTCGCTCGCCTTCGTCGTGTTCTTCGCGATGGTCGGGCTGTTGTCCTTCGCTGCCGCCCTCCTCGTCGCGAACGAGGTCGCCAGCATCGAGTACCCGGTCTCCTTCGCCCTCTCCCTCACGCTGGTCGTCCTCGCCGTCGTCGCCCTCCAGTTCCTGTTCGCGCCGCTCAGCTTCCTCGTCGGCGCCCAGGGAGGCTTCTTCAACGCGATCATGCCCCTGGGCGTCGTCCTCAGCGGCTTCTTCTACCCCGTCGCCCTGCTCCCCAACTGGTTCGAGTGGCTCGCCCGCCTGCTGCCGACGGCATGGGCCATGGAGGCGCTCATCTGGTCCATCAACGGGAAGGAAGACCTCGGCCGCGTGGCCCTCAACTGGCTGCCGGCGGTTGGTCTCCTGGTCCTCCTTGCCGCCGTCGAAGTCGCCCTCTTCCTTCGAGCGGAGAGGCGCGCCCGCCTCTCCGGCGGGCTGACGGAGTAGGCGCATGGACAGGGTCCAGAACTTCTACCTGCAGGCCTACCTCTCCTACCGTGGCCTCTTCCACTGGCTGACGCCGTTCCCCTATGTCAGCAACATCGTCCTTGCGCCCTTTCTCACGCTGCTCAACTTCATCCTCATCGGCCGCTTCGCCTCCGTCGGCGATGTCGACCGCTTCGGCATCGGGATGGTCGTCTACGCCATCGTCTGGATCTACGTGGGCGGCGTGACCCAGTCGTTTTCCAACGACCGCTCGGGCGGGACGTTGCACCTGCTCTTCGGCTCCCCTGCCAGCAGGGCCTCCGCCTACTTCGCCCGCGGCGTCGGCCACTTCTACAACGGCCCCCTCACTGCCGTCAGCACGACGCTCCTCGCCGTGCTCGTCATCGACCTGAACGCCGGCGACCTGAACTACCTCACCTACACAGTCGCGATCGTCGTCGTCTCCATCGGAATCCTCATGCTCTCGCTGCTCC
The DNA here is from genome assembly GCA_009839725.1 of Dehalococcoidia bacterium. Lineage (GTDB taxonomy): Bacteria > Chloroflexota > Dehalococcoidia > Tepidiformales > Tepidiformaceae > UBA2991. The sequence goes on along the minus strand of VXPF01000158.1, from coordinate 3,996 downwards.
TCGGGAACTTCGCCGCCCTGTACCACGACTGGTTCCTCTTCTCCGCCATCGGGTACGGAGGCTTGCTCGGGCTGACGGGCCTCATCATCCCCGTCGATCGCCTTCCCGCGGCCCTTGAGGTGATCGCCAACGGACTGCCGATCACGCACGGGCTGAAGGCGCTGCGGGGCGCGTTCGCCGGGGACTCCGTGGCGAGCGTGGCCCCCGATCTGCTGCTCGAGCTGGCCGTCGCCGGCGCCTACGCGCTCGTCGGCCTTGCCGTCTTCACGCTCATCGACCGTGCCGCCCGGCGGCGCGGCATCCTCGCAGGAGGTGAGGAATGACCAACGACGCCCCCATGATCGAGTGCCGCAACCTGCGGCGGACGTTCCAGCGCGGCGGACCCCTGCGCCGGGGCAGCGAGATCGTCGCGGTCAGCGACATCTCGTTCGATGTGCGCCCCGGCACGATCTTCGGCCTGCTCGGACCGAACGGCGCCGGCAAGACCACCACCGTGCGCATGCTCTCGACTCTCCTCCTGCCGACCGCGGGCAGCGCCCGCGTCGCCGGCTTCGACGTGGCCTCGCACCCGCGCGAGGTGCGCCGCCGCACGGGCCTCGCCCTCGGCGGCGACCGCGGTCTCTTCGGCCGCCTCACGGGCGAGCAGAACCTGCAGTACTTCGCCGCCATCAACCACCTCTCGCCTCGCGAGGCCAATCGCCGCTCCGCCGAGCTCCTCGAGCTCGTGGGCCTGGGCGAACGCGGGCGCTCGAAGGTGTTCGAGTACTCGCGCGGCATGAAGCAGCGCCTCCACCTCGCCCGCGCCCTCCTCACCGAGCCGGACGTGCTCTTCCTGGACGAGCCCACCTCCGGCCTCGACCCCCTTGGCGCTTTCGAGTTCCGGCACCTGGTCGGCGAGCTCAAGGAGCGCGGCCGCACCATCCTGCTGACCACCCACTTCATGCTCGAAGCGGACGAGCTCTGCGACGAGCTCATCGTCATCGACCGCGGCGAGGTCGTCGCCCAGGGCAGCCCCGCCGCGATCAAGCGGCAGTTCGGCAGTGCGACCGTCGTCGAGATCTTCCTGCGCGAGCCAAGGGAGGGCCTCCAGGCCTCACTGGGCGAGTTGCCGCAGGTCCAGCACGTGGAGGTCGGCGTGGACGGCATGCTCCAGACCGTCCGTGTGCACATCCCCTCGGACCAGGACGCCGGCCCGATCGTCGCCCACATCGGCGCCGAGCACGTCGACCACATGACCACCCGTACCTCCTCGCTTGAGGAGGCCTACCTCACGCTCATCGGAAGGGACGAGTAACCGGCGCCGAGTGGTCACGGTCACGTGTCGCGTGTGTCCGTGCGAGACTACGCGGCCCAGCACTGGAGGCTACCCATGCCCGACCTGCTCTACGACAAGCGCGACCGCTTCGCCGTCTTCACGATGAACCGCCCCGAGCGGCTCAACGCCCTCGGCGGCACCATGATGGCCGACCTCGCCGAGGCGCTCGCCGACTTCCACGCCGACCCCGAGATGCGCGCCGGCATCCTCACCGGCACGGGCCGGGCATTCAGCGCCGGGGCCGACCTGAAGGAGATGAACCAGCGCAACGTCGACCGTGGCGACCGCGCCGCTCCCATCCGCAGCTTCGACCCCGCCTCCAGCCTCCCGTTCTCCCGCTCCCCCAAGCCCTTCATCGCTGCCATCAACGGCCTCTGCATCGCAGGCGGCCTCGAGCGCGCCCTCGATTGCGACATCCGCATCTGCTCCACCGAGGCGTTCTTCGGCCTGTTCGAGGTGAAGCGCGGCATCCTCGCTGGCTACGCCATCCACCACCTCGCCCGCCTCATCCCTTTCAGCGATGCCATGTACATCCTCCTCACCGGCGACCGCGTCGAGCCCGACGACGCCCTCCGCATGGGCCTCGTGCGCGAGGTGCTCGACCCCGACGACCTCATGCCCCGCGCCGAGGCCATCGCCGGCATGATCGCCGAGAACGCGCCTCTCTCCGTCGAGGGCAGCAAGTTCATGGCCCAGCAGTGGCGGCAGCTCATGGTCGATGAGTCGTACCGGACCGGTGAGTGGGTCAGCCGCGCCGTGCTCAACTCCGAAGACGCGAAGGAAGGCCCGCGCGCCTTCTCCGAGAAGCGCCCCGCCCGCTGGCAGGGCCGTTAGCCAGAAGGAGCCCCGCATGACCTCGAACGAAGCACCCCTGCGAATTGGCCTCATCGGAGCCGGCGGCAACATGAAGCTGCGCCACATTCCCGGCTTCCAGGAGACCGGCGAGGTTGAGCTCGTCTCCGTCTGCAACCGCAGTGAAGCCAGCGGCCGAGCCATCGCCGACGAGTACGGCATCCCCCGCGTCGAGCCCGATGCCGCCACCCTCCTCGCCGCCGGCGACATCGACGCCGTCTGCGTCGGCACCTGGCCCTACAAGCACCGCGACCTCACCATCGCCGCCCTCGAGGCGGGCAAGCACGTCCTCTGCGAAGCGCGCATGGCCATGAACGCGACCGAGGCGCGCGAGATGCTCGCTGCCTCCGAGGCCCACCCCGACCTCGTCGCCCAGCTCGTGCCCGCTCCCTTCGACTTCAAGAGCTGGCGCACCGTCCGCCGTCTCCTCGAAGACGGCTCCATCGGCGATGTCCGCGACGTGCACGTCACCGTCCTCGGCGGCGCCTCGCTCAATCTCGATGCTCCCCTCCACTGGCGCGACCGCACCGACCTCTCCGGCATGAATGTCATGGCCTACGGCATCTACACCGAGATCGTCGGGCGCTGGTTCGGCCCCACCGGCTCCGTCCTCGCCCACGGCGAGACCTTCATCCGCGAGCGCACCAACGCCGAGACGGGCGAGCGCACCGCCATCGAGGTACCCGACAGCCTCGGCGTCTTCGCCGAGCTCGAGCGCGGTGGGCGTGTCACCTACCGTGTCTCGACCGTCCTCCACGCCGCCCCGCCCGAGGCCAACGGCATCTCCGTCTACGGCTCGGCCGGAACCCTCCACTGGCGTCTCGGCGACACCATGACCTTCGCCCCTTTGGGCGAGGACCCCGCCCCCCTCGACCCCGACCCCGGAACCGCCGGCGAGTGGCGCGTCGAGCAGGACTTCGTCGACTCCATCCGCCGCGACGCGCCCGTCACCCTCACCAGCTTCCCCGATGGCGTCGAGTACATGCGCGTCATCGAGGCCACCCACCGCAGCCGCACCGAAGGCCGCGCCGTCGACTTGTCCGAGGTCTAGCCGCCCCACCCATCGCCCGCTCCGGTAAGGTGCGCGGGCGAACCACTACGGAGGCCCAAATGCCGCAGCCCGAACCCTTCACCGTCGCCGTCCCCGACGAGGCCATCGAAGACCTCCATCGCCGCATCGATAACACCCGCTTCGCCCCCGACTTCGCCAACGAGGACTGGCGCTTCGGCATGAACGGCGAGTACCTCCAGTCGTTCCTCCACTCCTGGCGGCACGAGTTCGACTGGCGCGAGACCGAGGCCCGCATCAACTCGTTCAACAACTACCAGGTCGACTTCGACGGCGTGCCCCTCCACTTCATCCACGAGAAGGGCAAGGGCCCGAACCCCATGCCCCTCATCCTTACCCACGGCTGGCCCTGGACCTTCTGGGACTTCGAGAAGGTCATCCGCCCCCTCACCGACCCCGCCGCCTTCGGTGGCGACCCCGCGGACGCCTTCGACGTCGTCGTGCCCTCCCTCCCCGGCTTCGGCTTCTCTACCCCCCTGCGGGTCGATGGCCTCCAGACCAGCAAGGGCGTGGACATGTGGGCGGACCTCATGACGAACGTCCTCGGCTACGACCGCTTCGCCGCCGCCGGTGGCGACTTCGGCGCGATGATGTCGGGCACCCTCGGCGCCCGCTACCCCGAGCGCGTCCTCGGCGTGTACGTGACGCTCCCCTCCCTCCCCGCTCTGTATATTATAAACATCTCCGAGCCCAAGAGACGGAGAGGAAGGGAGGGTTGGGCTGGGGGGTTGGAATAAAATAGGGGGGGGGGGGGGGGGGG
>VXPF01000015.1 GCA_009839725.1 Dehalococcoidia bacterium | reverse complement strand
TCTCTTCCCTGCCGTCCGCCCCTCCCTCCCCGAAACCCCTGTATTCGACGGACCGCCCGGCGTCTACACCGACATCACCGTCGGCGCGGCCCACGCCTGCGCCCTGACCGAGGACGGCGAGGCCGTCTGCTGGGACATCGAGCGCGGGACTGTCTGGGACACCCCATCCGGCACGTACACGTTCATCGAGGCTAAGGGAGCGGGCACCTGCGCCATCACAGACGAGGGTGCGATCGTCTGCTGGGCGAGCGGTGGCGGACCGATACCGGAAGGTGAAGCTGACCCGTCAAAGGATGCGCCCCCAGGTCGATACGCGACCATCGGGTGGGACACTGCCTACTTCGGCTCCTATTTCTGCGCGCTGACTGTAGAAGGCGAGGCGGTCTGTTGGGTTGCCGGGGACGACTCTCCCACGCCGTCCGAGCCTCCCGCTGGAGTGTTCACCTCCATCGGCGTGTGGTCCTCCGCTAGCTTCTTCCCCGCGGGAGGTTGGGAGCACAGGCGCCGGATTGCGTGTGCGACGGCAGACAGGGGAGAGGCCGTCTGCTGGGAAGCGTCGTGGAATGAAGTTGAGCCAGACCGGGAGTCCCAGTACGTGGGGCAGCTCCCGGGTAGCTACCGACCAGCTAGCACATGGGCCAGCGACGATTGCTGGCTGACAGCTGCCGGCAAGTCTCCGTGCCTGGGGGTTGGTGTCGACGATCCAACGCGCTACGAGGCGCTTGCTGCGGGTGGGGGCCACTTGTGTGCCGTCACTGAGGGTGGAGAGGCAGTCTGTAGGCCCCCGGCAACCGACTTGGTGTCTTGGGACCCCGGCACAGCCAGGGTGATGACTCCTCCGGACCCTGGCCCTGAGCGCTTCGTGGCTCTTGGGATAGGCGCGGGCAACTCCCGGTATGAGGGGGAGCCGGTCTATGGCTGTGCCCTCACTGAAACCGGCAGGCCCGTCTGCTGGCGTGACCTACCAAACAAACTGGAGCGCCCCGACCCCGACCCGAACCAGTATGTGGCGGTGAGCGATGGCCTCAACCACACCTGCGCCCTCACGCCGAATGCCGAGGCACTGTGCTGGGGCTGGAACGACTTCGGACAGGCCGAGGCTCCGGCCGGTCGCTACGTCTCCATCAGTGCAGGTGTGAACGGCTCCTGTGCACTCGCGGAAACGGGTGAGGTCGTCTGCTGGGGTCGGAGTGTCTCGGGTCTCTTCGAGGCGGGTGCCTACAAGGCTGTGGCTGTGGCCACCGATGGTTGGGCGTGGGACGGAGCTTGTGTGGTCACTGAGTCGGGAGACGCACTGTGTCGGCAGAAGGGAGATGGCATGTATATCGATGATGTTGAATACGTCGAGCGCCAGGAGACGCCCTTCGTCACTCTCGGAGTAGGTGGGTTGTGCGGACTCACGGAAGAGGGCGCTGCCGTTTGCTGGATCGGATGGAGGTCATACAGGGACGGCGACTCCGTGGCGCACCGGCTGCCTGGCAGCCTTGTAGCCCTGAGTGATGGCCCCGGTCAGGCTTGCGCCATCTCGGATTCGGCCGAACTGGTGTGTTGGTGGCACTTTGGCAATCGCTGGTCACCGGGGCTGCCGGATGGCCCCTACATGGCTGTGAGCACCGGGTATGAGCGTGGTTGCGCCCTCACCGACGATGGCGAGGCGCGTTGCTGGGAGCTAGGCAGCGGGCTGGTGGTTCCGCCTCCCAACCGCTACGTGGTCATCAGTTCCGGTGGGTACCGTACCTGCGCCGTGACGGAGGCCGGCGAAGTTGTGTGTTGGGGTAACACCAACTACGAGAGATCCTATGTGCCCTCCAAGTGATTTCCCACGAGGAGTAGCGTTGGGGTGTCGGCCCTACTCTGCACTCCACCCCATCCATCGCTCATTCACGTCCCCCTCCGCCGCCGCCGCGCCCACCCCAGCGCGATGCTTGCCCCTACCGCCAGCGACGCCGCCAGTACGTTGAAGAGGATGTCCCACGGGTCGAAAACGCGGTCGGGCACGAACAGTTGGAGGCACTCGTCGAGGAGGCCTACCGCCGAGGTCCCGACGATGGCCAGCACCGCGGGCATCGGCACGCGCCGGCCCTGGAGAGCGCGCTCCGCGAGGGCCGCGTACACGAAGATCCCCAGCACCCCGTACTCGATCAGGTGCGAGCGCTCCTCCAGGACTCCGATGCGGAGGAACACCAGCAGGTAGACGGCCGCGATCCCTATCGCGACCGCGATCCCCACTCCCCCCGGGCGGGACCACACCCCCATCACGACGGTAGTCGCGCCAAGGAGGACCAACCCAAGCAGGAACAGCCCAGCCCGGAGGACCTCGTCGAGCAGTTCGTGGTCGCGTAGCGCCTCCGCCAGCTGCCCGCCGACCCAGAGCGAGGCGAAGATCGCCGCCACCACGGCCAGCGCCCACAGCCACAGCCACCGTTCCCGCCGGGAGGAGAAGAGGGGCATGGCCGCGCACTATAGGACTCGGGGCCGGGCCGCTCCTCGCCGCTACTCCTTGTAGCCCCACCCCCCATTCAGTACCGTTAGCCGCGATAGGGCGCATGACGCTCCGAGCAGCGCGCGCCCGCTCCGGGAGGCGCTCCATGCACGATCTGGTCATTCGCAACGGCACCATTGTCGACGGGACGGGGGACGCCCCCTTCCAGGGCGATATCGCCATCGACGACGGCAGGATCTCCGCCATCGGCCGCATCGAGGCTGAGGGGCGCGAGATGGTGGACGCGACCGGGCAGATCATCACCCCCGGCTTCGTCGACATTCACACCCACTTCGACGGCCAGATCACCTGGGACCCGTTGCTCACGCCCTCCTGCTGGCACGGCGTCACCACGGTCGTGATGGGGAACTGCGGCGTCGGCTTCGCCCCCGCCGCCCCCAACCGCCACGAGTGGCTCATCGGACTCATGGAGGGCGTCGAGGACATCCCCGGCACCGCCCTCTCCGCTGGCATGCAGTGGAACTGGGAGACGTTCCCCGAGTACCTCGACTACCTCGACACGCTCCCCAAGGCCCTCGATGTCGGCACGCAGGTGCCCCACGGCGCCGTCCGCGCCTACGTCATGGGCGAGCGCGGCGCCATGAACGAGCCCGCCAACCCCGAGGACATCCTCGAGATGAAGAAGCTCGTGCGTGAGGGCATCGAGGCCGGGGCGCTCGGCGTCTCCACCTCCCGCACCATCGTCCACCGCGCCATCGACGGCGTGAACGTGCCCGGCACCTTCGCCGAAGAGGACGAGATGATGGCCTTCGGCGAGGCCCTCTCCGAGGCCGGTACCGGCGTCTTCGAGCTCGCCCCCGCGGGCGTCACCGGCGACGACATGAACCTGCCCGACCTCGAGGTCGCCTGGATGCGGCGCGTCTCCGCCGCCACCGGCCGCCCCATCACCTTCGCCCTCGTCCAGCTCGATGCCGAGCCCGATCACTGGAAGCGCATGTTCGACCTCTCCGAGGAGGCCGCCGCCGAGGGCGCCGATCTCTATCCGCAGGTCACTGCCCGCGCGCCGGGTGTCCTGCTCGGCCTGCAGACGAACCACCCGTGGGTGAACGCGCCCACCTTCCAGGAGATCAGCGGCCACTACAAGCTCGGCGAGGGCGATGCCCACCACCTCCGCCGCGTCCCCATTGAGGAAGTCGCCGCCGAGATGCGCAAGCCCGAGATCAAGGCGAAGCTCATCGAGGAACTCGAGGCTGCCCAGCAGGACATCGCCTTCATCAACCTCGGTCGCGTGTTCCAGCTCCAGGAACCCCTCGACTACGAGCCCTCCGAGGAGGACTCGGTGGCCGCCATGGCCGAGCGTGAGGGCCGCGAAGCGCACGAGCTTTTCTACGACCTCCTGCTCGAAGACGACGGCAAGCGCCTCTTCTTCGCCCCCACCCTCAACTACACCGACTTCAACTACGACGTGGTCCGCAAGATGCTGACCCACCCGCGCGCCGCCCTCGGCCTTGACGACGCGGGCGCGCACTGCGGGGTGATCTGCGACGCGAGCATGCCAACCTTCATGCTCACGCACTGGGCCCGCGATCGCTCCCGGGGCGAGGGCCTGCCCCTCGAGTTCGTCGTCAAGAAGATGACGAGCGACACCGCCCGCCTCTACGGCCTCAACGACCGCGGCGTCCTGAAGCCGGGCATGAAGGGCGACGTCAACGTGATCGACCTGGAGCGCCTGCAGCTGCGGGCCCCCGAGCTCGCCCACGACCTCCCCGCCGATGGCCGCCGCCTCGTCCAGCGGGCGGAGGGCTTCGTCGCCACGATCGTGAGCGGCGAGGTCATCATGCGTGACGGTGAGGACACCGGCGCCCGCCCCGGCCAGCTCGTCCGCGGCGAGCAGCAGCCCGCCATCAGCGTGGCGTAAGCCCCGGGCGGCGTACCTGGATTCCGGAGAGGCCCACCGCCGCGGTGGGCCTCTCGGCGTCTGAGACTCCCCGCCCAGGGAACGATTCCGGGGCAGGGCGCGTATTGGCTCATATGTGGCACATGCGTCCGGCTTCGGCTTTGCTACCCTGCCGCTGGAGAGGTCACATGGCCCCCACCTCGTTCTGGCGTCCCTGGATTCCCCTTTCCGCGCTGGTCCTGGCGCTCGTGGCGCTCGCCGCCTGTGGTCCCGGTGGCGACGATGACGATGACTCGGCCTACTACGAGGCTGCCGCCGCCGCCACCGAGGCGGCGGCGAGGGAGGAGCCGGCACGCGAGACCCAGGCCGCGGCCGCAACCGAGGCGCCCGCCCAGGAAGCAGCTGCCGCGGCTGCCGAGACTGCGGACGATGGCGGTGACGGCGCCGGGCACCGCATGGTTAGCACGGCCGCGATCGCCCAGAGCCGCGTCATCGTGCACACCGCCCAGATGTCACTCGTCGTGAGCGACGTTGCCAGAGCCACCGCCGACGTTCGCGCCATCGCCGCCAGGCTCGGCGGCTGGATCGTCAGCTCCGACCAGACCGCCCGCCACAGCGGCTCGATCGCCATTCGCGTTCCCGCCCGCTCGCTCAACCGGGCCTTCTCCGAGCTCGAGTCGGTGGCCTCCGAGGTCGAGTCCCTCCAGGTCTCCAGCCGGGATGTCACCGAGGAGTTCGTTGACAGCGAGTCCCGCCTCAACAGTCTCCGCGCCACCGAGCAGCGCCTGCTCTCCTTCCTCGACAAAGCCGAGACCGTCGAGGAAGCGCTGCTCGTGCAAGAGGAGCTCTCTGCGCTGCAGCTCCAGATCGAGAGCATCCAGGGCCGCCTCAACTACCTCCGTGAGGTCGCGGCCTTCTCCCTTATCGAAGTCGAGCTGAAGCTCGCCGCCGTCACCATCGACGTCGATGCTGGTCCCGGCGCCTCCTACCGGGTCGGGCAGCCGGTGCGCTTCCAGGCCTCGTTCACCGCACCACCCGGCGTCGACGAGTACTCCTTCGAATGGGACTTCGGCGATGGGAGCCGGGCAAGGGGCCGGGGCAGCGTCCTCACTCCCGATGGCACCCGCGTGACCGCCACCGTCACCCACTCCTACAGCAGCGACCTCGACTCGCCCTACATCGTCACCCTGCAGCTCACCGGCGCGGGCGAAGGGGGCAGGGCCGAGGGGACGGACTCGCTGCTCATCGAGGTCAAGCGGGTCCCGGCGATCGAGGTCTTTGCCGGGGACCCCCGCACGGTCGAGGAGGGCGACAGCTCGAAATACGCCGCTTCCTTCACACGCCCCTCCGAGCTCTGGGACTACGAGTACCAGTGGGATTGGGGAGACGGATCGCCGTCGACCATCGGCAATCCCGAGGAGGGCGCCACCCGCGTCGAGGTGTCCCACCGCTTCTCCGACCACCGTCCCCGGCCGTACGAGGTCACCTTCACGGTCAGCGCCATGAGCGACGCCGGCCGCGTGAGCAGCTCCCAGAGCTTCACGGTCACGGTCACCGAGGGCGAGGATCTCGTGGTCGGTGGCTGGAACCTGGACTCCACCGCGCGCGGGGCGGTCTATGCGCTCTCCGCAGTCGGGCGCGTGGTCCTCACGGTCCTCATCTGGCTCGGCATCTTCGTCCTTCCCATCGGGGCGGCGATCCTGATCGTGGCCTATCCCGTCAGGCGCGCCTGGCCTCGTGTCTCGGCCTTCTTCAGCAAGGCGTTCAGCGGCAACGGCCCCCGCCCGCCGCGGCCACGCGCTCGCTTCCGCCCCAGGGGCGCCCCCGTTCCCTTCCTGGCGCGCCAGGGCGCTCCGCCGCTCCCGCCGGAACCGGCCGATGCCGGCGACGAGTCCGCAATTGGGGAGCCCGAGGCCGACTCGTCGGACACAGGCGACACGGCTGGGTCCGACGACGAACCCGAAACGAGGCCGTAAGCGACGCCGCTGCGCCCCCGGGGCGCAGCGGTGTCCCGTGGTCACGCCCCGCGCGGTATGCTTACCCCCACACGCGAGGCAGCGCCCCGCTGGGCGGAGTGTGCGGCCACTCGAAAGCACGGGAGAACCCCATGACCGAGACGATGTACAAGGACATGATCGAGGCCGTTGCCGAGTGTCCGGTGAACCTGGAGGAGATCGACCTCTTCAAGGCCGGCCAGCAGGAGCACTGGTTCGACTCCTACAAGATCCTCCACGAGGAAGCGCCCGTCATGCGCATCCCGGGCGAGGGCACCACTCCCGATACCGACGGCTTCATCATCACCAAGTACGAGGACATCGCGATGATCATTCGCGATCCCTACACCTTCCCCCAGCCCTCCTACGCGGGGGCCGGGCTCGACGTGGAGGAAGAGGACGACCACTCCGTCCTCCTCGACGCGATGGCGCGCAATACCCTCCGCCCCAACATGGAGCTGCACAAGCAGCACCGCATCCAGCTCACGGACCCCTGGGTGGGCGCGACCGGCGCTCCCCGCCACCGCCCCATGGTCACGCGCTTCGTCGACGAGCTCATCGACAACTGGATCGACCGCGAGCCAGCGGAGATCGACTTCGTCGAGGAGTTCGCAGCACCGCTTCCGCAGATGGTGATGACCACCATCCTCGGCTTCCCCTTCGAGGACATGCCCCAGCTCCGCATCTGGGGCCAGGCGCAGGTGCGCCGCTTCGTCTACGGCAAGGGCCACCGCAACCTCATGAGTGACGAGGAAGAGGCGGACAACGCCCGTGACCTCGGCGACTTCATGCAGTACGTCCAGAGCCACGTCACGAAGAAGCGCCAGGACCCCCAGGACGACATGACGAGCTTCCTCACCCAGGTCGAGTACATGGGCCGCAAGCTCACCGACTCCGAAGTCGTGGGCGTCGTCTTCGGCATGCACATCGGCGGGCTGGAGACCACGCAGTACGCCATTGCCGCCGAGGCCGAGCTCCTCGGTCGCGATCCCGAGCTCTGGAACACCATCAAGGCCGACCGCTCCCGCATCCGCTTCTTCGTCGAGGAGGGCATGCGCATCCAGGCTCCGACCCAGGGCCTCTCCACCCGCATGACCGCCAGGGACGTGGAGCTGCGGGGCGTCACCATCCCGAAGGGCTCCATCCTGCACCTTCGCTACGGAGCCGCGAACCACGACCCCGAGGAGTTCCCCTGTCCCGCCGACGTCGACCTCTCGCGGCCGAACACGGGCCGCCACATGACGTTCTCGCAGGGCATCCGCGTCTGCCCCGGCGCAGGCATCTCCCGCCTGGAGCAGAACATCGCCTGGGAGCGGCTGTTCGAGCGCCTCGACAGCATCTCCTTCCCTGCCGGCAAGAACGATTTCCGCCACCAGCCGGGCATCATGCTCGGACTGTGGAACCTTCACCTCAACTTCGAGAAGGCGAAGTAGCACGCGAGGAAAGGCCGTGGCTGAATCCGATTCCATAAAGGAGCTTGCGCGACTAGCCCGTGAGGCGGCGAAGGTGCGCTGGGGGCCGGAGGACACCGGCGCCGCTCCCGTGCTGCCCGGCAAGGAGAAGCATGCCGAAGAGGCCGACCCCGAGCGCATGTCGGGCGATAAGGAGCGCGAGGTCCTCAAGGCCCTCGACCCCTTCTGGACGCGCGGCATCGTGAAGCCCAAGGACGGCGAAGGCTAGGCCATCGCGCGGTTGCGGCGGCACCTGCAGCGCGCGATACTGTGTGTACCCCCCCAGCCGCTTCTGGTGGACTGGGATCAAGGCCCGCGAAAGCGGGCCTTTTGTTTACCAGCCTTCGGGTTTGCGAATCGTCCCGCTGTCGTCGCGAAGCACTGTCGGCAGCTGGCACTTCTCCACGACTCCTCGGCGCAGTTGTCGGAAGTCCGTCCCTTGTAGCTCTCTTGAACGTCTCTCTCGGGGGTGGGGATTGACCACCACCACAGCGACTCCGCACTCTGCCTGGGCGACCCGTATCGGCTCTGCCAGGTCCGAGTCGTTGCTCACAACGACTGCCTTGGTGCAACGCTCTCGGAAGGCGTCCACCAGGAGGTGGGAGGCCAGGTTCACGTCTGTCCCCTTCTCTTCGGACTTCAACACAGTAACGGTGGGAGATTCTCCTGGCCTCGGATGCGCAAGCGGGAGGCGGGTCCGCCTTTTGACAAAGTGTCCGTAGTGAATCTCCACAAGGGGGTTCGCCGCCACGGCGCGTAGGTACATGTCTTGGCGAACTGGCCGCTGCGGATCGTCCTGCTGCTTCGTCAGACGCGCCGTGAAGTACCGGATCTTGACGATCTCGTCCCGAGGAAGCAGGCGGCGGCACACCGCCTCCAGATCGACCCACTTGTGGGGCGTTCCCTTGACGGCCCCGTAGTAGAAGTTGAGACCGTCGATGTAGACAATCGTGGTCACGGAGAACCAACCATACGCCATGGGCGCGACAGCGTTCTCCCTAGACCCACTCCAGCGCGAGCTCGTCCCCGTAGAAGGCGGCAAGGCGCTCAGCTTCCGCCTCCGCCCCCTGCCGGACTGCCTCACCGAGCTGCCCGAACGGCTCGATGGCGACTGCGACCCGCCCACCGCCCCGCTCGTACGACCACACACCCTCGATGCGGCCATCCACCAGCAGCACCGGCGAGATCCACCCCTGGGGCCGGTGCACCCGGCCCTTGTGCTCGGGATCGAGGATTGCCGCGACGTCCCGCGCCGAGCCGATCACGTACGGGTCGAAGGCGGGAAGCAGCCGCACGGCGCCCTGCGGGACCGCCTTCGCGATCCCCTCGATCTCCTCCGCCAGCGCCCAGTGTGGTTCCCCCTCGACGTCGATCTCGACCGCCTCCTCCCCGAGCGCGCGGAAGGAGCGCGTAGCCTGCGCCGGACGGCGCGGACCCCACCAGCGCGAATACTCGGCTGCCGTCGCCGGCCCGTACGCGCGCAGATAGCGGCGCGTCACTTCCGCCACCGCCTCGTCTGCCGGAGGCCCCGGCTCGGCCTCGATCCACTCCCCTGGACTGACAAACGTCACGCTTCGGCCCCGGTTCGGTCCGAAGCAGATGCTCCCCTGGAAGGACGCAGGCTTCAGGTAGGCGCCCCAGCTGTCGCCCAGCTTCTCACCAAGCGCTGGGGAGCCGCTGGCAGCGGCCACCGCCTCCGCCAGCTCGTCGCGCGTCAGCCCCTTCCCGCGCAGCACCTCCCGCACCGTCGACAGCAGCAGGCCCAGCTCCTCGCGCGTGATCTTGAAACCCCGCAGCCAGCCGCCCTTCAGGTAGTGGTCGTACGTGTTGAGGGCCGCCTGCCAGAGCCCGTACTCGGCGGCGGGCAGCAGGTGGAGGGTGCCCCGCATCGCCCACAGCTTCACCAGGCTGCGCCGTTCCCAGAGCTCTTCGTCGAGCTCTCCGGGGCGCAGGCCGTCGACCCGCGCCCATGCCGCCAGCTCGGCGGCGGAGAGCACCTGTGCGTGCAGCCCGCCGATCGTTCCGACGACCGCCTGCAGGTCCTCCCGCGGCCGTCGTGAGACAAGCTGCTGCCGCTCCATCCGCCAGGCGAGCACGCTCGCCCAGGTGACCCCTGCTTCCGCGCCTATTGCCCTGCTCCGAAGCGCGCCGGGTCGAACGGCGTCAGGTCGACCTCGCTGGTGTGGCCCTCGGTGATCAGCTCAGCCATCGCCTCCCCCGTCGCGAGCGAGAGGATGACTCCCTTGCGCCCGTGGCCCGTGGCGACGTACGCCCCCCGCCTCCCCGGCGCCGCCCCGATGAGCGGCAGGCCGTCCCCCGAGAGGGGTCGCAGGCAGGCGGTCTGGTTGACGACCTGCATGTCTCCGAGCCGGGACGTGAACCGCGCCAGCGTCGAGAGGACGTATTCCCGCGCCGTCGCCGTAGGTTCCGCGTCGAACCCTTCCTCCTCCTCCGTCGCCCCCACGTGCACGAGACCGGTGGGGCGTGTCACGACGTAGTGCCCGTGCATGTCGGAGAACCCCCCCGGTGGCGGCTCGACCGAAGGCTCCAGGTGCACGATCTGTCCCTTCAGCGGCCGGACCGGGATTGGCAGGTCGAGCCAGGCTGCCGCCCGCATCGACCACGGCCCCATTGCGAGCACCGTCACTTCCGCCGTCACGACGCCGTCTGCCAGCTCGACGCCGTCGACGTAGTCCTCGCCGCCGATGAGTCCGACCGCGCGGCCCATCCGCAGCGATGCGCCCATGCTCTTCGCGCTCTCGAGCAGGCGCTCGGTGAACTTGGCGGAGTCGATCTGGGCCGTGAGCTGGGCGAGGGCGCCCGCAACCGGCTGGTCCAGCCAGGGACAGCGCGCCGCGATCTCCGCGAGCGGGATCGGCTCCGCGTGCAGGTGCTCCGCTCTCACGTGCAGGTGCGCCGCCTCTTCCTCGTCCCGGGCGACCAGGCAGGTGGTGTAGGGCGTGTAGTCGTAGGTGGCGGGGCCGTCCAGCAGCTCCGCCAGCGCCCCGTGAAGGGCCACGCTCCTCGCGATCAGGGGCGGCAGCACTCCCGTCTCGTCATCGTCGTGGGGCAGCCCCGGCGAGAGCAGTCCCGCCGATTTGCCGCTGGCTCCGTGCGCCACCTCGGTCCCTTCGATGACGAGCGGCTCCAGGCCGCGCTGGGCGAGGAAGTAGGCGATCGCCACCCCCACCACGCCCCCGCCCACGATCGCGACATCGACATGCTGGTTCGGCGACACGGGCACTCAGCCTCCCGGCCGCAGTCTGTCACGGAAGGTAGCGGTGTGACAGATCGGCGAGCGTTCACCGAAGAAGAAGCCGGGGCAATCGCCCCGGCTCCTTGGTGCTGAATGTCTTGAGCAGGGTTACTCTGATCCGCCCGGAAGAGGCACGGACAGAGTGGAGTCTGAAATTTCGAACTCGTGACCCTGGCTGGTAGTGACGGTGTCGTCCTGCATGACGACGCGGACCGTCCCGAAGTCAGCCCAGCGGGCGCCATCCGGGCGCGCACTCAGGAAGAGGATTAGCGGGTTACGGACCAGCTGCCACACGCGAATTTCGATGGTCGTGGTCTGTCCGTTCGGGAGCGTTGCGGTCAGAGTGGAGTCTGAGATCTCGAACTCGTGACCCTGGCTGGTAGTGACGGTGTCATCCTGCATGACGACACGGACAGTCCCGAAGTCGGCCCACCTAGCGCCCTCAGGGCGAAGGCTCAGGAAGAGGATCTGCGGATCGCGAACCAACTGCCACACGCGAACCTCGACATCCACCGTCGGTGGCCCGAGCGTCAAATTCAGGCGGACATAGCCCCCTCTCTCGTTGTCTGTTGGAGTGGTTGCCCGGCCGTCAATCCGGAAGTTGATCACCGAGTCGGACCCACCGCAACCGTCCTTTGTGAAGCGGTTCTCCACTTCCACCGTGTATTTCGTGGCCCCGCTGTCGCTCGTGTAGGTGGTGACTGGTCTGTACGTGCAGTTGGTGTCGCCTACATATGCCTCCACCGAAAGCCCCGCCGCCGCCGGGCTGCCGTCGGCATTGGTCACGGTGCCGGTGAATATTGACGGAGGCGTTGGCACCTGCGCAGAGGCGATGCCGATGATGGAGAGGGTCAGGGCCGCGGCCAACGCGACGATGATCCAGGGCCTGAATCGATTCATGGGGTGTTCCGCTCCTGGTGCACCTTGGATGCAAGGCTAAGGATGGTCACTGTCCCCGTAGGTTACCCGAGGATAGCGACGTCAGTGGCCATAACGATGAAGATTCCAGCAAGATACGCGAGCGAGTAGGTGTAGAGACGCATCGAGGGCACCCGCTCAGGCCATCGCCACAGCCCGAACGCCACCGCGACGAAGCCGAGACCGGCTAGGCCCGCCACGACGCCGTACAGCCAGCCGACCGTCCCGGTCAGCAACAGGGCCAGCGTGATCGGGACCAGCACGATCGAGTACGCCAGGATCTGTCGCCGTGTCGAAACCTCGCCCGCCTCGACCGGAAGCATCGGAACGTTCGCCTCGCGGTAGTCCGGCGCGATTCGCAGGGCGAGGGCCCAGAAGTGCGGTGGCGTCCAGAAGAAGATGATCGCAAACATGATCAGCGGCGCCCACGCCAGGTCCCCGGTGACGGCCGCCCAGCCGACCATGGGCGGGAACGCGCCCGCCGCTCCTCCGATCACGATGTTCTGGGAGGAACGCCGCTTCAGCCACACCGTGTAGATGAACACGTAGAAAAGGAAGGCCGCGCCCGCCAGGGCTGCCGCCAGCAGGTTCGTGGTCGCCCAGAGGAAGGCGAACGCGCCCACGCCGAGCGCTGCGCCGAACACGAGGGCGTTCAGGGGAGGGATGTCGCCCTTCACGAGCGGGCGCGATTGCGTTCGCCGCATGAGCGCGTCGATATCGCGGTCGTACCAGCAGTTGACGGCGTTCGCGCCCGCCGCCGAGGCCGCCCCGCCCACGAGCGTCGCGATCACGAGCACGGTGGAGGGCCAGCCCCCTTCCGCGACGACCATCGCCGGCACGGTCGTCGCGAGCAGGAGCAGGATGATGCGCGGCTTCGTGATGGCGATATAGCTGCGAATCGTCGCCGACCAGCGCCCCGACTCGCGCAACGCGAGCGCCAGCGCCGTCATGCGGGAGCCTCCGCCTGAGGGAGCGGGGCGCTCTCGCGCCGCGCCGCCAGCGCGGAAATCCCGAGGAGCGCGGCTGCCGACAGAGTGAGCCACAGCAGGGAGGCTAGCACGGTATGCGTTACGGTGAGCGCATCGGGGAACGTGTACAGCACGTTGAGCGCGCCCGCCGCCACCTGTAGCACGTAGATCAGCCCGGCCGTTGAGGCCGCGTGCACCCCCCACCGGAGCGTCGCCCGCTCACGCCAGGCGGCGGCCACCATCCAGGCCAGCGGCACGACAAGCAGGGCCGCGAGGTAGCGGTGGGTCATGTGCGTGATCTGCTGATCGTCCGCGCCGGGGAAGACGGCGCCGTTGCAGGTGGGCCAGCCCTCGCAGGCCGTGGAACCGCCGCTCTCGCCCAGGTAGCCGCCCATCCACACCACCGCCACGAACAGCACCAGCGTGATCGCCGCCCGCCGGCCCACGCGCCGCGCCGCCGCTCGCTCTCCCGGAGGCGCGCCCCCTCGCAGCGTGTTGAACATGCCGAGGGCGGTTGCCGCCATCACCGTCAGGATCACCATCGCCAGGAGCAGGTGCGTGGCCACGATCTCAGGGGGCAGCTCCTCCCAGACCGTGATCGCGCCCAGCGCGCCCTGGATCCCGACGAGCGGGACCGTGACCAGGGCGGGCCAGAGAACGGCGGGGGTTTCGCGGAAGTGTCGCCAGGCCAGCACGGCCGTCGCGATCACGAGGATGCCCACCAGTGCCGCTACGAAGCGGTGCGTCGACTCGATGAGCGCTTCCTGCTCGTGCGGCGGCACGATGCCGCCGTGGCAGGTGGGCCAGTCGGGACAGCCCAGCCCCGAGCCCGTCGCTCGCACGTACACCCCCACCCCGACCAGGATCAGCGTGGCGAAGACGGTGACGAAGGCGAGGTTGCGGGTGGCTCTCATCGACTCGGAGGGCGTCCACAGGAGCGCCGTCCCTCAGCGTACGGGGCGACCCCGGCAGGCGCCAGATTCGGGTAAGGTCGCGCCATGAGCGATGCCGACATCGACGCCGTTGCGTCATGGCTACGCGAGGCCGGCTCCGTCGCGGTCCTGACCGGGGCGGGTATCTCGACCGAGTCCGGTATCCCCGACTTCCGCGGTCCCGACGGCGTCTGGACGAAAAACCCCGCGGCCGAGCGCACCGCCACCATCCAGCACTACGTCGCCAACCGCGACCACCGCGTCCGCTCCTGGGCCAACCGCGCGGAGAGCCCCATGCACACCGCCGAGCCCAACGCGGGGCACTTCGCCCTCACGGCGCTCGAGGGGAAGGGCAAGCTCGACACCCTCGTCACCCAGAATATCGACGGCCTCCACCACACCGCCGGCACCTCACCCGAGCGCATCGTCGAGATACACGGCACCCTGCGCGACTACGCCTGCCTGGAGTGCTCCGATCGCGGTCCCATCGAGGTCGTGCTCGAACGGGTGCGCGAGGGCGACGAGGATCCCCACTGCCGGTCCTGCGGCGGCCTCCTCAAGTCGGCGACCATCTCCTTCGGCCAGGCGCTCATCGCCGAGGACCTCGAACGCGCCCAGCTCGCCGCCGCCAACAGCGACCTCTTCCTCGCCATCGGCACCTCGCTCACCGTGTACCCGGTGGCGGCGCTCCCGGAGATCGCCCTCCAGTGCGGCGCCCGGCTCGTCATCCTGAACGCGCAGGAGACGCCCTACGACCCCGCCGCCTCCGCCATCCTGCGCGGCGGCATCGGCGAGGTGCTCCCGAGGATCGTCGAGCTGGTCTAGCGCTCCAGGGGCGGGGTTTCGCGCTGCTCGCCCCAGCGGTCCCAGTGCACGACCTCGCCCACCGGCTGCCGTCGCGCCTGCGAGAACCGCCCCTTCTCCAGGTACCCGAGCGGGATCAGGCCCATCACGAACGTGTCCTCCGGCAGCCCCAGCAGATCGCCGATGCCCGAGCTGTCGTCGAAGGTCCACGTCATCACGGTGCCGATGTCGAACGCCCGCGCCGCGAGCATCAGGTTCTGGACCGCCCCGTAGATGGATCCGCCCAGCCCGGCCCCCGACCGCCGCGTGTCGTCTGCCATGCGAGCCGCCGTCCGCATGACGGGTGCGACGATCACGGGCACCTCGGCGTAGTGCTCGGCGAGGTGCACCACCCCCCGCCGGTTGCGGGCGTCGATGCCGATCTCGCCCTCTTCGATCCCGCCGCGCGTGATGCGCGCCGTCCCGAGGTCTTCGTCGCTCACCCGCTCGTAGCCGTAGGCCCTCAGGAGCCGTTCCGAGTAAATCTCCGCGATCGCGTCCTTCGTCGCCTGGTCGCGGATGACCACCCAGCCCCAGCCCTGCTGGTTGCCCCCCGTCGGCCCGCGGATGGCCGCATCGAGGATCTGCCAGATCACGTCCTCGGGAATCGGGTCGGGCTTCAGGTAGCGCTGCGCGCGCGTCGAGTGGATCGCATCGAGCACGTCGAGGGGTTCACGATCGGACATAGAGCCTCCTGCTGTGGCGGTTCGCCGCCGCGAGTCTACCTGCCCGCGAGCATGGGCCGCGTATCATCCCCCCGACCCGCAACGAGGGAGGCTGGCGATGAAGATCGGGCTCTACGGCATCAACCTCGGAGTGCTCGCCCAGCGCGAGGCCATGCTCCGCGTCGCCCGCACGGCCGAGGCCGCCAACTACGAGTCCCTCTGGACCGGCGAGCACGTCGTCTTCGTCGACCCCCAGCAGCCGCCCTCCCCCCTCGTCCCCGACAC
>VXPF01000018.1 GCA_009839725.1 Dehalococcoidia bacterium | reverse complement strand
CCGCTGCGTCCCCGCCTCCCCCTGCTCCACGTCCACGAAGAAGTCCCGCGCCGCGTATTGCCGCGAGTTCAGCACCTCCTCCATCGTGTTCACCGGGAAGCAGGCCACATTCCGGGCCAGCGCCATCTCGTAGATCTCCTGCTTCGTGTGCTCCATCAGCCACTCGACCGTCAGCGGCTCGACCACGTCCGCGTTCTGCACGCGACCCATCGTCGTCGCGAACGCTTCGCTCACGGCCCAGTCCGGGCTCCCCATCATGTCGACGACCGCGCGCCACCAGTGGTCCATCAGGAACGGCGCGAACGAGACGTGCCCGTCCTTGCACGGCATCACCCAGGGAAAGTTCGCCTTCTCCCGCGAGATCTTCGGCTCCTGCCCGTACCCGATGCTCGCGATCGGCATGCGCGTCATGCCCGCCACCGCCTCCATCGCGGAGACGTCCAGCAGCTGCCCCGTGCCGTAGGTGCCCCGGTGGAACACGCCGATGAGCGCCATGATCGCCGCCGTCCAGCCCGTCAGGTAGTCGGCCTGATCGCCCCCGTCGACGAGCGGCGGGTACGCCTCCGAGTCCGTGATCTCGTTATACGGCGTCTCCCGGCCCATGCCCCCGATGTGGAAGGCCGTGAAGGCCGTGCCCTGATAGTCCCGGTACGGCCCGCTCAGCCCGAAGGGGCTTGTGCACACCATGATCAGGCCCGGGTTCCGCGCGCTCAGCGTCTCGTAGTCGAGCTCCAGCTCGGCGTAGGCCGTGGGCGGCAGGTCCGCGATGACGATGTCGGCGCTCGCCGCGAGCTCGCGCAGCACCTCGCCGCCCGCCCTGCTCTCGATGTCGAGGGCCACGCCCCGCTTGTTCGTGTTCAGGTAGAGGAAGCGTCCGCTCTTCTCGGGGTGGGGCTCGTCTCCGGGGAACGGCCCGTGGGTCCGGCTCCGGTCGCCGCCGAGGGGCTCGACCTTCACCACGTCCGCGCCAAGGTCGGCGAACGCCTTCCCGCAGAACGGTCCCGTAACCCCCTGCGCGTACTCGACGACGCGCAGATCGCCCAGGGCGCCCTCAGCCGCAGACCCCGATTCGGCCGTCACCCCTGGGACGAGGCCTCCTGGTCCTTCTGGTACTGCTGCATCACCTGCCGGTTGCGAGAGGACGTGCCCAGGATCGGCGGGATCAGCCCCGAGGCCTGGTCGATCATCCCCGCCTCCGCGCACAGCGCCCGGAACAGCGCGAGCATGCGCTCCCGCTCCTCCGGCGGCTCGTACTCGCGGAAGGCCGATCGCATCTTCATGTCGCTCGCGTTCGCCGGGTCGGGAACCAGCTCGAAAATCGGTTCGTAGACGTCCCGCAGCAACTGCTCGAGCGCTGCGTGGTACGCCTCCTCCGACTCGACCTCCTGGATCGTCTGGAACCGCTCGGTCGGCGTCTCGTTGGGCGTCAGGAGGTCCAGCAGCTTCAGCGCGTGCATCGTCCGGTCTACGTCGATGAAGGGGATGCCCACGTGGTGCAGATCGTCCGGGCTGAACCGCCGCGGGAAGTCCCGCAGCCGGTAGCGCCGGATCACGCTCAGGATGTTGACCATGCCCGCGGCTGGCGCCGTCGCGTCCGTTGGATGTGCCATCTGCCCTCGTCTCCTTTGTGGTCGACCGTCTCCGGACCGCCTAGCGGTCGGGACCGTAGAGGTAGGTATCCAGCGCGTAGTGCATCGCCCGGATGCGGCGCTCCTCGCTGTTGAGCAGGATCCCGCTGAATCCCTTGGAGTGGTACGACTCCTGCACGATCTGCGCTTGCGCCATGTCCTGCTCCAGCGCCTCGAACAGCTCCGGATGGTTCCGCGCCGTCCCGTACACCGTCGCCGGGCGCCGTGGCGCCGGCGCCCCTTCCGGCACGCGCGCGTACACCTGGTAGTCCCAGTAGCACTTGTTCGGGTCCGTCGGATGCGGCCGCGGACGGAAGAACAGGAACGACCCGTACGTGAAGTTGAACGTGAGGTTCGGGAAGATCATGTAGTGGAAGTTGTCCACCAGCTGCTCATCGACCAGCAGGTCCATGTCCATGCCGATGCGCTTCCCCCACTCGCGGCGCGCCTTCGCCAGGAACGGCGGCAAGTCTCGCGACTTCCCCTCGAACGTGTCCGGGTCGACTCCGCAGTCCTCCAGGTTCGCGCGCTGCTGGCGGGTCAGCTCGTGCTGGTTCTCGTAGCCGAAGCGCTGCGCCAGATCGTCCGTCCAGCTCGGATCGGGAAGCCCCATCCGGATCAGCTGGCGGCTGTGCTTGCCCTCGTCGTACACGTCCAGCGGCGTCGCCAGGTGGTCGAAGTACTCCAGCAGCTGCGGGTGCAGCGCCGGCAGGTGGTAGATCTCGGCGAACTGGTCGACGGCGAACTTCCAGTTGCACGCCCACTCCAGCACGTAGTCGTCCACCACGTGGTACTGGTCCAGCCGGTACGGATCGAGGTGCGAGGGCATCACGCCCAGGTACTCGTGCAGCGACTCCGCCTCGTCATCCATGTTGAACCAGACCCAGCCCGCCCACGTCTCCACGCGCACCTCGGTCAGGTGCTGCTTGTCCTCGGGAATGCCGTTCACGAAGTGCTGCCGGTCGGGAACCGTGTTCAGTTGGCCCTCGATGTCGAACGTCCAGAGGTGGAAGGGACACTGCAGCTGCTCCGCGTGGCCCATGCCCACGCTTGGGCGAATGCGGCTGCCGCGGTGCGGGCAGATGTTGTAGTAGCCCTTCACCTCGTCCTCGGACGTGCGGATGAAGATGAACGACTCCCGCCCGATCTCGTGGACGAAGTTGTCGCCCACCTCGGGAATGTCGGACAACGGTCCCGCGTTCAGCCAGACCTTCGTCCACATCCGCTCCCATTCGAGCTTCGCGAACTCGGGCGATGTGTACCTTTCCGTGTCGATAAGGCCCGTCCCCATGTCGGGCTCTTCGGTTCGCCCCGTTGGCGTTGGGGCGGGGCGGTTCTCGAGCACCATCGAGCGGCCCTCCCTGCAAGGAAAATGCCCGCGCATCATGGCGCTTTGCGAGACGATCGGTCAACGTGTACCGGGGGCGCCCGGCGCCCTCCTCTGCGCCTACGTTGACAGGCCGCGTGCGGCAGTGAAGCATGCGCCTTCCATCAGCATCACCGGCGGGCGAAACCGCCCCTGCATCCCACGGAGGAACAGATGGCCACGATTGAAGAGCTCGAAGCGCGAGTCGAATACCTGGAGGCGGTCGAGGGCGTTCGCCGTACCGTCTACGAGTACCTCCTCATGCACGACATCCCGAACGTCGTCGAGACCCTCATCTCCCTCTTCACCGAGGACGCCATACTCGACATCAGCGGCTATGGCGAATCGCTCGAGGGCAGGCTCGTCGGCCGCGAGCAGATCGGCGGCCTCTACCGCCGCCTCGAAGAGGGCGGCATCTTCAGCGGCAAGCACAGCACCACCAACGTCCACATCGAGATCGATGGCGACGAGGCCACCGTCATCAGCTACCTGGAGGTTGGCACGGGACCGAAGCCCGGCGTCGCGCCCGGCGGCGGCATCTACCAGGAGCGCCTCCGTCGCGAGGACGACGGACGCTGGCGCTTCGTCCACAAGCGCATCATCGGCACGGGCGAGCAGACCGTGCACGACGCCATCGACCACAGCTTCCCCGGTACTGGGGCCTGGCGCGCCTAGCGCCCGTCGAGAGGACACGCATGGAGTTCGGCTGGAACGAGGAGCTTGAGGCCTTCCGCGAGGAGGTTCGCGGCTTCCTGCGTGAGTTTGATACCCCCGCCCTCCGCAAGGAGCTCGCCAACCGCGGCGAGGCCGCCCAGCTCGGCCCCGAGCAGACGCGCCTCCGCGAGGCCCTGGAGGAGCGCGGCTGGGTGCGTATGTGCTGGCCCGAGGAGCTCGGCGGCGAGTGCAAGTCCCAGTGGTTCCAGTTCGTCATGACCGAGGAGTTCGCCAAGCGCGAGGTCCCCTACGGCTCCGGCTTCGGCACCATGGTCGGCCCTGCCATCCACCGCTTCGGCACCGAGGCCCAGCGCGAGAAGTACCTGCCCGGCATCTGGGCCAACGACATCACCCTTTGCCTCGGCTACTCCGAGCCCAACGCCGGCACCGATCTCGCCGCCCTCGAGACCCTCGCCGTCAAGGACGGCGACGACTGGCTCATCAATGGCCAGAAGCTCTGGACCAGCGCCGCCGACACCGCCTCCCACGTCTGGCTCGCCTGCCGCACCGACCCCGACGCCCCCAAGCACCGCGGCATCTCCACCTTCATCGTGCCCATGAATACCCCCGGCATCTCCGTGCGCCCCATCATGACGATGTCCGGCGGCCGCACGAACGAAGTCTTCTTTGAGGACGTGCGCGTACCCAGCGACGCCCTCATCGGCGAGGTGAACCAGGGCTGGTACATCATCGCCAACGCCCTCGACCACGAGCGCGTCTGGATCGGCGCCGGCGGCGGCCTCCGCCACATCTTCGACCGCCTCATGGCCCACATCCGCGAGAAGCGTCCCGAGCTGCTGGAAGACGACGCCACCCGCCGCCGTCTCGTCGAGCTGGAGCTCGACCTCGACGTGATGGAGGGGCTCGTCCTCACCAACGCCTCCATCGTCGCCTCCGGAGACACCCCCACCATGGAAGCCTCCATGTCGAAGATCTGGACCTCCGAGCTGCGCTACCACATCAGCAACGTCGCCATGGACCTCCTCGGCCGCGAGGGCGCCCTCACCGAGGAGGCCGACGGCCTCGCGCCCCTCGACGGCGAGCTCGAACGTACCTACCGCGCTTCCCCCATCCAGCGCTTCGGCGGCGGCGCCAACGAGGTCCAGCGCGACATCATCGCCCGGCGCGGCCTCGGCCTCCCCCGTCACTGAGCACGAGATGGACACCACTCTCAGCGAGACCCAGCGACTCCTCCGTGACTCCCTCCGGGACTACCTCGCCAACGAGGTGCCCTTCGACCGCATCCGCGACCTCGAGCGCGAAGGCGGCTCCGATCGGGCCCTCTGGGACTACCTCCAGGGCGCGGGCTTCCTCACCCTTCCCTTCGCCGAGGCTCACGGGGGCGAGGGCGGCGAGCTCACCGACACCGCCGTCGTCCTCGAGGAGCTGACCCGCCGCGCCTGCATCATCCCCTTCCTCGAGACCACCGCCTCCGCCCTCGCCATCGAGCGCCACGCCGGCGAGGCCCTCGCCGACGAGGTCGTGCGCGGCGTCATCGGCGGAGCGATCACCATCGCCCCCGCCCTCCAGGGCGCCACCCCGAGCAACGGCGCCTCCCCCCGCGTCGAAGGCGGCGCCCTCACGGGCGAGCGCCGCTTCGTCGACTACGGCGCCGAGGTCACCCACCACCTCGTTGAAGCCACCGAGGACGGCGAGCCCGGCCTCTACCTTGTCGATGCCCGTGGCGAGGGCGTCGCGACCGAATCGCTCAGCACCATCGCGCGCACGCCCGTTGCGCACTGCACCTACGATGCCGCCCCCGCCCGCCGTGCCGGTAACGCCGACGCCCTTCGCTTCCTCCGCAACGCCGGCCGCGCCCTCTGCGCCGTCCAGTGCGTGGGCAATGCCCAGCAGGCGCTCGACATGACCGTCGAGTACGTCGGCATGCGCGTCCAGTTCGGGCGGCCCATCGGCTCCTTCCAGGCCGTCCAGCATCACTGCGCCAACATGGCCACGCAGACCCTCGGCGCCCGCTTCCTTACCTACCGGGCCGTCTGGCGCCTCGATCAGGGCATCGCCACCGACCGCCAGACTGCCAAGGCGAAAGCCCTCGCCTCGCGCGCCGCCACCGAGGTCACCATGCAGGCCCACATCCTCTTCGGCGGCATCGGCTACACGGAGGAGTACGACCTCCACTTCTTCAGCCGCCACGGCAAGGAGCGCGCCCTCGCCTGGGGCAGCGCCGACGAGTGCCTACGCCTCGCCGCCGACACCATCGATGAGGTGCAGCCCTGGCAGTAGACCTCGTCTGCGGCCGCGAGGTCGCCGAAGGCGACGTCGACGCCGTGACCGGTCACGTTGCCGGCGGCGCCCCCGAGCGCGCCAGCGGCATGGGCGCCAAGCGCTTCTACCGGGGTCGCTGGTACTACTTCTGCTCGCTCGAGTGCCGCCTCAAGTTCATGGCCACTCCCGACGAGTTCATCGAAGGCGCCGGCCCCCCGCCCTGATCCCCCAGACCGCCCCTCCCGTCGTGTACGCTCCCCCCGTTCCGTAAAGGGGGACTGCCATGGCCGAGATGTTTGGAATGGACTTGACCGTCGAAGAGAACGTCATGATCTCGATGCGCGACGGCGTGCAACTGGAGTGCGACATCTTCCGCCCCGCCGGCCCCGGCCCCTTCCCCACCCTCCTGACTCGCTCCCCTTATGGGCGAACTACGGGCCGCGAAGGCACCGGCATCGACTTCTGGCTGCCCCTCGGCTACGCCTACGTCACCCAGGATTGCCGCGGACGCTTCGGCTCCGAGGGCGACTACACCCCCCACCTCTACGAAGGCCCCGACGGTTACGACACCGTCGAGTGGCTCGCCGAACAGTCCTGGTGCGATGGCCAGATCGGCACCATCGGCCAGTCCTACCTCGGCGCCGACCAGTACCAGCTCGCCCCCCACTCCCCTCCCCACCTGAAGGCGATGGCCCCCGTCTCCGGCACCGCCGACCACCGCCAGAGCTGGACCCGCCACGCTGGCGGCGCCCTCGAACACGGCTGGATGGTGCCCTACTCCCTCCTCAAGGGCCGCAACACCCTCGAGCGGAAGGGCCTCACCGGCGAGGAGATGGACACCCTCGAGGCCTACCTCGACCCGCCCGAGGAGCACGGCTTCTTCGCCCAGCCCCTCACCCCCGAGGGCTACGCCCACGTCCCCCTCACGGACTGGATCGAGCGCATGAAGGACAGCGCTCCCTACTTCGCCGGCTACCTCGAGAACCCCGACGACGGCCCCTACTGGCACGAGATTAACTGCCGCCGAGGCTTCCACACCGTCGACATGCCCATGCTCCACTTCGGCTCCTGGTACGACATCTTCCTGGAGGGCACCCTCTCCGGCTTCGAGGGCATCAACGCCCTCGGCGGCCCCAACGCCCGTGGCAAGCAGCGCCTCCTCGTCGGCCCCTGGGGCCACATCGGCTACTCCCTTCCGGAGAGCGGAGGCACCGGCGACCTGAACTTCGGCCCCGAGGCCGAGATCGACTTCATGGACTGGCAGAAGCGCTGGTTCGGCCACTGGCTCAAGGGCGAGGACACCGGGATCATGGACGAGCCCCCCGTCCGCATCTTCGTCATGGGTGAGAACCGTTGGCGCGACGAGCAGGAGTGGCCCCTCGCCCGCACCGAGTACACCCCCTGGTACCTGCACAGCGGCGGCTCCGCCAACAGCCTCAACGGCGACGGCACGCTCAGCCCCGAGGCGCCCGCCATCGAGCCCCCCGATCGCTTCGTCTACGACCCCAACGACCCCGTCCCCAGCCTGGGAGGCAACAACCTCATCATCGCCCGTGGCGCCTTCGACCAGCGCCCCGCCGAGGTGCGCGACGACGTGCTCGTCTACAGCAGCGAGGTCCTCGCCGAGGACCTCGAGGTCACGGGACCGCTGCGCGTCACCCTCTGGGCCACTTCTTCCGCCGTCGATACTGACTTCACCGCCAAGCTCGTCGACGTCTACCCGGACGGCTACGCCCAGAACCTGCAGGACGGCATGATCCGCGCCCGCTACCGGGATTCGGCCAGCAACCCCACCCTCCTGACCCCGGGCCAGGCCTACCGCTACGAGATCGACCTGTGGGCCACGAGTCACGTCTTCCTCGCCGGCCACCGCATCCGCATCGAGATCAGCTCATCGTGCTTCCCGCGCTTCGATCGCAATCCCAACACCGGCACGCCCGTGGAGAGCGAGAGCAACCTCGTGCCCGCCGCCCAGACCATCCTCCACGACGCCCAGCACCCCTCCCACATCACCCTCCCGGTGATCCCGCGCTAGGGGCAGCTGGTCAACCACACAAGAAGGGGGCGGCCCAGTGGGCCGCCCCCTTGGTGTTGCTGCCGGTCCCGAATCCTAGCGGTCCGGACCGTAGAGGTACTGCTCCAGCGCGTAGTGCATCGCCCGGATGCGGCGCTCCTCGCTGTTCAGCAGGATGCCGCTGAACCCCTTGGAGTGGTACGACTCCTGCACGATCTGCGCCTGCGCCATGTCCTGCCCCAGCGCCTCGAACACCTCCACGTCGTGCGCGGTCCCCCGCACCGTCGCCGGTCGCGGCGGGATCGGCGTGCCCTCCGGCAGCCGCACGTAGGTCTGGTAGTCCCAGAGGCACAGGTTCGGGTCCGTGGGGTGCGGACGCGCCCGGAAGTACGTCAGCGACGTACCGCCGATGTTCAGCGTGATGTTCGGGAAGATCATGTAGTGGTAGTCGTCGATCAGCTGCTCGCCGTGCAGCGCCGAGACGTCCACGCCCATCTGCTCGTACAGGTCGCGCCGCGCCTCGATGATCGCCGGGCGAACGTCGTTTACGCCGCCCTCGAACTCGTCCTGCTCGATCCCGACCGCAGCCAGCTGCTGCCACTGCGAGTCGGTGATCATCTCCTTGTCCGTATAGCCGTGGCGGCGCGCCATGTCGTCCGTCCAGGCGCCTCCGTCCGGGTAGCCCTGGCGGATGAGCTGGCGGCTGTGCCGGCCCCCGTCGTACACGTCCAGCGGTGTCCCCGCCGTGTCCCACCACTCGATCAGCTGCGGGTGCAGCGCCGGCAGGTGGTAGATCTCGGCGAACTGATCGACCGCGAACTTCCAGTTGCAGTCCCAGATCAGCTGGTAGTCCTGCACCAGGTGGTATTCCTCGAAGTGGTACGGGTCGAGGTGCGACGGGATCACGCCGAGGAAGTCCGTCAGCGATTCCGCCTCGTCGTCCATGTTGAAGAACACGAACGGGCCCCAGGTGTCGACTCGCACCTCGGTCAGTTGCTGCTTGTTCTCGGGAATCCCGTTCACGAAGTGCTGCCGGTCGGGAACCGTATGCAGCTCACCCTCGATGTTGAACGTCCACAGGTGGAAGGGGCACTGCAGCTGCTCCGCGTGGCCCAGGCCGACGCTCGGGCGCAGGCGGCTGCCGCGATGCGGGCAGATGTTGTAATAGCCCTTGATCTCGTCCTCGCCCGTGCGGATGAAGATGAACGACTCCCGCCCCAGCGTGTGCGTGAAGTAGTCCCCCACCTCGGGGATGTCGCAAATCCCTCCGGCGATGTTCCACGTCTTCGTCCACATCCGCTCCCATTCGAGCTTCGCGAACTCGGGGTCCGTGTAGCGCGTCGGGTCGATGAGACCCGTGCCCATGTCGGGCTCGTCCACCCGCTCCAGCGGCGTCATCGGCATCTCTTGATTCTGGGTGACCATAGAGGCCCCTCCCTCGTGTTCCGGCTTCAGGGATATTCCGTGCCGCGATGGTGGCATTGCCCCGCGCGCGCGTCAATGGCGACGGCCGGGATGCGCTTCCCCGCCGCCGTCCTCTACGATGCGCCCGCTGTTATCAAGCGCAGGAGAGCACCCAATGCCCACCGTCGGAGTCGTCGCCCGCTTCACCATCCAGGCCGACAAGACCGAGGAGTTCGCCCGTATCGCGAACGAGTTCGTCGTCGCCCCCAGCCAGCAGGAGAAGGGGTGCATCCGCTACGAGCTCTGGCAGGACAACGAGGACCCCACCATCTTCGCCATGGTCGAGGAGTGGGAAAGCGACGAGGATCTGAACGCCCACCTCGCCAACGCGGGAAGCCGCGGCGGCCCCAGCCTCGGCGACTACATGGCTGGCCCCCCGGACATGCGCCGCTTCAGCAAGACGGGGAGCTAGTGATTGGTGACTGGTGGCTAGTGGTTCTTCTCCCCGACCACCAGTCACTATCCACTAGTCACTAGCCACTCCGCATAGGGTTCATCACCTCTTCCACGAAGCGCAGCACCGGCTCCGTCGAGGTCGGGTGCCCGAAGTCGCAGGTGAAGTGCCGCACCCCCAGATCGCGGAAGCGCTCCAGCACCTCGCGCCATGCCTCCGACTCCTGGCTGTTGTTCGGCAGCCCCACCTCGCGCGTCACGCTGATCGTGATATCCGACGGGTCGCGTCCCGCCTCCTCCGCCGATTTCAGCACGATGTCCCGCTTCCGCGTCCAGTTCTCCTCCCACTCGTCCGTCGGCCACCAGAAGGTGTTCCACCCGTCCGCCTGGCGACCCACCATCGGTAGCGAGAGCTGCTCGCCCTGTGCCCCCACCATGATCGGGATCATGGGGTCGGGTCGGGGCGGCGCCTTCGCGTCCTTGATCGTGTAGTAGCGTCCTTCGAAGCTCGGCGACTCCTCCGTCCACATCAGCCGGCAAATCTGGATCGTCTCCTCCAGCTGCCGGATGCGCGTCGCCGTTGAGGGGAACTCGTAGCCGTAGCGCTCGAACTCCTCCCCCCGCCAGCCCGCCCCGATGCCGAGGATCAAGCGCCCGCCGGAGAGTGTCTGCAGCGTCGCCGCCATCTTCGCCGTCAGCGCCGGGTTCCGGTACCCCTGCCCCATCACGTGGTGGCACAGCTTCACCGTCGGGAACTTGGCCGCCAGCCACGTCATCGTCGTCCACGACTCCAGGAACGGGTCGTTCTCGTTCGCGAACCCGTAGAAGTGGTCCGCCAGCCACACGCAATCGAAGTGCTGGAACGCCGTCGGCAGGATGTTCCGCTCCTGGTACATCACGATCGGCTCGTTGTCGCTGTCCGGCAGGCCGATCACCGGGGATACCCATCCGAAGGTCAGTTCGTCAGTCACGCGGTTGTCTCCTCTTCGCCCCATGTTTGCTGCCCTGAGCGGCCCCATGGGGGCGCGAGGCAGGATACACGAGCAGTCCCCCGATCGCCGTTCACGCGCCCCTCGCCCCGCCCGAAACGGTAAGGTTGCCCGACACGGTTGCCGCGCCGGCCCTCCCGGCGCGAGGAGGACTGCCATGCGAGCGCTCGTCTACCGCGGCCACAAGCGCATCGAGCTCGAAAACGTCCCCGACGCCCGCGTTCCCGCTCCCGATGGCGCCCTCGTCCGCACCACCAGCTTCGCCATCTGCGGCTCCGACCTGCACGGCTACCACGGCCCCGTCAACGAGGAGCGCATCGGCTCCACCATGGGCCACGAGGCCATCGGCGAGGTGGTCGAAGTCGGTTCCGAGGTGCGCCACATCCGCCCCGGCGACCACGTCGCCGTCTCCGCCGTCGTCGGCTGCGGGAGCTGCGAGAACTGCCAGGCCCTGCTCACGGCGCGCTGCGCCAACAGCGAGACCCGTGTGCTCAACCTCGGCCAGGCCGAGGCCATCGCCGTCCCCGCCGCCGACTCCTCCCTCCTCCCCATCCCCGACGGCGTCTCCGACGAGCAGGCCGTCCTCCTCACCGACATCCTCCCCACCGGCTACAAGGGCGTCCGCGGCGCCGGAATCCAGCCCGGCGGCACCGTCGCCGTCGTCGGCGCCGGCCCCGTCGGCCAGATGGCCCTCGAGACTTCCTTCCTCTTCGGTCCCTCGAAGGTGTTCGCGATCGACCAGGTCCCCCACCGCCTCGAGGAGGCCGAGCGCCTCGGCGCCATCCCCATCGACGCCAGCCAGGTCGACCCCGTCGAGGCCGTCCTCGATCAGACCGGCGGCAAGGGCTGCCAGCACGTCATAGAGGCGGCCGGCCCCCAGGCGACCGTGCGCATCGCCTTCGGCGTACTCGCGCACGGCGGCACCCTCTCCCAGGTGGGCGCCACCACCGACCCCGAGATGACCGTCAACCTCATGGCCCTCTTCGGCAAGGACCTCACCTATCGCGTCGGCCTCGTCTCGCCCCAGTACGCCTGGCCCGAGCTCGTCCCCCTTCTGCAGGAGGGCAAGATCCACCCCGAGCGCGTCTTCACCCACCACCTGCCGATGTCCGACGGCCCCCGCGGCTACGAGATTTTCGACAACCGCGACGACGGCGTCATCAAGGTGATGCTCGACCCCACCCGCTAGCGCCGGTCCAGGAACCCGCCCCAGCTCCGCGGTTCCCCGGCCTGCCGCTTGCGGAGCGGCTCCAGGTTGGGCGCGAAGCGGGCCATCAGCGGCTCGAAGCCGTGATACAGCCCGAATGTCACCAGCCACATCACCAGTCCTGCCGTCCATGCGGTCGTCAGCATGCGAATCTTCGCGACGTCCGCCAGGTCTCCGGTGGGGTTCAGCACCAACCCCGACTCCTCCAACGGTATCTGGAGGACGAGCTTTGGCTCGCCGATCACCTCAGCTGACCCAATGGCGACGGCGAGCAATGGCACGAGGAACGACCTCAAGGCCCCCACCAGGAGCGCCAGGGCCGCGCCGACGCGTACATACGCGAGGCGGTGGAGGAACCAGAGCGCCGGGGCCAGGTTCACGACGCCCGGCAGCATCAGTAGCAGCCAGACAACCCAGAAGTCGAAGTAGAAGAAGTTGACTGAAGTTCCCGGGTCCCCCCGTATGAGGCTCCGGTACTCCCGCTCCGGGAGGCCGAGCGCCCTCGCATCGAGCTCCCCCGCGAGCGCGAACAGCAGGACTGCGCTCAGCGGCAGCGTCAGGATGGGCGTGATCAGCAGGACCTGGAACGGCGAACGATTGATGAGCCGGGACAGCCTGCCGGTTGGCGCCGGACTGCGCTCCTCGGGCATGGTTGCAGTCTAGGGAGCGAAGCGGCGATTTACCCCAGCCCCCCGGGGCTAGCGCCGCTCGAAGAAGCCACTCCAGCTGCGCGGTTCTCTGGCCCGCCTCGGCCTTGGCGGCTTGAGGTCCGGCAGCAACCGATCCATCACGAGGTTGTACAGACCCCACACCAGGAACGACACGCCCCACGCGAACGCCCCGAACAGCCACGTCGTCGACAGGAGGCGGAGCAGCGCCGTCTCAGGCGAGTGCCTGAGCGAGATAATCCCCCGTTGCTCGACCTCCATGCGGATGAAGAGGTCGCCCTGGTGGCTAATCACGTCCGACTGGGCGATCGCGAAGAACACGAGCACCACCACGAAACTCCTCACGATTGCCACTATGAGCCCCACCCCCGCCGCCACCCGCACATAGCCGTTGCGCTGGAAGAACCACAGGACCACCAGCAGGTTCAACACGCCCGGCCCGGTCAGCAACAGATACGTGGGCCAGAACTCGAAGTAGTAGAGCCGCGCCGGGACCGCATCGTTTCTCCAGATGGGCAGGCCCAGGGCCCCCGCGTTGGCATCCTGCGCAAAGACGAACACGAGCAGTGCGCTCAGGGGCACAGTCAGCACGGGCGTCATCAGCAGCCACGCCAGCGGTGACTGCCTCGCGATCCATCGCCGCACCCTGCCGATCCTGCTCACTCCGGGCTCCCTCCACGGCTCCGGCCCTTCCCGAGGAAGCCGCCCCAGCCCCTCGGCTCCCCTTCGGAACGTTCGCGGGGCGGCGCCAGCCGGGGGAAGAACCGGGCCATCAACGGCTCATAGCCCTGCCAGATCGCGAGCGTCAGGATCCACATCCCCAGCCCCGCCGTCCAGGCCGTGACCAGCAGGGTCAGCGTGGCCTCCAGGGGCGAGGGGTCGATCTGCCGCCCCGCCTCCCCCACCGGCACCCGGATGAGGAGCCCGGTGTCGTGGTTGAGGATGTCGGCGGAAATCCAGACCATCGAAACCACCGGAACGATAAACGTCCGCAGCAGCGCCAGCACGAGCCCGAGCCCAGCTGCCAGCCGCACGTAGGTCAGCTCGTGGAAGAGCCACCTCGCCACCACCAGGTTCAGAACGCCCGGCCCCGTGAGCAGTGCCCAGGTGAGCCAGAAGTCGTAGTAGAAGTAGTGCGTCCGGTCGAGCTGGCCCGCCTGCTTGGTCCACTGCACCTCGACCAGTCCCAGCGATTCCCCGCCGAGATCGCCGCCCACCGTGAGCACGAGCAGCGCGCTCAACGGCAGCGTTGCGACCGGCGTTACCAACAGCCACTGGAGCGGAGACCAGCCCCCCACCCGGCGCCAGAAGCTCCTGACTACGTCCGTTCTGTCCACGCCGCTCCCGTCCGGACGCTCGCTACCGACGATGGAGGAACCCGGTCCAGCGCTTCGGCTCCTCGGGACGCGGCCCCCAGGGCGGCTCGAGGCTGCGCCAGTAGCGCGCCATCAACGGCTCGTACACCTGCCACACCACGAGCGTTACCACCCACGCGACAGCCCCGCCAATCCACGCCGCCGTGAGCAGCTGCCGCAGGGCTCGCTCAGGCGATGGCGGGTCGATGTCACCCACCCCTCCGCCCGCGATGACCTCGCCCTGGAAGTACAGCCCCACCTCGCTGAACAGGGCGAAGTGCGAGATACCGATAGCGGCCACTGGCACGACCAGCGACCGCACGAGGCCCAGCGCCAGGGCGACCCCCAGCGCCAACCGAACGTACCCGTTTCGGTGCAGCGCCCAGAGCAGGACCAGAAGGTTGAACGCCCCGGGAATGGCCAGCAGGAGCCAGGTGCGCCAGAAGTCGAAGTAGTAGGTGCAGGTCTGGGCGAGGAGCCCGTCGAACCGGCAGAGCTCGTTCTGCGGGAGCCCCAGCGCCGCCGCCTCGTGCTCGCCTCCCAGCGTAAGCAGCAGCAGCGCGCTCAACGGCAACGTCACGACCGGCGTCACCAGCACCCACACGAATGGCGAGCGCCTTCGGAACCACTGCAGAAGCCGCTCCTGGCTCACGCTGCCTCCGCCCCCTGCACGGCCGTCACGAGCTCGTACCGGCCAGGGAGCTGGTGTGCTCGATATGCGTCTCCTCGAGATCGGCCAGCAACGGGAGCACCCGGTGCGGTTGGTGCGGCAGGGCCAGTACCATCTCCCCCCTCGTCTGCGTCCAGGGCGCGAGGTGCGCCGGGGCGCCCGCCTCCGGCGCCATCGATGCCCACCGTCCCGAACGGCGGTCGTACACATCCGTGCGCCCGAACGAGATCAGCGCCGGGTCGTCGGGGCTGGCCACCCCTCCCCGGATGTCCGGGTGGGCAAACCACTCCTCCGAGCGCCTCGGCGGGTCAGGCAGCGGCTCCAGCCGCGACCCCTCCGTGTCCACGATGCTGTAGCCGACCTTGCCCCCGATGCGGCTCTGGATCACCAGCCCCGAGGAGTCCGCCAGCCAGCGCGCGCCGCCCAGCTCGTCGCCGTAGTTCAGCCGCGCCGAGCGGATTCGGAAGAGATTGCGGCCGGTCGTTCCGTCGATCACGATCACCGTGCTCGTTTTCTCGTAGGCGGGTGGCGAGGACTCCGGGATGTGAAGCACCCGCTCGCCCGCCAGGTACGCCCCGTCGGGTGAGGTGAACGCTCGGTCCACGCGTATCCGCGTGACACTCTGCCGCACGCCCTCCCACCCGAACCGCGCCACAAACGTGGCGAACACGCCATAGCCTATCCCCTGAGGTCTCAGGGGCCAGTACGAGTACGGGATCAGGATGCCGCTCCCGTCGGCAAGCGGCGTCGGTGCATGGAACAGGGCACGCCGCAACGCCGTCGGCTGCTGCGGCGCCAGCACGGCCCTTGCCTCTGCCCGCGCGCCGTCCAGGTGGAAGAGCGCGGGATAGCGGCCGTTCTGATCGAGCGCCAGGTACGCCCGCCTGCCGCCGGGCTCGAACATCGCCGGGATCGTCGGGAGGGGCTCGCCCTTCAGGTCGAACACCGCCCGCTCCTCCAGGTGGCCGTCCGTCAGGACGTACCGTCCCGTCCGCACCCGCGCCTCCATACGCTGCTCCTTCAATAGCTCGAAGAGCGCCGCGTCCTCCGAGAATCCCACCAGGCGCAGCTCCTCCCCCGGCCAGACCCACGACTGCCCCGAGGTCCGGTCGTGGATCGCATTCGCCGTCGCCACGAACCGGCCCTCCATGCTCGTGCGGTAGGCGGGAGCGTCGCTGCCGGGCTCCGCCTGCTGCCAGCCCCGGATGCTCCCCGCTCCCTCTCCCCGCGCGTGCATGAAGAAGATGCCGTGCTCCTCCGTGAGCGGCTGGCCCGGATCGAGCGCGAACTCCCGGAACACACCCGTTGCTGGCCGCAGCGCCGCGAGCGGCGGCGGCACCGGCGTGAGCGTTGGCGGCACCGGCACCGGCCGCGCGGGGCTGGCCGCCCTCTCCGTCTCCTCCGATCCCCGCGTCGCCAGGAACGCGCCCCCCGCCGCCAGTCCGGCGACGCCGGCGCTGGCAAGCGCCAGGAACGCCCGCCTCGAGAGCCCCCGGCGCGGCTCCGGCGGAGGCGCCTGCCTCGGGGCCGTCCCCCCGCCCGGTAGTCCCCTGCCCGCCCGGGCCCCCGCCAGGCGCGATTAAACATC
>VXPF01000061.1 GCA_009839725.1 Dehalococcoidia bacterium | reverse complement strand
CCGGTGCTCCCAGCCCGCGATGATACCCCGCCCTTCCCGCCCCTTGGCTGCCTTCCCCCGTACAATCCCCCGCGGCGCGCCGCCCCACCCGTGGACGCCGCCCGGAGGTATGGAATGCAAGCGAAGGCAGCCGTGCTGCGTGGTTCGGGCTCCCCCCTCGAAGTCCAGACCGTCACCGTTGACGATCCCGGCCCCGGCCAGGTCCGCGTCAAGCTGGCCGCCTGCGGCCTCTGCCACACCGACCTGTCCGTGATGCAATCGGTCCTCCCCCAGGCCAACGCCATGGTCCTGGGCCACGAGGGCGCCGGCGTCGTGGAGTCCATCGGGGAGGGAGTCACCTCACTCGAGCCCGGCGACCACGTCGTCATGACGACGACCGCTTTCTGCGGGCGCTGCCCCATGTGCGTCGAGGGCATGTACGCCCAGTGTGAGCAGATGCCCCTCAACATGGGCGGCAACTTCCCTTACCACGTCGACGGCCTCGACCTGATGCCCTTCGCCTCCATCGGCGGCCTCTGCGAGTACACCGTCGTCGCCGAGAACACGGCCATCAAGATCGACAAGGACATCCCCCTGGTGAGCGCTTCCCTGATCGGCTGCGGTGTGATCACCGGCGTCGGCGCCGCCATCAACACCGCCGAGGTGCGGCCCGGCACGAGCTGCGCCATCTGGGGCAGCGGGGGCGTCGGCCTCAGCGTCCTCCAGGGCTGCCGCATCGCCGGCGCCTCCACGATGATCGCCATCGACATGAACCCCGCCAAGCTCGAGTACGCCACGAAGCTCGGCGCCACCCACGTCATCGACGCTTCCCAGGAGAACGCGGTCGAGCAGGTGATGGCGCTCACCGGCGGCCGCGGCGCGGACTACACCTTCGAGGCCATTGGCGTTGGCGCGGCCATGGAGGAGGCCTATACGGCTGTCCGTCGTGGGGGAATCTGCACCATCGTGGGCGTCGGCCGCTTCGACGACACGTTCGCGCTCTCGGCCGGCCTCGTCGCCATCATGGAGAAGACCCTCAAGGGATCCTTCTGCGGCAAGGGCGCCAGCGTGCGCGACTTCCCCCGCATGCTCGAGTGGTACCGCCAGGGCAAGCTCGATCTCGACTCGCTCGTCACCACCACCTATCCCATCGAGGACGTGGCCCAGGCCTACGCCGACATGGAGGCCGGCAAGAACGCCCGCGGGGTCGTCGTCTTCTAGGCGGGCGCCCGCCCGGGCGAACGCTCAGGCCTGGTCGACCGTGTTCTCCTCGATCCAGCGGTCCACCCGCCGCCACTGCGCGTGCAGCCACGAGGTGCGCCCTTCGAGGTCTTCCGGCACCTCCTCACGGGGGACGCGCCAGAAGGCGATCCGCACCTCCTGCTGGAAGATGCCTCCCGCGAGCAGCGAACGGTAGCTGCCGCTCTCCAGACCCGTGTGGGCACAGAACACCACGTCCGCCTCGGGCGCCCGCTCCAGCAGCGCCAGCGGGCCCCCCAGCTGCGGCGGCAGCACGTGCTTGAGCCCTTCCGCCAGCCGCGCCTCCTCCTCGTCCCCGCTGCGCCGCATGCGCGCCACCGCTCGCGCCAGCCGCGTCGGCGTGAAGAGCGCGCCTTCGGGGAAGACCAGGACCCCCTCGTTGGGCTCGAGGTTCTCCCCCAGCGCCGAGACCTTCGCGATCAACCGCGAGCCCTCCCGTGAGCCGACTGTCAGGAACGTGCTTCGCAGCCGGTGCCCGATGATGTCGATGCAGGGGTCGCGCACGAGCCACGAGTTCATCACCCAGCGCAGCCAGAGCCCGTGCCGCCCCTCAAGGAAGACGAGCGGGAGCAGGTTGTCGACCGGCGAGACGTGCCGGCAGAACACGAGCACCGGCCCCTCCGCCGCCTCGTCGTCTCCGTCGACCACGACCCGCATCTCGAACAGCCGCACGATGCTCCAGAACACCCAGCGAGCCCACACCCGCGCGAACCAGTGATTCACCGCCAGGCGGCGGTGTTCGCTCCCCTGCCCCAGCAGCCAGAGCGGCAGGAAGAGCGCCAGCCCCAGCGTCTCCACCGCCAGGTAGGCCCACAGCGCCAGGATGCACCGCGCGAAAATCGTCCCCCGCCCCCGCGCTAGGTCGCCCGTCAGCGCCACCATCAGGAAGATCGGCGAAGCCGCCGTGTTAATCAGGAACGAGGCCAGGTAGATGGTGACCGTCACCGTTCGCCGCGCGTAGCGCAGCGAGAGCCGCTCTCGCCCGATGTCCCGCTCGCGCGTGAGCCGGTCGATGAGCGATGGCGGTCGTGGCGGGGCAGGTGTGGCGCTGCTCACCGCCAGTACCTTAGCGAACGCGCTCGCTGTGCGCCCCTCCGATGCCCCCGCGCTCGCCGTCGCGTAGAGTCACGCCGATCGCGCTCACGAGGAGGCGGGTGTGGCCCTTGCAGATGACGTCCGCGCCCGCCTGCAGGCGCGCTCCGGCGGCGCGGACGGCCCCGAGCCTGTCCGCCTCCCCGCCCGACGCTTCGTCGACCACGCCTTCTACGAGGCCGAGCGCGCCGAGGTCATCGGCAAGAGCTGGCTCCTCGCCGGCCGCCTCGACGAGATCGCCCGCCCCGGCCTCTACATGACCTGGGAAAAGACCGTCGTCCCACTGCTGGTCGTCCACGCCGTCGACGACGTGATCCGCTGCTTCTACAACTCCTGCCGCCACCGCGGCGCGCCCGTCGTCCGCGTCCCCCGGGGAAGGAACCGCGCCCTCCGCTGCCAGTACCACAGCTGGACCTACGACACCTCCGGCAAGCTCGTCTCCGTCCCCGACGAGCGCGACTTCGTCGACCTCCACCGCGAGGAACGCAGCCTCGTTCCCGTCGCCTGCGACCTCGCCAACAGCGCCATCTTCGTGAACGAGGCCCCCGAGGACGGCCTCGGGAGCTGGTTCGGCGGCGCCGGCGAGGAGCTCTCGGTCGAGAGCGAGGGCTTGCGAACCCTCGACCAGCGCTCCGTGACCATCCCCGTCAACTGGAAGCGCGTCATCGGCAGCCTGCTCGCCGCGCCCCCCGTCCCTCCCCGCCCCGGCGCGGACACCCTCGCCGTCACGCCCGCCGATGTCGAGCTGCTCGAAGGCGGGCACCTCCGCATCGTCGCCCCCTTCGACGCTCCCAGCGCCTCTGCGCTCGGCCTCTCGGGGCCGCTCGACTGGGCCAACCTCAGCGACCCGGACCTCCCTCCAATCGCGGGTCTCGGCCCGATGCTCAGCTCCACGGCTACGACCTACGTGTTCTTCCCCAACCTGTTCGTCACCTACACGCCCAGCGGCATCTTCAACTTCACCGTCTGGCCCCGGGACGAGGAGACGACCCTGCTCGAAGCCACCTGGCTCGCCCCCGACTGGGGTGAGGAGGACTCCCCCGCCGATCACCCCGCCTGGAACGCGCGCATCGAGTGGGCCCAGTCGCAAGTCGACGGCGTCGCGGCAGCGCTCGAAGGTGCCCAGGACGAGATGAAGGAGCCCGCCCGCCAGGGACTCTCCCTCCAGGACGACTGCGAAGCCGTCCGCCTCTGGAACGAGAACCTCGATAGCCATCTCCGCGAGGCCGTGCCCCCGGACACCCTCACCGGGGCCGCCCCCGGCGAGGTCCGCAGCCCGCTCGCGACCTAGGCCAGCTCCTCCACCATCCAGTCGGCGATGCGCGCGCCGATCATCATGCAGGTGAAGTTCGTGTTCGCCCGGATGAGCGTCGGCATGATCGAGCCGTCCACCACCCGCAGCCCCTCCACGCCATGGACGCGCCCCTCGCTGTCGACCACCGCCCCCTGCGCCGGGTCCGGCCCCATCGGGCACGTGCACGTCGGGTGCGCCATGCTCGACGACGCGCCGTGGATCCACTCGTCCAGCCTCGCGTCGTCGTCGAGGGTCTCCTGGTCGAGATCGACCGGACCCGTGTGGAACGGCGACAGCTCCGCTGAGTGCGCCAGCCGCCAGGCCAGCCGTGCCCCCTCGCGCAAGCGCACCCGATCCGCCTCGGCCTCGTCGAACTTCAGGTCGATGACCGGCTTGACCGTGTAGTCGGCGCTCGCCAGCGTCACCGACCCGTACGAGTGCGGGAGCTGCACGCCCGGCGCGACCGCAAAGACCCACTCCGGCTCGGCGTCCTCGTCGCCCTGCCAGGTGCCGTAGCGTCCCCCCGGCGCGAAGAGGATATG
Organism: Dehalococcoidia bacterium; assembly: GCA_009839725.1. Lineage (GTDB taxonomy): Bacteria > Chloroflexota > Dehalococcoidia > Tepidiformales > Tepidiformaceae > UBA2991. Next base: position 12,239 of record VXPF01000061.1, on the reverse strand, counting down.
TCCCAGCAGGTACACCTGCATGTCGTTGAACTCGCCCGTCGACGAGGTGTAGCGGAGCAGGGTCTGCAGCAGCGGCTTGGCCGGGTCCACCACCCCCTCCGTTGGGTGCAGGAGCAACGGCGTCATCGGGTGGTCCATCAGGTGCTTCCCCACCCCCGGCAGGTCGGCCGCCGATGCAATCCCCAGCTCCGCCAGCTCCTCCGCCGGGCCGATGCCGCTCCGCAGCAGGATCGCCGGGCTCATCACCGCCCCCGCCGAGAGCACGATCTCCCGTCCCCGCACCTCCTGCACCTCCCTGTCGCACTCCACCCGCAACCCCACCGCGCGTCCGTCCTCCACCAGCACCCGGTCGACCAGGCAGTGGCTCCGGATGGTGAGGTTCAGCCGGTTCCGGGCCTGCGAGAGGAACCCGAGGTTGGCCGACCAGCGCGTCATCTGGTTCGGACCCCCGCGATTCATCGCCGCCCGTGTGATGCCCGTCGTCTCCGGGTCGTTCTGGTCGCGATCTTCTTCGAAGCCCGCCGCCACGCAGGCGTCGTAGAACCCCTGCTGGACCGGCTGCAGCTCCTCGCGCGTCCAGCGGCGCACCGGGATCGGTCCGCCCTGCCCGTGGAAGTCGCCGCCCTCGTCCCGGTCGTCCTCGATCGCGCGGAAGTAGGGGAGGCACTGCTCCCAGCCCCAGCGCTCGTCGCCGGTCAGCTCCGCCCAGCGGTCGTAGTCGCCCGGCGCCCCCCGGATGGCGACGCCCGTGTTGATCGCCGACGATCCCCCGACCAGCTTCCCCCGCGGCAGGGGCGCCACCCGCCCCGGCACGAACGTCGCGTCGAACCCCCAGTCGTGATGCACCGTCGACGGCTCGTGGATGCTGTTCACGTCGTCCGGGAGCGAATCCAGCGTCGCGTAGTCCGGACCCGCGTCGAGGAGCAGCACCGAACGCGAGCGGTCCTCGCTCAGCCGCGCCGCCATGACCGCCCCCGACGACCCCGCCCCTACGATGATGACGTCGTACTCCACCCCCTCAGCCCCCCGCCACCGAAGCGTCGATGCGCGCCTTTAGCTCCGCGTCGAGCGGCCCCTTCGCCTCCGCCTCCAGGCACTCCGCCAGCTCCGCCCGGTTCTTCACTCCCAGGATCACCGTCGCGATGCCCTCCATCGAGAGCGTGTAGCGGTGCGCGAGCGAGGCGGGCGACTCGCCCGCCTCCGCCGCCAGCGCCCGGAACGGCGCCGCCCGCCGGAAGTCGACCGCCTCCGGGTGGTCGTCCGGCAGGTCGCGGTCGATCGCGTCCGTGAGCGCGCCTGCCTGCACCGCGCGGATGCCCATCACCCCCACGCCCCGCGCGTTCGCCGCCGCGATCAGCTCGCGCGGCCGCGCATCCTCGTCGTAGGCGCGCATTCCGCCGGGCGAATCGAGCAGGTTGGCCACGCACTGGATCGCCGCCGGGGCGGGATCCTCCGCGAGCGTCTCCAGGAGTGCGCTCGGCACGCCCACGCCGCTCACGCCCCACGCCCCGATCGTGCCGTCCGCCACCATCGCCTCGAACGCCGGCCGCGCTGCCTCCACGAACAGGCTGCGGGGCGTTCCCCGCCCCTCGAAACCGTCCGGCACGACCATCCCGTGCAGGAAGAACAGGTCGACCCGCTCCATCCGCAGCCGGTCGAGGCTCGCCGCCAGCGCCTGCCGCAGCGCGCCAGCCACCTCCCCCGCCGGGACGTTGCCCAGATGGTGCTTCGTCGAGACGCGTACGCCCTCCGGCAGCCTCCCGCCGAAGGCCTCCCCCACCACGCGCTCCGCCTCCCCGTTGCCGTAGCCGGGGGCCACGTCGAGAAAGGTGATGCCGCCATCGACGGCCGCGCGAACGGTCTCGACTGCCTCCTCGCGCGTCGTCGCGCCCCAGACCCCGCCGGTGCCCCCGCCCCCGAGCGTGAGGGCGCTGACCGGCCCGAGCTTGCCGAACGTCCGTGTGTCCATGCGCGCGAGTCTACCGATCGGTTGCTGCGCCCGCCGCCTCCCCGATGCCCGCCCGCTGCAGCGCCGCGACGATGCGCTCGGCGGTGCCCGGGGGCGGGTCCGCGCGGTAGGTCATGATCGCCACCGCGTCCACCAGATCGACTCGCGCCAGCGTCGCCAGCGTCTCCTCGAAGGCGCCCCACGCCTCCTCCTCGCCCGCCTCGATCCGCCGCCGCAGCTCCGCCGGCGCGGGAATGCCCAGCCGCTCGCTGATTGCATCCAGCGACTCCGGCGTCAGCAGTGGCATCGCCATGGCCACCACGTGCGCCTCGGGCTCGATCGCCTTCACGAACCCCGCCGACCGCAGCAGCGGCGCGAGTTCAAACACGGGCTGCGTCCAGATGCTGCGAGCGCCAGCCCGCAGCTTGCCGGCAAGGATGCGGTCCGTTCGCTCGTCCGTGCGGTACTGGTCCAGCGCCGCTCCGATGGCCATCCCGGGAGCCTGCTCCCGTACGACCGCGATCGCGTCCGTCACCCGCGTCCCCGGCGTGTCGGCGGCGTGGTCGCCCCGAAGGCAGAGCACGTGGCCGAGCCTCGCCCGCTGCGCCCGCGCGATGTCGGCCGTGACCTCCTCGATCGGGCGTCCCCCCGTTGCGAGGTGCCAGATCGGCTCAAGGCCCTCGCGCTGCAGTTCCAGCGCCGCTTCCAGGCTCGATTGCCGGTCCGGTCGCTGGATCACGTTCACCGTCACCGTGCACGCCTCGAGCAAGCGCGCGCGCCGCAGCAGCACCGCCGGTTTCGACGCACGTGGCGGGGTGATCTCGAGCGAGACGGGGAACTCCCCCCTCGCCATCGCTTCCCTGAAGGACATCGGTCAAGCCTGTCCCGAAGCCCGGTACAAGTCCAGCCGCCGCCCCGCGCCCTACCGCCCCGTCACGCTCTCGCCCAGCAACGCCGACCGCGCCGCCGCCACGGCGTACAGCGAGCCCGTCACACAGATCAGGTCGGCGTCCTCGGCCCGTTGCCGCGCCTGCTCGATGCCCTGCACCACGCTCGGCGCGACCTCCACGTGCGGGGTAAGCGGCGCGAGCTCCGCCGCCATCTCCGCGGGTTTGCGGGCGCGCCGCGAGTCCAGCCCGCAACACCAGATACCGCTCGCCAGCCCGGCCAGCTTGTAGGCGATGCCGCGCAGGTCCTTGCCGCCCATCGTCCCCAGCACGAAGAAGCAGCGCCGCCACTCCAGGTACTCCCGCAGCGCCTCCGCCAGCGCCGCCGCGGCCGCCGGGTTGTGCGCCCCGTCCGCCACCACCAGCGGACGCTGCCCCATCACCTCCAGCCGCCCCGGCACGCGCGTCCGCGCGATGCCCCCCGTGATCGCCTCGTCGTCGATGGCCGCTCCCCGCGCGCGCAGCTCCTGCGCGACCGCCACCGCCGTCGCCGCGTTCCCCACCTGGTGATTCCCCAGCAGCGGCGTGCGCAGCTCCCGCGATCCGTCCCGCCCGTGCAGCAGGAACGACTGCCCGAAGACGTACCGCTCCAGAACGTCGGTGCTCCACTCCTCGTCCACCAGACGCAGTTCCGCCCCTACCTCGCGGCAGCGGTCGCGGACGACCTGCGTCACCGCCGGGTCGGGCTGGGGCGCGAGCACGCAGGTCGTCCCCGGCCCGATGATCCCCGCCTTGTCCTTCGCGATCGCGACGGTCGTGTCCCCGAGGATCGCGGTGTGGTCGAGCGCGATCGGCGTGATCACCGCGATCTCCGCGCCCTCGTACACGTTCGTCGCGTCGAAGGAGCCGCCCAGCCCCACCTCCACCACCTGCCAGCCCTCATCGCCCAGCCGCTCCCGCGCGATCCAGTGGAAGACCGCCGTCAGCACGCCGAACGTGCTCACCTCGCTCCCGGGCCGCCCCTTCTCCGCCTCTACCGCCGGCCGGATGGCGCTCAGCCCCGCCCCCAGCTCCGCCATCGGCACTGGCTCCCCGTCGATGCGGATGCGCTCCGCGTACGAGTGCAGGTGCGGGCTCGTGAACAGCGCCGTCCGCTCCCCGCCCGCCCGCAGGATGCCCTCGATCATCGCCGAGACGCTCCCCTTCCCGTTCGTGCCGGTCACGTGCACCGTGCCCCGCCCCTGCTGGGGGTCGGCCACGCGGTGCAGCAGCGAGCGCATCGAGGCGAGGTTCATGGGCGGGCTCGCCGAGGCGCCCGGATCCCGCTCCATGTCCACGAACGACTCGAGGAACCTGATGGCCTGCCGCGCGTTCATGCGGGCCATTGTAGGTTCGGTGTGCAATGCTGGCCCTGCCGTGCCCGATACCCCCCACCGCTTCGGACCCCGCTTCGAGCGCGCCATCGCCCTCATCGACGAGGCCAACGCCCCCGACCCCGTGACCATCGAGGTCGACGGACGGACCGTGCCCAAGGAGCTCACCCACGCGCGCATGCTCACGGCCTGGGTCGAGCGCCTCCTGCCCGAACCCGGTGAGGCCGTGCTTCTCGCCGCCCGCGCCCACCACATCCGCCGCTGGGAGTCGCCCCGCGACAGCTTCCCCGCCGGCCGCCGCGGCTACCTCCGCTGGCGCCGCGACCTCCAGCTCCGCCACGCCGCCCACGCCCGCGCCCTCCTCGAGGAGGCCGGCTACGACGAGGACACGATCGCCCGCGTCGAGCGCCTCATCCGCAAGGAGACCCCGAAGCGCGACCCGGAGGGCCAGGCCTTCGAGGACGGCCTTACCCTCGTCTTCCTCGAGACCCAGCTTCACGACTTCGCCCTCCAAACCGACCCGGAGACGATGGCGGGCGTCATCCAGAAGACCTGGCGGAAGATCAGCCCCGAGGCTCGCGAGCTCGCGCTCGCCTCGGACCTCGCGCCCGAGGACCGCGCCCTCATCGAGCGCGCCCTCGCCTGACTCGGCGCCCTTCGCAACCTCCTACAATTGACGTCATGACCGCTGAGGACTTCGCCCGCGAGCTGCTGGAGGCCCGACCCGATCGCTTCGCCTCCCTGCTGGCGGATGCGCCCGCGCCCCTTGCGTTTGCCGCCGCCTCCACGGCCCGCACCGTCGCGACCCTCGTGCGCGCCACCCGCGCTACCTACGTCCTCCTCGTCGAGGGCGAGCCCCCGCCCTCCGATGACGGCCTTGATGCCGCCGCCGCCGAGCGGCTCGCCGCCGGCCTGGCGTCCTATCGCACGCTCCACATCGCGGGCGCCTTCGGCCACACCGGCCAGGTCGAGGTCGTCGAGCGCGGCCCCAAGGTGGCCGACGGCATCCGCCAGGCCGCCGAGCGCTACGCCCTCGGCGAGCACGTGCGCGTCCACTCGGGAAAGCCGCCCACCGTCGTCCACGCCCTCAACGGCCCCTACGACCTCATCGTGCTCGGCGGCCGCTGGCGCGAGTACGAGCGCATGGAGGAGGACCTCACCCGCCTCCTGCGTATCGGTGGCTCCCTCACGGTCATCAACGCCGCTCCCCTCGCCGCCTCCGAGGGCCGCGAGGCCGAAGCCCTTCGCAGCTTCCTCTCCTTCCTCGCCGCCGACGAGCGCTACCTGCTCAGCACGGGGCTCGACTTCGCCGGCGTGCTCGCCGCCCGCATCCGCTAGCCCGCGTGACCGAGCCTCCCCGCCGCCGCGTCCCCGTCGCCGCCGAGCAGAGCGTTCGTGAGGAGCGCCGCAGCTTCTTTCGGTATGCCGCCATCCTCGGCGTCATCGTCGGCATCCCCCTCGGTGTTCTGGGGATACCCCCGCTCCTCAACCTCTTCTTCGACGAACCGACCATCCCCGTCGGCGGCTCGTGGAGCGAGGACGGCCTCATCGTCTGGGTGGAGTCCTGGGAAGTCGACGAGAGCCTGGTGATTGTCACGCTGGCGCTGCGGGCAACGGAGTCATCCACCCTTGACCTGGAAGGGGTCGAGCTGGAGCTGTCCGATGGCGATCCCGTCACCCTTGAGGGGCCCGTCGAGCCGGTTGAGGTCGAGGCCGGGTGGGAGGCCAACATCACGCTCAGCTTCAACCTCTCGGACGCCGATGCCACTGCCGAGCCCCGGGCTATGCGCCTCCCGGAGCCCAAGGTCCGCTTCGCCCTCACGGAGGAGGACCATTGACGGGTCCCCGGCAGACCCTCCCCCACTACCTCCGCCCCGGCCTGCGCCTCGTCTTCATCGGCTACAACCCCGCCGTCTACTCCGCCGAGGCGGGCCACTACTACGCCCGCCGCGCCAACGTCTTCTGGAAGCAGCTCAACGAGAGCGGCCTCCTCGCCCGCCCCGCCGGCCCCGAGGACGACGCCTCCCTCATGGACGAGGCAGGCATCGGCTTCGTCGACCTCTGCCCCCGCCCCACCGTCCGCGCCGACGAGCTCACGGCCGCCGAGATCGCCGAGGGCGCACAGCGCCTCCTCGGTCAGCTCGAAGCGAACCAGCCCGCCTACGCCGTCTTCAGCGGGCGCGGCATCTACGTCCACTTCGCCCGCCACGCCCTCGCGCTCCCCCGGTCCGCGCTCGCCGGCCGCCCCGACGGCGTCCAGCCCGAGCGCATCGGCGAGACCATCCCCTACGTCGTCCCCTCCTCCAGCGGGCTCGCCAGCCGCTGGCGGGCGGAGCGCCTCGACCTTCTCAAGGATCTCGCGAAGCTCCTCGGCCCCCCGCCTCCGTCGCCGCGCTCGTAGGATCGCGCCATGCGCGCCGCCGTGCTCGAACGCCCAGCCCCGGCCAGTGCCGGCCCCCTCGCGGTGACCTCCATCCCCGACCCCGACCCCGCGCCCGGCGAGCTGCTGCTGCGGGTCCACGCCTGCGCCGTCTGCCGCACCGACCTCCAGATCTGCGAGGGCGACATAGAGGCCCGCCGCCTCCCCGTCGTCCCCGGCCATCAGGCCGTCGGGACCGTCGAGGGGGTCGGCGACGGCGTCGAGGACTGGAGCATCGGCGATCGCGCCGGGGTCGCCTGGCTCGCGGGCGCCTGCGGCGCCTGCTCGCGCTGCCACGCGGGTCGCGAGAACCTCTGCGAGGCCGCCGAGTTCAATGGCTGGGACCGCGACGGCGGCTACGCTGAGCGCCTCGCCGTGCGTGCCGCCTTCGCCCACCTCCTCCCCGCCGACCTCGATCCCGTCGAGGCCGCGCCCCTCCTCTGCGGCGGCATCATCGGCTACCGCGCCCTGCGCCTCTCCGGCATCCAGCCCGGCGGACGCCTCGGCCTCTACGGCTTCGGCGCCTCTGCCCGCCTCGCCCTCCAGGTGGCGACCCACTGGGGCTGCGAGGTCTTCGTCGCTACCCGCTCCGAGCGGGACCAACAACGCGCCCTCGACCTCGGCGCGGCCTGGACTGGCGGCACGTACGACACCCCGCCCGCCCCCCTCGATGCCGCCGTCACCTTCGCCCCCGCTGGCGAGGTCGTCGTCGCCGCTCTCAAGGCCGTCGACCGGGGCGGCACGGTCGCCGTCAACGCCATCCACCTCGACCGCATCCCCGAGTTCCCCTACGAGCACCTCTGGTGGGAACGCAGCCTCCGCAGCGTCGCCAACTTCACGCGCGAGGATGCGCGCGAGTTCCTCGCCCTTGCCGCCGAGATCCCCATCCGCACCGAGACCGCGGTCTACCCCCTCGAAGCCGCCAACCGGGCCCTCGCCGACCTTGCCGCCGGGCGGGTCGAAGGCGCCGCCGTCCTCCGCGTCGACTGACGTCCGCTAGACTCGCCCGACTCAGCCATCGAGGAGCCCGCCGTGTCCTCTGACCCCTCTTCGGAATCCCTCGACGAGATGCGCGCCCGCAACGCCGCCGCCCCCGTGTCGCTCGAGGAGATGCTCGCGCTCAACCGCAACGTGATCGAGGAGTTCCGCGCCAACGACGGGAAGGTCGGCGGCATGTTCGCGAACGAGCCCCTCCTCCTCCTCACCACCACCGGCGCGAAGAGCGGCGAGAAGCGCACCAACCCCCTCGTCCACACCTTCGACGGCGACCGCGTCGTCATCATCGCCTCGTTCGGGGGCGCGCCGAAGCATCCCGCCTGGTTCCTCAACATCCGCGCCAACCCCGAGGTCACCATCGAGCTCCCGGGGGAGATATTCACCAGCAACGCCCTCATCCCCACGGGCGAGGAGCGCCGCCGCATCTACGACCAGCACGCCGCCGAGATGCCCCGCTTCGCGGAGTACCAGGCGATGACCTCGCGCGAGATTCCCGTCGTCGTCATCCCCCGCCCGTAGCAACCGGGCGCAGCGCTAGCCATCGCGGGCGGCTAGACTCTCCCGACGCATCCCGGAGGACCGCCCATGACCTCAGAAGACCCCATCGCCCAGATGATCTCCTACAACAACCACCTCATCGAGCAGTTCCGCGCCAACGGCGGCAAGGTCACCGGTCGTTTCGCGGACGCCCCGCTCCTCCTCCTCACCACCACCGGCGCGAAGAGTGGCGAGAAGCGCACCACCCCCCTCGCCCACAGCACCGACGGCGAGAACATCATCATCATCGCCTCCTACGCCGGAAACCCGAAGCACCCCCAGTGGTACCACAACATCCGCGCCAACCCCGAGGTCACCATCGAGCTTCCCGACCAGACCTTCACGACGAACGCCATCATTCCCGAGGGCGAGGAACGCCAGCGCCTCTTCGACGCGCAGGCCGCGAAGATGCCCGCTTTCGCCGAGTACCAAGCCAAGACCACCCGCGAGATCCCCGTCATCGTTATCCCCCGCCCGTAGCCCGGGCCACCAGGAGAAAGGAACCGCCATGCCCCGCCCCCGTGTCCTCACCGAGCTCGACGAGTGGCCCCGCCACCAGACCATCGACACCTTCAACTCGGTCCAGACCGCCAGCCCCGAGTGGAGCGACGGTTACTGGCACTGCTTCGGCGACCCCGCTGGTGAGGTGAACCTGATCACCGCCATCCGCCTCTATCCCAACACCGACGTGATGGACGCCTACGCCATCGTCAGCCTCGATGACGGCAAGCAGTACAACCTCCGCGCCAGCCGCCGCCTCCGCCCCCGCATCGACGAGCTCCGCGTCGGGCCCTTCTGGCAGGAGATCATCCGCGGCATGCGCACCCTCCGCATCGGCTGCGATGACAACGCCCACGGCATCGAGTTCGACATCCTCTGGGAGAGCAAGGCCCCCGCCTACGACGAGGCCCCCGGCGTCCAGTACCGGCTCGATGGCCGCCTCGTCGCCGAGCGCTCCAACTACATCCAGGCCGCCGACATCGCCGGCTGGATCAGGATCAACGGGCGCGAGTGGAAGTTCGACTTCGGCGACGGCTGGGGCGGTACCCGCGACCACTCCTGGGGTATCGGCGCCGGCACCGGCACGGGCGCCAAGCCCAACCCCTACGTCGCCCCGCCCCTGACGCCACCCGACCAGGGCAGCTTCCGCTCCGACGGCATGCGCCACTGGGCCGTCGTCAACATGCCCGACCGCTGCCTCTACTACGCCTTCCGCCTCGGCGAGGACGGCATCTACCGGGCCTCCGGCACCGGCCGCCAGTCCGATGTCGGCATCCACTCCTGGGTCGAGTACGGCTACGACTCCGACAAGGAGAGCTTCGCCTACACCGACATCTCCATCTCCGACCACGAGTGGGAAGACGGCTTCCCCCGCTTCAAGCGCGGCAAGATCCACCTCACCCGCCCCGATGGCGTCGTCGAGAACTACCAGCTCGAGGTGGTCAGCGAGCCCGTGTACATGCTCGCCGGCGGCTACGCCCATGGCTGGAACGACCGTCTCGGGCGCGGCGTTTTCCGCGGCGAGTTGATCGTCGAGGGCGAGGTCTGGGACGTTTCCCACCCCACCAAGGTCTTCGACGACGACGGCAACGAGATACCGCAGATGAGCGGCGGTGGCTCCTACGCCGAGCTCTCGACCGTCTACACCAACATGGACGACCCCAGCGACACGGGCGTCGGCATCCTCGAGTGCGCGATCATGACCGAGTTCGAGGGGGTCAAGGGCCCGTAGTGCGCGCTGGATGACGATCGCCTACAGCCGTCACGCCCGAGACAAGATGGAGGAGCGGGGCATCACCGAGCAGGTGGTACAACAGATCCTAGACTCACCGGACGGAGTGGCCGTGGGCGAGACCGCTGTCATCTACAATGCCATGGTGAATGGAGTCGAGTTGCGCGTCGTTGTGGCGCGCGCTACAGACCCGGTCCTGGTCATCACCGTATTCCCGGTGGACCGGTAGGGAGGAGCGGTCCGTGCACTTCACCTACGACTCCCAGGCCGATGCCATCTACGCGGCCATTCGCGAGGCCAAGGGCGGTGAGCGGGGCTGTCGTCAACTCGACGAGCAACGCATCGCCTGCATCGATCACGAGGGCAATGTCTTTGCCTACGAATTGCTGTTCGTCAGCAGGGGCATCTCGTTCGAGGGGATTGACCCGCAGGATGCCGCCCTTATCCGCGAGGCGATCGGCACCGCCATCAAGTCGTTCGAGCCGCTCACCGTCGCCTGACCCTTCACGGCCGCGCCCGCCTACTCCCCCAGCGCCTCCGCCAGCAACTCCGCGACGTGACGCGGCGCCCGCGACGTGAAGTGCCCGATCTGCTGCCGGCACGACACCCCCGTGACCGCCACCGCGACCTCCCCTCCCGCCGCCTCCACCGCCGGAAAGAGCCGGTACGCGCCCATCTCCCGCGACACCTCGTAGTGCTCCCGCTCGAACCCGAACGACCCCGCCATCCCGCAGCACCCTGAGTCCACCAACGACGGCGCGTACCCCGCCGCCTCCAGCGCCCGCAGGGTCGCGTCCGCCCCAGCCAGCGCCTTCTGGTGGCAGTGCGCGTGGACCAGCACCTCGCCGCCCGGCCTGCCATCGAACAGGTCCGCTACAGATGCTTCCTCCCCGGCCACCCGCGCGACCAGCTCGTCGAGCAGCACCGCCTGCCCCGCGACCGTTTCGGCCCGCCCCCCCGGCAGCAGGTCCCGGTACTCGTCCCGAAGCGTGAGCAGGCACGAGGGCTCCGTCCCCACGATTGGGATCCCCCGCCGCGCGTACGGCTCCAGCCGCGCGATGTTCGCCTCCGCCCAGCCCCGCGCCAGCCCCAGCTGCCCCTTCGAGATCGCCGGCCTCCCGCAGCACTCCAGCTTCGGCACGACTGTCACCGAATACCCCAGCGCCTCCAGCACGTGCACTGCAGCCCGCCCCACCTCCGGGTGGAAGTACTCCGTGAACGTGTCGACCAGGTAGACCGCCTCCCCGCGCGGCGCCTCTCCCGTGCGCTCCGCCCGTTGCGACCACCACCGCCCGAACCGCTGTGCCGCGAACGCCGGCAGCGGCCGTCGCCGGTCGATGCCCCCGATCCGCTCCAGCACCGCCCGCGCCGGCCCCAGCCGCGCGACCGCGTTCGCCAGCGGCGCGACGGGGCTCGTCAGGCCGCTCAGCCCGCGGATGCGCGCAAAGGCGCGGTCGCGCAGGGGCGCGCCGTGCGCCGCGCTCGACTGCGCTTGCACCTCGTACTTCAGCTTCGCGAAGTCCACTCCCGAGGGGCACTCGGTCTTGCAGGCCTTGCACTCGACGCACAGGTCGAGCGCCTCGTGCATGCGCTCGCTCGTCAGGTCCTCGATCGGTAGCGCCCCGTTGAGCGCCTGACGCAGCAAGTTCGCCCGCCCCCGCGTCGAGTGCTCCTCGTCGCCCGTCACCATGAACGAGGGGCACATGCCCCCGTCGAGCTTCCGGCAGGCGCCCTGGCCGTTGCACTGCTCCGCCGCTCGCGCCAGCCCGCCCTCGAACGCGAAGTCGAGGTCTGTGTTCAACTCTGCGTTCACGGTCCCCGGGCTGAGGCGCAGGTTGTCGGAGAAGGGCGGCGTCTCGACGATCTTCCCCGGGTTGAGCAGTCCCTGCGGATCCCAGAGCGCCTTTAGCTCGCGGAAGGCGCGCGTTAGCTGCGGGCCGAACATCCGCTCCGCGAACACCCCCCGCACGATCCCGTCCCCGTGTTCCCCGCTGAGCGACCCGCCGAACTCGAGTACGAGGTCCGCGATCTCTTCCGCCAGCCCCTCCGCGTTCGCGAGCCCATCGGCGTCCTTCAGGTCGACCACCGGCCGGATGTGCAGGCAGCCCACGCTCGCGTGCCCGTAGTAGGCGGGACGCAGCCCCCGCGCCTTCACGAGCGCATCGAACCGCGTCACGTACTCCGCCAGCCGCTCCGGCGCGACCGCCGTGTCCTCCACGAACGAAGCGGGCTTGGCGTCTCCCCGCAGGCTCATCAGCAGCCCCAGCCCCGCCTCCCGCATGCGCCACATGCGCTGCTGTTCCCCAGTCTCGTATTCAGATGTGACGCTGCCGACGTAGTTACGCGG
>VXPF01000005.1:4541-16830 GCA_009839725.1 Dehalococcoidia bacterium | reverse complement strand
CGCGAGTTCGGAGACAGTCGCTAGCGGCGTCGCGCAGAGGTCGCGCAGCGTCTCTCCGAGGCGGACCGTCAGGCGGCTTGGTCCCGGCTCCCGCATAGGCGCGGAGACAGGAGCCTGGCGGGCGAGCAGCGGCCTGCGTCGCCGCGTCGACGGCGTCGAAGTCCGGGCCGACGCGCTCGAGCACGGCCCGTGGCAGTGCGCGGCCCGCCTGGCCGCGCTCGAGGAACCGCCAGAGCGTGTGGCGCGAGACGCCGAACGCCGCGGCCGTGGCCTTGCGGCCGTGGCGCTCGATGTGCGCGCGCAGGTAGTCGCCGACCGCGTCGGCCAGTCTCGGTTCCAACGCTTCGCTCCATGCACCACCAGCGTACGTACGTTCTGCGCTCCTGTCACCGCCCTGCGGCTGCTGGGCAACTCGCAGGCCGGACGATGCCTGCCGTGCGCCTTGCCGCACTCCCTTCGGCGGCACATCCGGTCGCGCATGCCCTCGATGCGGCGGCGCTCCCGCTCGGCGCTCGGCGCGCGCTCCGTCTTCGAGCCCGACCATCTCCTGCCGGGCGCCGACGGCGAGTTCGGTGCGTCGCCTCCGCTCCGCCGCCGTACAATCCCGCGAGGGGGCTGTGCTCCTCCGAGGTATGGCCATGACGAATCTGCGAACCTGGAACGATCGCATCCGCCGCGAGCTGCGCAAGCAGTGGTGGCAAACCCTCACGGTGCTCCTCGCCCTCGGCCTGGGGGCGGGGTTGTGGCTGGCCTTCACGGGCGGCGACGAAAGCGCCGGCGCGACCGCCGGCTGCGCCACCAACGGGGCCGTGCCGCGCCCCGTAACCCCCGGCCTCGTGGCCGACTGCGAGGCCTTGCTGGCGATGCGCGACACCCTCAGCGGCGGAGCCTCGCTCAACTGGAGCGCGAGCCGCCCCATGCGCAACTGGACGGGCGTCTACCAGCAGCGCGGGCGCGTGAGCTCGCTCCTGCTGGCGGGCAAGCAGCTGCGGGGGATGCTGCCGGCGAAGCTGGGCGAGCTCGAGGGGCTGCGCACGCTGGACCTGCGCAACAACTTCCTCACGGGCTCGATTCCGGCCTCGCTCGAGGACGTGCCCCGGCTCACCACCCTGCGCCTGGCGGGCAACCGCCTGTCGGGCTGTGTGCCGCCGAAGCTGCGCAAGGTGCCCCGCAACGATCTCGCGCAGCTGAACCTGTCCAACTGCAGTGGCACGACCACGCCGACGGCCACCGCCACGGCCACCCCGAAGGCGACGCCCACCCCGACCGCCACGGCGCAGGCGAGCTACACGCTGACGCTCACGCAGGCGGCGAACGGGCGCCTCGTGGTCGTGCCAGCGGGGCCGTACGAGGCGGACTCGAACACGATCGCGGTGGTGACGGCCACGCCCGATGAGGGCTACGAGCTGACGGCCTGGGGGGGCGACTGCGCGGGCACGCCCGCAAGCGCGTCGTGCGCGCTGGACATGAACGCCGACAAGAGCGCGACCGCCACCTTCGCGCGCAAGAAGCCGCCACCGGCGGCCGGGCCGCTCGAGCTGATGGTGATCTCCAAGGGCGACGCCGACGCGCTCACCCTCGAGTGGACGGGCGGCCCCGCCAACGTCACCCGCTGGCAGTACCGCACGACCTACTGGAATCAGGCGGCCTACCGGCGCGAGGCGTGGAGCAACTGGCGGAATGTTCCGGGCACGGCGGCCACGCGCAGCTTCCGGCTCACGCGCCTGCGCAGCTACACGGGGTACTTCTTCGAGGTGCGCCCCGTCGTGGGCGGCACGCCGGGGACGGCCTCCAACACGGCCACCGGCGCGACGCAGTACGCCGATTCACGCGCGCCCGAGATCGACCCCGGCCAGATCGTCGAGGGGGACGGCAAGACCAAGTGGCGCATCGTCAGCTTCACGTTCGTGATCCCCGACGGCATGCGGCTGCGGGGCGGTTCGGGGGGCGTCGCTGAGAACAGGCCCCCTGTGGTAAGCGTGCAGGACGTGGCCACGGGCTCCTGGCTGGTGTTCACGAAGGTGGACGGTAAGGAGTGGGAGCGCCAAATCGTGACCCCCTCGGCGGGCGAGGGGCAGAACGTGCCCATCGACCCCAACCGCGACGTGGGGAAGCTCTTTGACCAGATCGTGGCTTCGGTGAGAGTGGACTGATGAAGGCGCTTCTCGCAGTCGGCTTGCTCGTGGCGCTCGCCGCCGTCGCCGTTCTCGGCGGGGGCGGGGGCGCACCGGTGCACGCCGACCACGAGGAGCCCGTTACCCCGCCCGTGCCCGTCGTCACGCGGGCCTGGACAGTGGACAGGTTCGGCAACATCAGGCCCGCTGACCCGAACACCGACGGCTTCGAGACGGGCATCCCCGCGATCGCGGGCAATCTCGTGTCGATGGGGCGAGGGACGGCACGCACGAAGATCCCGGTGTGCAGCGAGGCGGCCTACCGGGGCGCGACGGAGGCGGCGATCAAGGTCTGGAACGCGGTCGCCGCCGAGCCGATCTTCGACTATGCGGGCACGGACAGCGCCACTACCACGAGCAACTGCGCGACCTACGACTCGCGCCCGGGCGGCCCCGCCGCGGGGCTGCGCAGCATCCTCGTGCGCAAGACCGTCACCTTCGGGGACTGCGACGCGACGCCGGGCAAGGGCGACACGTCGGCCTGCTACCGCCCCGAGCGCATCCGGGGCACGACCACGGAGGGCACCTACCTGGGGCGCGGGGAAGTGCGCCTCAACAACCCCGGCACGGGCACGTCGCTGGTGGCGACGATCGCGCACGAGCTGGGGCACGCCCTCGGGCTGAGCCACCCCTACGAATCGATCCAGACGGGGCGCGGGTTGGATTCCGGCCAGTGGCGCGTGCTGGGCTGCCCCAACGACCCCTTTGAGCCCGGCGTCCCCTACTACGGCCTCAAGTACCAGCACCAATCAGGGCGCGGCCAGACCGACATCCCCAACCTCAGCGAGCCCGCGCGCAAGCTCCTGCAGGCGATCACGAAGGACGAGCACGGGGGCGCGATCATGCTGCCCACGTCGCCCTGCAAGGGCAACACCGAGAGCAAGGGGAAGTGGAGCTACACCGACGACATCGTGAAGCTGGACGACTACGACGTGAAGGCCTTTACGTCGATCTACAGCCCCTCGGCGGTGACGTTTGGCGCGAACGCCGTGCGGAGCGTCACCGGGGGCAAGGTGCGGGTGAGCTGGACGTCGGCGCACGTGCACGCCGAAAAGGGCTTCGAGGTGCAGGTCAGGATTCGCCCCCTGGCACCGGGCGACAACAGGGAGTGGCTGCGCGTCGCAGGCACCGCCGCCAACGACGTGAGCACCACCTTCGACCCACCCGCCGACACGACCGCCTACCACGTGATCACGACGGCCACGAGCCGCGCCACCTACCGCGTCGTGAGCGTGACCGACGCCTTCGGCGAGCGCTCGCTGCTGCCCCCCTCGGAGGTGTCGGCGACGGTGAAGCACCCCAAGGAGACGGTGTTGCTGCACGTGACGCACGGGAACTTCGGCACGGCGAAGCCGTACGGCAGGACGCAGCAGCCGAAGGGCGAGACGGTGACGATCACGGCCACGCCCGACGATGGCTACGAGATCAAGCGCTGGAGCGCCCAGTGCGGCCACGCCAAAAAAGAGCTGACGTGCGACGTGACGATGAACATTCCCCGGCGCGTGCACGTGACCTTCCAGGAGAAGACGAAGACGTGCCCGAGCTACACGCTGACGGCGACGGCGGCGGGCGTCGGCGGCTCGGCTTCCGGGGGGAAGTTCGGGGGCAAGGTCGTGAAGACCGGCGAGACCTGCCCGGCGGTGACGGGGACGGCCACGGCGAAGTGGACCAACGCCTCGCACAGCTTCAAGGGCTGGAGCGGCTGCACCAGCGTGAGCACTGACACGAGCGCCGGCACCAGCACTTGCAGCGTGAGCCCCATGACCGCCGACAAGTCAGTCACGGCCACTTTCCAGAAGCGCGGCGGCGGCACGACCCAGCCCACGACGAAGGACTGCAACGGCCAGCAGATTCCGATCGCCCAGAGCTGTCCGGACCCCGAGGACCCTGAGGACCCCGAGGACCCTGAGGACCCCGAGGACCCCGAGGACCCCGAGGACCCCGAGGACCCCGAGGACCCTGAGGGGCCTACGACGCCCACGACGAAGAAGTGCCCCACCTACACCTTCACGGTCGCGTCCACGGGCGGCGGCCAGGCCACGGGCGGGGGCAGGTACGGCGGGCAGGAGGTGCCGATCGCCGCCACCTGCCCCGTGGCGACGGCCTCGGCCTCGGCCGGGAACAGCACGAGCTACACCTTCCAGGGCTGGACGGGCGATTGCAGCGGCGCCGGCGCCTGCAGCGTGAGGATGAACCGCAACCGCTCGGTGACGGCCGTCTTCACCAAGCGCTACTGCTACGTGTCGGCGCGCGTGGGCTCGGGCAGCGGCACCGTTTCGGGCGGCGGCAACGTGCACTGCGGGGTGGGCTCGGCGACGGTCACGGCCACCGCCTCGGCGGGCTCCTGCTTCAGAGACTGGGGCGGCGGCATCGGCCAGCTGGCCGACCAATCGAGCACCTGCCTGGCCACGTCCAGCGTCACCTTCACGAAGCCCGTGACGCCGGTTACGGCGATCGCCCACTTCAGGACGAAGCAGCCGACCTACTACCGCCTCGTGGTGGTCGGCGGCGCTGGCGGCGGCAGCTACCGGGCGAACACCTACGCGACGGCCTCGGCCTCGGCGGGGCGCTGCTTCCTGGGCACGACCTACACCTTCAAGCGCTGGTCGGGCGACTCCTCGAGCACGTCGCGCACGATCCGCGTCTACATGAGCCGCAACAAGTCGGTGACGGCCGTCTACACGACCGGCCCGCCCTGCCAGCGCTCCGAGGACAGCCCCACGGACGTAGACGACGGCGGCGGCCCCGCCTGGACGGAAGCGCCGGCGACGGAAGATTCCGAGAACAGCGACCCCTAGCCTTGCGGCATCGTGGCACCACGCTACCGGATGAGCGTGCGACGGCGCTCCGAAGCCTCGCGATGCGAGCCTTACGATCCTTGGGGATAAGGATAGTGCTGATACACGACAGACCGTCGTTTGATGTCGGTGATTGTGATCCTCCGATTCGGGCGGTCGAGTATGAAGATGATGCGCCAATTACTTCGACCCGCGCGAATGCGCCACACGTCCTCGTTCCCAACGAGAACGAGACGTTTCGAGCCGGGCAGCGACGGCCCGTTGGCTAGTCGTCTTGCGAAAGCCTTCGCGACAGCTCGCGGCCCAGGGGCCAACCCGTCGTAATCCGCTTGTCCCTCGACAGAAAAGCCAACCTGATAGCCAACCACGGCCCGGCTCAAGCGGTCGACAACGAAAAGATGAAGAGTGGCAATGCCTCTGGAAAGTCTCTCTTGATTCGGATCACGAACCTCTGCCCTTGGAGCGTCGGTAACAGGCCTTCGGTTAGCATCTTTTCCCACTCAGGGAAATCGCTGTCCAGGCGGGACCAGAGATCCTGCTCGGAGTCGCCGGGTTCCTCCGACCAGTCGGGCGCCCGGTCTGCTGCTATGCCCGTTCGGGAGAACTTTGGCCATGTGCGCCTGATCGCCAAACTGATGTCGAAGGCGTCCTCTTCGAGCGCGTCTTCCGGACTCCAAGCGAAAGCCGGGCCATTCGCCCGGTCCACAAATTCCTTCCAGACTACTTCGTCGGCAACCAGTGCCTCATCGAGCGCATCCCTCCAGTCCTCTGCCCGCAGTTCGCCCTCTGCCTCGGGCTTGAATACATTGGCTAGTCGTTCACTCAAGCGCTCGAAGAGAAACACATGCGGACGACCGTCATGAGAAGACTCCATGAGGACCCAGAGTTGGTGGTCGGAGTTAACCAGTTGGATCTGGTGGTGATTGAGGAGCCTTCTGACTTTGTCGACCCACCCGGGAAGCTCATTCAGAAACGCCTGATAGTCCCGCGCGACCGAGAACGGATTCTCCGCGTGTACCATTTCCCCGAGCTTGTCGTAGAGTAAGCCAAACTCCTTTCGAGTTAGATATCCACCCCTGACATCAACGGTCTCAGCGACTTTTCCGTCGACCGGGTCGACAACCTGCTTGGTCGGCTTCGGATAGAACGCGGGGTTGACCTTCTCGAGGTCTTGCAGGATCCGCTTCGCCTGCCAATCCTTCCGGAAGTTCTTTCGGTGCTCGGCATATGCGCCACGATTCGCGACCAAGGATGCAAGGGCGATGAGCTCCAGCACCGAGCGCAGCTGCAAGCAGATCGTCTCAACCGTCGTTTGAAGGTAGACCGCATGAGCATTGCCGGAAAGGAAATGCTCGATCACGTCGATGCGTCGCTTGACCTCTTCCATACAGGTGGCATAGCGAGCCATGTCTTCTGCCGTTGGGAGCTTGGTAGCGCGTGCGCCTTTTCCAGCCATCTGAACGCCTCCCGCTCTCTCCAGCAGCTTGGAAGTGATCTTAGCCCATCACAGGTTTGTCAGGCTCCCCTCGGGGTCTTTCCAGAGCAACCGAATCCCGTTTCAGATCAAGCCGACTGCTGGAGGGACTGCCTGGTAACGCGGAGGTGGCGGCCCCGGCTCGCGAGCTGCGGGCCGGGCGCGTTCATGAGCGGGTCTGACTCTCGCCAGCGGGCGCCGGAGCGAAGACGGCGCTCATGTCGCAGGCGAAGCCCGGCAGCACGTCCAGACCATCGAGGACGTCTGCTCGCCGAGCGTCATGATGGCCGCGTCAGGTCGATACGCTTCTCGCAGACTCGCGAGAGGATGCACGCCTCGTCCTTCACCGCGGCGTACCGTTCCATCAGCTCCTCGTCGCCTTCGAGGCCGAAGGAGTCCCATACCCAAGAGCAATCTCCAGGGCCATCGGCGGTTGCTCCCCGGAAGTGAGTCGCCAGAGCACGAGCCTCTCGGTCACGATGAACGGAGACACGATTGCATAGGGCAACGTGAGCCGGAGGGGGTGGTCGCGCATTAGTGGATGGCAGTGCTCAGCGCCTCAAGCACAGCACTTGGGGCGATCGAGCTGTAGCCCCACGCTGCTTGCCTCCAGCCGGGCGCCGTCGTAGGTCGGGACGGGTCCGTGCCACCTGGACTCAGCCACCAATGCCTGCCGCGCCTGCAACTCGACGCCCCGCACGTAGTACCCGCAACCAGCGTCGTGGATGTGCACCCTCTCGTGCTGGCGATCCTCGTAGAAGTAGTACGCCACCCGCTAGCACCACTCCCTTCGTACGGAGGCAGAGGATACTCGATGGAGGCGGACTGCACGATGTGCTGCCGGTGCTCTACCTGCGCGGGCTCTCGACGGGCCGACTTCGTTCCGGCGTGACCGGGGGCGGTCCGGACGAGGTCGGTTGCTAGCCTCCATACTCGGTACGGGCTCTCTCGATCAGTTCCCGGAGTTCACCTTCGTGACTATCGAGGTCCTCAGCCGTGAGCCGTACCCGGTACTGCTTCCACCGAACGTCATAGGCGATCAAGTCCAGGCCAGCGTCCTCAAGCCGGGTGGTCAACTCGTCAGAATGAGGTATTCCGAACTCGGCGAGTACGTAGCTCTTGCGCGGACGGAAGATCGCCAGGTTCCGTGCCACGCCGTTTCTGGCGAGCCCGATGTAGTGCTTGTTGTACTTCGCCGTCAGCTCCGGCTCGAACGACTGCACCACCTTGACCGCGCCATCGAAGACACGCATCGACTCAGGTGACGCCTTCTGCTGCCAGTAGGCGCGGTCGACTGTTTCGCCCTCGTCTTCTTCGTCGGTGCCGAGTGTCATCAGGTCGAGCACGCGCGTGGCGACGATGGTGAATGCGCCGTTCACCTCCAGGCCCTGGACCTGGATCGCGATGAGCGGGATGTGCCCGTTGAAGAGGCTCACCACGTTGAGGAAGCGGCTGGTGATCTCCTCGGCCGCGATCACCGCGACATGCTCGTACTGCGGATAGCGACGCCTCTCGATATCCCAGTACTCGATGGTGCGGATGATGTGTGATGGATCGGTCGCGCCGAGCTGCAGCTCGACCACGTAGCGAACGCGTGTTTCCGGGTCGGAGAGCAGCAGATCGATGCGCCCGCCCTGCGGTTGGCTCCGCTCGGCTTCCCTGACCACGAGGTCCCCCAGGCCGAGCAGGCTGGGATCGTCCGTGATCTGTTGCTGTAGCTTGGCCTCGGAGAAGTCGGGTCTGCCCCGTAAGCTCACGCGCATCGACTTATGAAACTCCACCTGCGCCATCCCTCCGAGCCGCCAGCACACACCCGACAGAATGCGACCGCCCCGGCAGCTGTGCCGGAGTCTAGCAGATGGCCGATCGCATCCCGCTCCGCGATGAACCGAGGTTCCCGAGCCGCTTCACTTAGCCCCGGGCAAGAGCGCGCGCTAGCCCGAGACTGGCTCGCCCGGCTGCGGGAACACGCTGGAAGGCCGCGGCCCCTCACCCTCACCTGCTCGCCGACCTGCTCCCAACCGCGTGTCCGCCCGCCGCGGCGTGCACAAGCGCCGTCACCCCGGCTGCGCCCGCGATCCCGTGCTCGACCCGCACCGGCACCTCGCCAGGGGCGGCGTCGAATGATCGGGCTGGGCATCGCCAAGTGGCTCCCTGATCGTCCTGGGCAGTGCGTTCGTGGCCGCCGTCACCCTCGTCATCGTGCTGGAAGTGTGGGCGTAGGCCCCGATCCCGGTGGACCGCGCCCTACCCCGCCTGCTTCCGGCTACAGCGCTGACAGGAGCCGGAAGGCGACGGACAGACGCCCGAGGGCGGATGCAGCACGCGATCGCACTCGGAATACTCCCGGCCGGGGAGCGGACTGGTATGGGCTTCGATCACCAGCTTCAAGGCGCTGGCGCTGGGCGCAACCCAGTCCCTCTCGCAACGCTCGCAATGGCCGCGCGCCATCCGCCTTGGATTCCGCCTGTTCTCGCCCAGCCCCATTGCCGCAGCTCGGCCGCTTGTGGCGGCACTCTATCCCGCCCGCGAGAGACGGGGAACCAGCGCTTCGGGTGAACGAGCCCAGGGTCGCAGGTCCGCACCCAGGCTCTCCCCAGCACCTCCTACAGCACAGCAACGCGACGGACACGACGGTCTGCTGGCCGGAGGTCAGGAGTTAGCCCGTGCCCATGAAATTGCACCTGCCGAACAACATGGGATGTCATGACCGTGTACAGAGAAAAGAGGGGGATTGCAGAAAGGCAATCGAGGGGAGAAACCCAGTCGCTCCAAGGGAAAACGGCCCCTACCGGACGTAGGCGGTAAGCAATTCGGTTCCGGAGCGGCTTCCACGGCAATTCGGCAGATTGACCAGGTGAAATTGACAAAAGGCAATCGCGAAAGCGGGGCATGTTCCGGGGCGCTGAGGGTGAAAACACCGATGGCTCAGATGGAAGGGTGAGCCGATCCCGGGATGAGACTCCAGCAACTGGTGAGCCCGAGAACTCGCCGGGAGTCTGCCAGTCCTGACCGTCGCCGGGGGCGCCCAGGCGATCACGAATGAGCCGCTTGAGGCCTTGGTCGAGGTGTACCGCGAGGCAGCAGGGTGAAGTGACAGCAAAGACCCCGTGATTGCCCACCGGTCTGGAGCTGAGGCTCCATCCCTCTCACTCACAGGCGACCTCTCCTGCGGTGGTCGTGACTCGGGGCTCGCTCCGTGCAGGCGATGACCGCTGTGCGCTCCGAGGTGCAAGTTTGCTGCTGGAAGCAGCCTCTTTGGACGCGCCTGACGTGTACAGGGAATCAGAGATTTGCTGCAAAGTTGCATGTCTGTCCTGGCCCCATGAAACAAGGCGTTTCCGGGAACACAGGCGGGAAGCACACCGTTTCTTCACGGACGTGCGGGTTCCACGCGCAAAACGCAACTTTGCAGCCCCGAAGCGCATGTTTGCAGGTGCTCCAGACCCGGCTCTGGGCCCTAGGTGAACGCGCAGCGGGTCACCTCGCGCAGCCTCGTCCGCCGGTCCGGCCTACAGCTTCCTCGTGAACTCCCGAGCGCTTCGGTTCCATGGTCTAGGAGCAGGACTCACCCGATTGCGCACCATCACGAAGGTGCTACCTTGCCGTGGCGGAGCAGCGGCGCATGAGCAAAGCGGGAATCGACAAACAGCAACTTGTGGAGATGCGGCATGCCGTTGACGTCGTGGCGAAGATGGTGGGCACTCTTCAAGGTGAGGCGGCGCAGCGCTACGCTCCAGAGAACTACGCCCCCCAGTCGCGGGCCGCGCAGGCGGCGGCGGACGAAGCAACGGCTTTGCCTCCAGAGTGGGCAGCCTGGTTCCAGAGTTGGACCAGAATCCTGTCCGTCGCCGACCACCTCTTCGCTCTTGAACGAATCCTGGAGCCCGAGGCGCTCTTGACCTTCTCGCCATGGACTGTCGCCCGGGCGACTCTGGAAGCGACCGAGCAGGTGTCCTGGCTGCTGGCTCCAGCGATCGAGGAGAAAGTACGGACAGCGAGGTGCCTGGGGCTCCTCCGGCAGGATACTAAAGCGCAGAAGAGACTCGCGAATGCCCTTCGGAACGAAGAACTCGTCGAACAGTACACCGAGATACTGAGAGGCATTCGGGGGCTGGCGAAGGAGTTTGCGGTGGCTGTGGAAGAGCCGAAGGGGTCAAGCGTCATCGGGGCATCGAAAGACTATCATCTGTTGTCCGGTGGTTTTCATCAGAATCAAGGCATCAACCAGGCTCTTTCTCTCAAGAAGACGAAGACCAGCGGGTCCCAGATTGAGTATCAGGTCAACCTGGATGAAGGCCAGGTGCGTTACCTCCTCAGGGAGCCCCTGCGGTGGTTTGGCATCGCTTCACATCGACACTTCAGCTATTGCGGCTTTGACCTTGCCGGCCTCGAGGCCGTCCTTGTCCCGTCTTCGAAGGTCCTTGGCCTCCCCCAACGGTTCTGGGAACAGCAGGCAGCAGACCACGAGAAGTCGGAACCAGCGTAGACCGTCTGGCAGCCGGCCCCAGGCGCTTGCGCCCTCACCACTAGCATCCCGCTTGCAGCCGACGTGCTAGCCTTCGGTCCCGATGAACCGCCCCCTCCTTGGCTGCGCCCTGATCGCCGCCGGCATCGTGGGCCTGACGCTCGCGCTCGCCGGCACAGCCCTCGTGATCGACGAAATCCACTATCTCCGCAGCCTCCCAATGCCCACGCCTCAGCCGGTACGAACCGCTCCCGTCCGCCACCAGTTCGAGCACCATCCAGATCCCGTCCCCCGCGTCGAGATCATGGCTGGGCTCCTCGCTCGCCCGGACGAGCGCTTCGAAGAACGGCCGGTCCACGGCCACCGCCATCTTCGACCACCAGCGGCACAGCAGCGGTACCTTGACCTACAGCTGCGGCATCAGCCGCTTCGCGCTCGGCGAACGCCAGTCCGGACGGCGAACGACGTTGGGGAAGGGGGTGCCCCTCCCTCCTCGGAGAGCCGCGCCTCGATCTCTGAGCGCATGCCCTTGCACGAGAAGTACACGGCCTGCACATGAAGACGTTATGGTGATTGGAGTCCGTAGAGGCACAGATCTATGAGGAAGTTCGCGCTGATACCGGCCTCATCCAAGACGCGAGCGATCGGGGAATCGATTCTCATAGGGGCGGCGGCGGCCTTCGCCGCTATTCCGATGCTGCTTCTTCGTGCCGTATGCGCCCTATGGGGTGTCTCCTTGCCACGGGATCCACCAGGGGACGGTGAGGTTTGGTAGGTAAGTGCCCGCCCAGAGGGCGGGCACTTAGTGCAGTAGCCCAAGCGATCTGACAGCCAGCGTCAGTCGAAGAAGTCGACGACCTTCTTGACCACATTCGTGATCGCATCGTTCCGACGGTCTACGGCATCAGCAGCCGACTCGGTAGCGTCAACGGCGGCATCGGCGACTTCATTGCCGACTGTCTCTGCTATCTCCTCGTACGCATCGTTCCGGTTGTCGACGGCGTCGAGAGCCGTCTCAACAGCCGGTGCCACGACGTGGACGACGATTACCGCGGGTTCACACACCATCTGCAGGTACTGATGGGCTGGGCTGTAGACTGGTCGGCCGAGGTCGTCATAGGAGACACTCGCAGCCACGAAGACCTGGATGTAGAGGCAGAGAGGGATCGGGTGGCGGGTGTCTCGCTGCTCGGAGACCGTGGGCAACTCGTCAGCAATGGCCGCTGCGTGAGCTGTCGACCTCGGAACCAGGGAGGTGATGCCAAGCAATACCGTGGTATTGCTTGGCATGTACTAGGTCACCACTTCTTGACCTAGTACATGCCAAGCAATACCACGGTGACAGCGAAAACGGGGAAAACAAGTCTTCTCTTCA
>VXPF01000005.1:0-4441 GCA_009839725.1 Dehalococcoidia bacterium | reverse complement strand
ATGCCAAGCAATACCACGGTGACAGCGAAAACGGGGAAAACAAGTCTTCTCTTCAAGACTTTCATGGTGCAGTTCCTCCTGCATAATCTGATGCTTTCGTACGCCTTGCCGTGAGGGTTGTCAACCCTAATCAAGCCAAATATACCAACGTGGACGAGGGATGCGCGGCAGTGGAACGCCCGCATCCACGGCCCGGCCCAGCGTGCGGCAACTCACGCCGGGACTCCGCGGCTTTCATCCTCCTGGCCTCGCCTACGCGGTCGTGTCGACGGACACTCGCTGCTACGCCACCTTGGGCATCGACGCGCCGACAAGAGACCTCGCAGGGGGCGGCGGACCAGCCGGAGCAGTGCGAACTGCCGGAGAAGCGCGGCCCCGAAGGGAACCATCGAGCCCAGGCCGGATGCAGCAGCACCGCGATGCCCGAGCTCGTGAGCATGCGCTACGGTGGTGAAGCCATCTGCTATCCGGCAGTCGAGGGACACACGATGACGTCGCCACTCATCTCCCAAGAATTCTATGACCAGCTCGTCAAGCTTGTGCGGACCTTCCCCGAGCGAGCGGGAGCGCTGCTCGACGATGCTGGCGGCGTTCCTGCCCCAGGGTCGCGCATCGACCGTGAGCTTGGCGGGCTTCCTGCCCCCGGGCCACTGGAAACTTCGCTCTCGCTTGGGGCACAAGCGCTTGAGCACGCGGCCGATCACCTGTTCGCGCTGTCCGATGCGTGCGTGAGCCCCGATACGCCATTCCCGGCGTTCACGTTGGCACGGGGCGTCCTCGAATCGTCCGCAACCGCCTTGTGGATTCTCGACGCCGACATTGAGGGGAAGGAACGTGTCGAGCGTGGGATGTCGCTGCGACTCGCAGGGCTGGAGGATCAGAAGAAGTTGTTGCGGGCGAGTCCGCCAGGCCCGGACGCCGATGAAGTCACTCGGAAGATCGCGAGTCGCATCAAAGACATAATGACGGTGGCGGGCGCACGTGGCGTGGAACCTCATCGGAATCGGCGAATGAAGATAGATGGCTTTGGGTCGAAGATGCCGGGCCGACTGGAACTCGTCAGCAGAATACCGGGGGGAGAATTCGACTATCGGCTCCTGTCCGCAGTTACTCACGGTCACTCGTGGTCCCTGATAGGCGTCGCCTTCAAGCCTTCCGGGAAGCAGAACATGGCAGTCAAGGCTCCAGAGCCTATCGTCTTCGTGTACGTCTGCTGGCGCGCCATCGAGTTCTTCGCCCGAGCTTTATGGGCGCAGGTGTACCTGCATGGCTGGAAGAGTGGTCCGTTCGCCCGCCTGCTGGAAGAGACCTACGACTCAATCGGTCTGATCCCCGAAGGCCGTTTCTGGCGATCTCAGGCGGTAGTCCACATGTAGCTCGGAGACGTGGGCTCCGACACCCGCTGCCGAGCAGCGGCCCACCGTGGCGGTAACGAGCCGGGGCAGCCTCAATACAGGCTCCCCGCTGCCGCGCATCGCCCTACAATGGGATCGCACCAAGACATCGGCCCGGAGCCCCTGGACTGGCTCCGGGATTCCACGACTGGGGGCACGCGGTGACCGACGAATTCTTTGCATCTCCCGTCCTCAACTCGCCGTACGAGCACCCACGGCGCCACTGGGCGCTGGACGAGAATCGCCAGCCCACCGGCAGCGTCGTCGACCAGCGCCGCCCGGCGGCCTACATCACCGCCGTGCCCGTGCCGCGGCGGCAGCGGGGAACCCCCCAGCGCACGATGGTGCTGGACGAGGGCGAGGGCCTCTCCAGCGAAGACCAGCAGTACGACCCGACCTCGACGATCAACGTGCTGCGACGGCACGTCGACCGCTGGCGCGCCCTGCCCGAGTCCGCCTGGGGCGTGACGCCCGAGACGGCGCGCCTGCTGAGGCACTGGCGGCACCACGACTTCGGCGGCATCCGCCCCTTCTTCTGCCAGGTCGAGGCCGTCGAGACCGTCATCTGGCTGACCGAGGTCGCCCCCGCGCAGCGCGGCCGCGAGGTGCGAGACATCCTGGAGCGGCTCGAAGCGGCGAACGAGCAGGCGAACCCCGGCCTCGCCCGCCTCGCGCTCAAGCTGGCCACCGGGGCGGGCAAGACGACCGTCATGGCGATGCTCATCGCCTGGCAGACGGTGAACGCCTTGAGACGCCCGAACAGCCGCACCTTCACGAAGGGCTTCCTCGTCGTCACGCCCGGCCTGACCATCCGCGACCGCCTGCGCGTGCTCCTGCCCAACGACCCCGGCAGCTACTACCGCAGCCGCGAACTCGTGCCGCGTGACATGCTCCCGGACCTGGAGCGCGCGCGGATCGTGATCACGAACTACCACGCCTTCAAGCGGCGCGAGACGCTCGACCTCTCTCGGGGCGGGCGCGCGCTGCTCCAGGGCCGCGGCCCCGAGATCGAGTCCGTCGAGAGCGAGGGCCAGATGCTGCAGCGCGTCATGCCCGAGCTGATGGGCATGCGCTCCATCATGGCGTTCAACGACGAGGCGCATCACTGCTATCGCGAGAAGCCGGGCGAGAGCGAGGAAGGCAAGCTCGCGGGCGACGACCGCAAGGAGGCCGAGAAGAACCGCGAGGCCGCGCGGCTCTGGATCAGCGGGCTCGAAGCGGTGCAGCGCAGGCTCGGGCTCAGGCGCGTGGTCGACCTCTCGGCGACGCCCTTCTTCCTCAGCGGCTCGGGCTACGCCGAGGGCACGCTCTTTCCGTGGACGATGAGCGACTTCTCGCTCATGGACGCGATCGAGTGCGGCATCGTGAAGCTGCCGCGAGTGCCGGTCGCCGACAACGTCGCCGGGGCCGACGTGCCTGTCTACCGCCATCTCTGGGAACACATCCGCCCGAGCATGCCGAGGCGGGGCCGGGGCCAGGCGGGCGACCTCGACCCGGCCGCGCTGCCCGTCGAGCTGCAGACCGCCCTGGACGCGCTCTACGCCCACTACGCGGAGACGTTCCGGCTCTGGGACGAGGCGGGCGTCGAGGCCCCGCCGTGCTTCATCGTCGTCTGCAACAACACCGCTACCTCCAAGCTCGTCTACGACTACATCTCCGGCTACCACCGGGAGGGCGAGAACGGCGCTGGCACGCTGCAACAGGGGCGGCTGGAGCTGTTCCGCAACTTCGACGAGCACGGCAACCCTCACCCGCGGCCCCGGACGCTGCTTATCGACAGCGAGCAACTCGAGTCGGGCGAGGGGCTCGACCGGGGCTTCCGCCAGGCGGCCACGGCCGAGATCGAGCGCTTCCGCCGCGAGCAGGTGCAGCGCACCGGCGACCGCTCCGCCGCCGAGCGGCTGAGCGACCAGGACCTGCTGCGCGAGGTCATGAACACCGTTGGCAAGCCCGGCCAGCTCGGAGACTCGATCCGCTGCGTCGTCTCCGTCTCGATGCTGACCGAGGGCTGGGACGCCAACACCGTGACGCACGTGATCGGGGTGCGCGCCTTCGGGACGCAGCTGCTCTGCGAGCAGGTGATCGGGCGCGCGCTGCGCCGGCAGTCCTACGACCTCAATGAGCAGGGCCTGTTCGACGTCGAGTACGCCGACGTGCTCGGCATCCCGTTCGACTTCACGGCGAAGCCCGTCCCGGCGCCGCCGCAGCGGCCGCGCGAGAGCGTGCAGGTCCACGCCGTATCGCCGGAGCGTGACGCGCTCGAGATCCGCTTCCCGCGCGTCGAGGGCTACCGCGTCGAGCTCCCCGACGAGCGGCTGGATGCAGAGTTCACCGAGGACTCCACCTTCGTGCTCACGCCGGAGCAGGTCGGCCCAACGCGAACCCGCAACGAGGGAATCATCGGCGAGGGCGTCGACCTCAGGCTCGTCGAGGCGGGCGGCATCCGCGACGCGACGCTGCTCTACCACCTCACCCGTCGCCTATTGGAGACGAAGTGGCGCGACCCCGGCGGAGAGCCGAAGCTCCACCTTTTCGGCCAGCTCAAGCGCATCACCCGGCGCTGGCTCGACGAGCACTTCATCTGCCGGGGCGGGACGCATCCGGCGCAGCTCATGTACCAGAGCCTCGCCGACGTGGCCTGCGAGCGGATCACGGCTGGCATCACCAACCGCTTCCAGGACGAGCGTCCGGTCAAGGCGGTGCTCAACCCGTACAACCCGGCGGGCTCGACCAGGGACGTGCGGTTCAGCACCTCGAAGCAGGTTCGCTGGCTCACCGATCCCGCGCGCTGCCATCTCAACTGGGCGGTCTGCGACAGCACCTGGGAGGCGGAGTTCTGCCGCGTCGCCGAGTCGCATCCGCGCGTGCGCGCCTACGTCCGCAACCAGGGCCTCGGGTTCGAGGTGCCCTACCGCCGGGGTGCCGAGCCGCATCGCTACGTCCCCGATTTCATCGTCCTCGTCGACGACGGGCGCGGTGACGGCGACCTGCTCCGCCTCGTGGTCGAGATCAAGGGCTACCGCGGGGAGGACGCCAAGGAGAAGAAG
>VXPF01000091.1 GCA_009839725.1 Dehalococcoidia bacterium | reverse complement strand
ACCACACAGGGCCGGGGCGGAGGGCGGGGTCCTCGCGCCGATGCCTTCAACCCTCTGCTGGAGGCGCTGGCCGCCGGCATCCCGGAGACGACGACCCTCGTGTTCGTGGAGGGCGAGCTGAACGCGGGCCGCAATCCGCTCCTGCGGCGGATGGACGAAACGGGCGCGGTGGAGGTGGAGCACTTCCCGGAGCTGAAGCGGGGCGAGCTGGTGCAGTTCGTGCGGGAGGAGGCGGAGGAGCAGGGGGTCGACTTCCGGCGGGGGCGCTCGGTGCGCGCGCTCCCCGAGGAGGAGGAGTGGCGGCGGCCGCGGGAGGACGACCCGGCGCAGCTGCTGGCGGCGCTCCACCCGAATACGCTCGAGTTGGCGCACGAGCTGGAGAAGCTGGCGCTCTACACGATGGGTCGCCAGGCGACGGTGGACGACATCGACCTGCTCTGCGGGGGCGAGCGGGAGACGACGATCTGGGAGCTGGTGGACGGCGTGCTGGACGGCGAGACATCGAAGGCGCTGCAGGCGCTGCGCTTCCTGCTCTCGCGGGGCGAGAGCGTGAGCGGCCTGCTGGCGCAGCTGGCGGCGGCCTACCGCCCCCTCGCGACGGTGCTGGACCTGCTGGAGGACGGCAAGAGCCCGGAGGAGATCGGGAAGGCGATCCGGCGGCCGTGGCCGCGGCTCCGGGACGCCGCCATCCGGCGGGCGCAGCGCCTGGGACGCGAAGGGGTCCAGAACGCCTACGAGATCCTGGTGGCGGCGGACCGGGGCACGAAGCTGGGCGAGGTGCGGGACGAGCTCGCGCTGGAGGTAGCAGTCACGCGGCTGCTGACGCTGGCGCCGCGGGCGGGGCGGCGCGCTTCCTGAGCTACTCCTGCCAGACGGGGTTGTAGCAGGCGACGGCCCGGCCGGACTGGCCGGGGATAGGCGTGAGCTGGGGCGGGCCGACATCGCGGCACTGCTGCATGGCCTTGCGGCAGCGAGGGATGAAGGGGCAGTGGCTGGAGGGCTCATTCATGTCGGGAGGGTTGCCAGGAAGGGCGTAGAGCTCCCGGCGGGCGGCGTCGAGGCGGGGGAGGGCGGCGAGGAGCCCGTGGGTGTAGGGGTGCACGGGCGAGGCGAGGAGGTCCCTGACGGAGCCCGTCTCGACGAGGTGACCGGCGTACATGACGCCCACCTCGTCGGCTATCTGGGAGACGACGCCGAAGTCGTGGGTGATGAGGAGGATGGCGGTGCCCTGCTCGCGGCGGAGGGTGTCGAGCTGGTGGAGGATCTGCGCCTGGACGGTGACGTCGAGGGAGGCGGTGGGCTCGTCGGCGATGATGAGCTCGGGCCGCAGGGCGGTGGCGATCCCGATCATGACGCGCTGGCACATGCCGCCGGAGAGCTGGAAGGGGTAGGACTTGGCCACGCGCTGGGGGTCGGGTAGGCCGACCTGGGTCAGGATCTCCAGGGCGGCGATCTTGCCCGCGCGCTTGTCCATGTCGAGGTGGGTGGTGAGCACTTCGGCGACCTGGTCGCCGATCTCGATGACAGGGTTCAGGCCGGCGACGGGGTCCTGGAAGATCATGGTGGCGCGGCGCCCCCGGATCTCGCGGAGCTCGTTGTCGTTCAGGGTGAGGACGTCCTTGTCGCCGAACCAGACCTCGCCGCCGAGGATGTCGGCCTCGTCGGGGAGGAGGTTCATGAGGGACATGCCGACGGTGGTCTTGCCGGAACCGGACTCGCCGACGAGGGCGTAGACGCTGCCGCGCTGGATGTCGAGGGAAACCTGGTCGACGGCATAGGACATGTCGTCGCGCGTGCGGTAGCGGACGGAGAGATCGCGGATGCTGGCGAGGAGCTGAACCATGGCGGCGGTCTGGCCGGCGACCGCGCCCGTGAAGGCTAGCCGCTGGGCCGGATGGAGGAGATGAACCGGCCCTGAATCCTAACGTCCTCGGGGTCGACGTAGATAGGGGGCATGGTGGAGTTGGCGGGCTGGAGGCGGATGC
The DNA here is from genome assembly GCA_009839725.1 of Dehalococcoidia bacterium. Lineage (GTDB taxonomy): Bacteria > Chloroflexota > Dehalococcoidia > Tepidiformales > Tepidiformaceae > UBA2991. The sequence continues at coordinate 15,025 of VXPF01000091.1, read as the reverse complement.
GATCCTTCTCGCGGTAGAGGCGCTTGAGCGTGACCTCGCCCCGGTCCTCGAGCCAGACGGCGACCTTCTCGCCGTCGTTCGCGGTGGTGGCGGGCTCGAGGAAGACGATGTCGCCGTCGTCGATCAGGTCCTCGATCATCGAGGTTCCCTTGACGCGCAGGGCGAAGACGTCCTGGTGGCCGCGCACCATCTCCTCGGTGACGGTGACGGTGTCGTCGACATCGCTGGCCCAGCGATCGCTCGTGGGGACCGGGATGGGCTCGCCGGCTGCAATCGATCCGAGCACGGGCACATCGACGGTGCCGCGGCGACGGCGGCCTTCGAGCAGCTCAATGCCGCGGGAGACCTCGCGGTCGCGCCGCAGGAGACCCTTCTCCTCAAGGCGCCGCAGGTTGTAGTCGACGACGGAGGTGCTGCTGATGCCGCATCCAAACTGGATATCGCGGATGGAGGGTGGGTAGTCCTTCTCCTCGATGAAGTCGCGGATGAACTCCATAATGTGGGACTGCTTGGTCGACAGCTCGCTCATGCCTAGCCTCGCGCGAACGGATGTTCGTCCGTATTGAACAACGGCGAAGGTTTATCGTCAAGGGTGTTCGGAACACCGGGGGGTTGTGGCGGGGAAGCGGCTGCGCTTTGCTTGGGGCATGGACGCGCGGGGCAGGATCGCCGAGCTTGCGGGGGAGGCCGGGTTCGACCTCGTGCGCTTTGCCGAAGCGGGGACGCTGGAGGGGGCGCGGGAGGCGGCGCTGGCCTCGCGCGAAGCGGGGCGGCTGGCCGACCTGCACTGGATGACGGACGAGTGGATCGAGCGGGCGACGGAGCCGGCGGTCTTCCTGGCGGGGGCGAAGACGGTGGTGCTGCTCGCCATCAACGGGCACGCGCCCGACCCGGAGCGGCCGACGGGCCGCGCGCGGGGGCGGGTGGCGCGGTACGCGCGCGGGCGCGACTACCACCGGCTGTTCGAGTCGAAGCTGCGGCGGCTGGCGCGCGCCATCCGCGAGGAGCTGGGCGGGGAGGCGCGGGCAACGGTCGATTACGGGCCGCTGCTGGAGCGGCCGCTGGCGGCGCGGGCGGGGCTGGGGTGGCTGGGCAAATCGACGATGTTGCTGGCGCCGGGATTCGGGCCGTGGGTGCTCCTCGGGGCGATCGCGACAACGCTGGAGCTGGCGCCGGACGTTCCCCTGAGGAAGACGTGCGGGAGCTGCACGCGCTGCATCGTCGCCTGCCCCACGGACGCGATTGCGCCGGACGGGGGCGTGCTCGACTCACGGCTCTGCATCAGCTACCACACGATCGAGAGCCGCGAGCCAATCCCCCGCGAGCTGCGGGCGAAGTTCGGCGACTGGATCTTCGGCTGCGACGACTGCCTCGACTCGTGCCCGGTGGGGTCGGGGAACGAGGCCAGCCACCCGGACCTCGCCCCACCCACCGCCGACGACGCGTTCCCGCCTCTGGGGGAGCTGCTGGCGCTGGACGAAGCGGCCTTCCGCGAGCGGTTCAGGGGGCGGGCAGTGCAGCGGGCGACGCGCGACGGCTTCCTGCGCAACGTCAGCGTGGCGCTGGGGAACGTGGGGACAGCGGAGGACGTGGCAGCGCTCAGGGGAGCTCTGGGGGACGGGGCGGCGCTGGTGCGGGGGCACGCGGCCTGGGCGCTGGGCGAGATCGCGCGGCGGCAGGGCGGGGGCGTGGACGTGGAGGGGGCGCTGGCGGAACGGCTGGCGGTGGAGGAGGAGGGATGGGTGCGAGAGGAGATCGAAGCGGCGCTGGCGGCTGTGGGGGGCGGCGACTAGGCTCGGGAAGTGCCACCCACGTCCGACTCCGCCGTCACGCTGCGTGAGATAACGCCCGAGAACGCCGAGGCCATCTTCGCGCTCTCGGTGGCCGACTCGCAGAAGCACCTGGTGGCCTCGAACGAGCGCTCGATCGCGCAGGCGCACTTCGAGGAGGCGGCGTGGTTCCGGGCCATCTACGCGGACGAGGAGCCGGTCGGCTTCGTGATGCTGCACGACGAGACGCTGTGCGCCGAGCCCCGGGAAGCGGGCTACCTGGTGGCGTGGCGGATGATGGTCGACGAGCGCTTCCAGGGGATGGGGTTCGGCTGGAAGGCCATGCAACTCGTCATCGCGCACGCCAGGACGAGGCCGGGCGTCGAGCGTTTGCAAGTCAGCTGGAGGCAGGAGGAAGGGAACGCGGGGGACTTCTACCGGAAGCTTGGCTTCGTTCCAACGCGCGTGGACGAGGACGGGGAGCAGTGGGCCTCGCTGGACCTGTAAGGCGAGCGTCTAGACGCGCAGGCCCAGCAGCTCGCGGGTGACGGTGCCGTCGGTGGCGACGTTCACGACGACCCAGGTGACCCGCAGCTTGAAGCGTCCCTGGGCGGTATCGAGCCAGACCTCGTCGCCCTTCTCCCAGCGGTAGTCGGAGTCGATGGTGGCGTAGTGCTGGCCCTTGCTGCCGGTGAACTCGTCGGCCTCATAGAAGTCGGTGCGCATCAGCCGGAGTCCCCTCCGTTCCCGTTCCCGTTGCCGTTGGCGGCGCTGGCGTCGGCCAGGCCACGGGCGGGGAAGCGCTCGGCGATCTCGTGCATGTGGGCGAGGACGCCGTTGTTCACAGCCTCGCCGGCGGCGCGGATGCCGCCGAGGATGGCGCGCGCATCGGAGCGGCCGTGGGAGATGAAGACGACGCCATCGACGCCGAGCAGCTGGGCGCCGCCGTACTCGGCGTAATCGAGGCGGCGCTGGGCCTTGCGCAGCTCGGGCCGGAGGAGCATGCCCGCGACGAGGTTCCAGGGCGTGAGCTTCACCGCCCGCCGGAGCTCGTCGAAGAAGAGCTCGGCGACGCCCTCGACCGTCTTGATGAAGATGTTGCCGGTGAAGCCGTCCATCACGGCCACATCGGCAACGTGGTGGGGAATGTGACCGGCCTCGATGTTGCCGACGAAGTTGAGGTCGCTGGCGCGGAGGGCGCGGTTCACCTCGATGATGAGCTGGCTGCCCTTCGAGTCCTCCTCGCCGATGGAGACGAGGCCGACGCGGGGAGACTTGATGCCGTGGCTGAACTCCATGACAGCGCCGCCCATGTGGGCGTACTGGATGAGGTGGGCGGGGCGGGAGTCAGCGTTGGCGCCGACATCGAGGATCATCGTGGGGCCCTTTTCGCTGGTGGCGACCACCATGCCGAGGGCGGGGCGAGCGATGCCGGGGATGCGCCCGAGGCGGAGAAGGGCGGCGGCGAGGGTGGCGGCCGTATTGCCAGCGGTCACAAAGGCGTCCGCTTCCTCCTGCTTGACGAGATTCATGCCGACGTTGATGGAGGCCTCCGGCTTGGCCTTGACCGCGTCGATCTTGTCGGCCATGTCGATCACGTCGCGGGCATCGACCAGGGAGACGTTGTCGGGCAGCTCCTCGACGTGCTCGCGCACCTCCTCGGTGCGACCGACGAGCAGGACTTCGACATCAAGCCGCTGTGCGGCGAGCAGCGCGCCCCTGACGACCTCGGCGGCGCCGTGGTCTCCACCCATCGCGTCGACAGCTACTCTCGGGGCCATGCCGCTCTGCGCCTCCGGGGGTTCGTTTCGCTGCAGGCCCGCTCGCTCCCCTGCCCTCCCAGCTCACGAACGCCCGAGTCGGCTGCTCCTTTCCTTGAGTTCGGCGGTAACAATCAGCCGCTCGCTTGCATTCGTCAATGCTCCGAGGGTGTAGTCGCCCCAGACATCGAGAACACGCAGGCCGGCGGCTTCGAGCATGGACAGGAGCTCGGTTCGTGTTACGTAACGCAAAGCGTGCTCGCTCTCCGAGCGCCGCACGCGGCCGTCCTCCGTGGCGAGCTCGTAGCGGATCTGGAGGCGGCGGGTCTGGGCCGCGAGGTCGTCCTGGCGGATGTGCCAGACGTTGAGGGACTCGCCGCCGACCTCACCGGAGAAGGCGAGGATGGGCTCGCCGTTGCTACCGGGGTCGAGCCAGTGGCCTGGGCCGGCGACATCGAGGGCGAGGCGGCCGCCGGGCGCGAGCGCGGCGGCCGCGTCCCGCAGGGCTTCGGCCTGCTCGTCGGCGGTGGGACAGGCGAGGAAGACGTCGTTGGGCAGGATGAGGGCAGCGAAAGCGGTGGGCGGCAGCGGGGCGCCGGGGAGGCGGCCATTGAGGAACGCGAGGGAAAGCCCCTCGGCAGCGGCGCGCTCGCGCGCGATGGCGAGCATCGCGGGCGAAGGGTCGAGGGCGGTGACGGCGTGGCCGGCGCGGGCGATGGGGAGGGCGATGCGCCCCGTACCGGCGCCCACCTCAAGGACGGGACCGCCGTGCTCGGCGGCGAAGGGCAGCCAGAAGGTGAGGTCGTCGCCGCCCTCGCCGTGGATGGCGTCGTACCAGGCGGCGTCGACGGCGTAGGGATCGGGCCCGGGCATCGCGGGAGCGTATCAGTGGTGGCTGGTCCCCGCCCTGCGTCCACCCGGTGGGCAGCGGGGTTGTGGGGCGCGGGGGGAGGAGTCAGAATCGCGCCGCCATGAGCAGCGACGACGCAATCCGGGACGCCGCCGACGAGCGCGCGATCACGCACATCCTGACCCGCTACGCACGGGCCATCGACCGCTTCGACATGGAGATGCTGCGGACGGTCTACCACCCCGACGCGTACGACGACCACGGGGGCTACAAGGGCGACATCGACGGGTTCATCGACTTCCTGAACGAGGTGCTGCCCCGCTTCGAGACGACCCAGCACTTCCTGGGGAACATGCACGTGGAGTTCGACGGGGACGTGGCGCACACGGAAACGTACTGCCAGGCGTGGCACCGCATCGCCGGAACGGACGGGGCTCCCGACCACGACAGCGTGACGGGGCTGCGCTACGTGGACCGCTTCGAGCGGCGCAACGGGGAGTGGCGCATCGCGAAGCGGCAGATCGTGATCGACTGGAGCCGCGACGACCCGGTCGTGGGTGCCCACGGGGGCCGGTCGCCGGACACGCAGTACGGCCGCCGCGACCGCGACGACCCCGTGTACCGCTTTGGACGGGAGTAGTGGGTAGTGAGTGGTGGTTGGTGAATCGTGATTCGTGGGTCGTGGCTAGCGGCTAACTGGAGGCACGGTCCGAAGGGGGAGGGGACCAGCCACTAGTCACTAGTCACTAGTCACTAGTCACCATTCACTACATCCCCGGCCATGGCCTCGAGCTGGCGGTCGGTCATTCGCTCGACGTCGAAGAGGCGGAAGACGATGCGGGCGATGGCCATGATGCCGCGCGGGCCGCTGAACGACTCCTCGCTCGAGAGGATGGCGCCGCCGTTCGACGGCTCGACCTCCCAGGCGTGGGTGGCATCGACCCAGAGGTAGCGGGCGCGCCAGGCAACGCGGCGGCCCTCCTCGACCTGGACGACGGTGAGCTTGAAGACGGGCAGGAAGGGTCCGCGGCGGACCTGCTCGCGGTAGCGCCGGCCCACGGCCCACCAGCGGCCATCGGGCGGCGGCGGTTCGCCGAGGGGGCGGATCCAGCGGATGTAGCGGTCGCGCTCGGGCCAGCGGGGCAGGTCGATGAGCGCCTCCCACACGGCCTCGGGGGAGGCGTCGATGGAGAGGCTGCGGCGGATCACGAGGCGCGGCTCGAAGAGCCGGGCGACGGCTTCGCGTAGCGGCGGGAGGCGGAACGAGCCCCTCCGGAACGCCTGCGGGCTGGCTATCATGGCGCGCATCGTACAGCCGTGCGGCGGGAGGGATCATGCCCGGACGTTTACCAGGGCAATCGGCGATCGTGACCGGAGCGGCGCTGGGGCTGGGGAACGCCTTCGCGCGGGCGCTCGCGGGCGAGGGCGCCAACGTGACCGTGTGCGACGTGCGCGAGGAGGTGCACGATCTCGTCCCGGCGCTGGAGGCGGCCGGAGTCGAGGCGCAGGCCTTGGTGGCGGATGTGGGCGTGGTTGAGGACGTGCGGCGGGTGGTCGACGGCCACCTCGAGCGCTTCGGTGGGGTGGACGTGCTCGTCAGCAACGCGGGCGTCTGGCGGGCGAGCGCGGCCACGGACGACCTCGACAAGACGCTCGACGACTACGACTTCGTGGTGAACACCAACCTGAAGGGGGTGTACCTGTTCGGGCGGGCGGTGATCCCGCACATGATCGCCGGCGGCGGCGGCAACATCGTGCATATCGCCAGCGACCACATCGCAACCTGCGGCACGCCCTATCGCCGCGGCTGCGACGAGGCGCCCGACTGCGTCTGGAGGGACCAGGGGCCGCGCCCGACGGGCGGCGGTCCCGACATGGACCTGTACGACGCCTCGAAGTGGGGCATCAACGGATTCACGATCCCGTGGTCGAAGGCGCTGCGGGAGCACAACGTCCGCGTGAACGGGCTCTGCATGGGAGCGACGGACTCGCACATGGTGCGCACTTTCCACGAGCAGAACCCGGACTCGGGCATCCTCGTCAACGCGATGCGGGCGGAAGACGTGGCGGAGCTGATGGTCGAGCTCATCGACGAGGGGCCGGCGGGGCGCACGGGCAACAACATCAACATCGCCGTGGGGCACCCGATCGAGCTGCCGCCCCCGGGCTCGCTCTACATCTATTCGGAGGCGCAGGCATGAGCGGGCTGCTGGACGGGCAATCGGCGATCGTGACGGGGTCGGCCGGGGGGATCGGCGCGGGCTTCGCGGAGGTGCTGGCCGAGGAGGGGGCCACCGTCACCCTCTGCGACGTGCAGGAAACCGTGCTGGAGGTGGCGGCCGCCATCCGCGCGGCGGGGGGCAGCGCGCAGGCGCTCGTGGCCGATGTCTCCATCCGCGAGGACGTCGAGCGCGTCGTCGCGGCAGCAGTGGAGGCGGGGGGCGGGCTCGACCTGCTCGTGAACAACGCCGGCCGCTGGACGAGCAGCCCGGTGACGGACGATTGGGAGAAGGCGGTCTCGGACTGGGACCTGATCATGGACACGAACTTCAAGGGCGTCGTGATGTTCGGGCGGGCCTGCGTGCCGCACCTGATCGCGCGCGGAGGCGGGAACATCATCAACATCAGCACGTACTACGTGCTGCCCGCCCGCAGCAACGGCACGAACCCGCCGGGGACGGACCTGTACGCCTCCTCGAAGTGGGCGATGAACGGGCTCACGCAGGCGTGGTCGCAGAAGCTGGCGGAGCACGGCATCCGCGTGAACGCGCTCTGCATGGGCGCGACGGACGCGCCCATGCTTCGCAATCTTTCCAGGGGCGAGCCGGACCCGGCCTTCGTGGCCACGTGGATGACACCGCGCCAGATCGCGGGCCTGGCGCTCGACATCATCCGCGAGGGTCCGGAAGGCCGCACGGGCGAGAACGTGGGCGCCTGGGTGGGGGTGCCGGTCGAGCTTGGTCCACCCAAACCTCCGCACGAGGCGATCGCGGGGACGCCGGTACGGTAGGGGCAAGACCGGCGGCGAGGGCAGCATGAGCGCGGTTGCCGCCGCGGGTCGAGTGGTGCGGACATGGCGACGGTAACGCGCGCCGACTCGGCGCCCCCGCGCTCGGAGCGGCGGCTCTCGCTGCAGACGTTCTCGGCCTTCCAGTCGCGGAACTTCGCGCTGCTGTGGGCGAACAACCTGACGTTCGCGCTCTCGCAGTCGTTTCGCCAGTTCGCCTTCACGTGGCTGGCGCTGGAGCTGTTCGATACGGGGCAGGCGCTGGGGCTGATCATCTTCGCCCTGGGGCTGCCCATCCTCGTCTTCGGGCTGCCGGCGGGGGCGCTGGCGGATCGCATCGACCGGCGCCTGCTGCTCTTCGCGAGCCAGGTCGGGGGGATCGCCATCACCTTGCTGACCGCGGCCTTGATCTGGGCCGATGCGATGACGACGCCGATCACGATGGGGCTCGCGATGGCGCTTGGCGCGACGGTCGCGTTCGGGCAGCCGGTTCGGGTCGCGATCGTGCCCTCGCTGGTCGAGCCCTCGAAGCTGCTGAACGCCGTGACGCTGATGAGCCTGAGCCAGAACGTCTCAATGATTGCGGGGCCGGCGATGGGTGGGGCGATGGTGGCGCTGGGCGGGGTGGGTGCGGCCTTCGCCGGTCAGGCGGTGCTGTTGGGGATCGGCCTGCTGGCGCTGCTACCCATGCGCGTCCCGCCGGTCGACCGAACGGGACCGCCTCGCCACCTGCTGGTGGAGGTGCGCGAGGGTCTCGCCTTCGTAGCGGGCCACCCGGGGATCCGCACGCTGATGCTGGTGCTGATGACGACGGCGCTCGTGATGGCCGGCACCTTCATGACGCTGCTGCCCAAGATTTCGCTGGAGGAGCTGGAAGTTGGTCCCTTCCGGACCTCCATGTTCTTCACGGCGATGGGCGTGGGCATGCTGATGAGCTCGCTGCTGCTGGCATCCTTCTCGCGACTCGACCGGGCGGGCCTCTGGTTCATCGTGACGCTGATCTGCGGGGGAACGCTCAACGCGGCCTTCGGGCTGTCGCTCTGGTACACCGTGTCGCTCGCCATCATGTTCGCGACGGGGTGGAACGCGGGGTTCTTCACCAACCTGAACCTGACCCTGATCCAGGTGAACACCCCGCACGAGGTAATGGGGCGGGTGATGAGCATCTACACGCTCACGATGGCGGGGGGCATGCCCCTGGGCGGGCTGCTGGCGGGACTGATGTCGGATGTCTGGGGTTCGCGCGAGTGGTTCGCGGCCTGCGGGTTCGCGCTCGTGGCCATCGGCGTCGTGGTGCTGCTGACGCAGCCGTCGCTGCGGCGGATGCGGTCCAGCGGCGGGGAGGCCCCGGGGTAGCGCCCTACTGGCCGGCGACGTTGTCGCTGACGTGCTCGGCGCCGTCGACGTGGAGGGCGACGCCGGAGATGAAGCGGGCCTCGTCGGAGTGGAGGAAGAGGGCGGCGTAGCCGACGTCCCAGCCGGTGCCCATCTTGCCGCCGAGGGGGATGCGACTGTCGCGCTTCGCGATGAGCTCGGCGCGGTCGGCGCCGGCGGCGACGCGGGGCTCGATGGCCATGGGGGTGTTCATGGCGCCGGGCAGGATGGCGTTCACGCGGATGTTGTCGCGGGCGTGCTGGGCGGCGAGCTGCTCGGTGAGGGCGAGGAGGGCGGTCTTGGTGGCCTTGTAGCCGAGGAAGGGGTAGGCGTGGCGGGCAGCCATCGAGGAGATGTTGACGATGGAGCCGCCGCCGCGCTCGCGCATGGCAGGAATGGCCCGGCGGGAAGCGAGCCAGTGGCTCTTGAAGTTGAGCGCGACGATCTGGTCGAAGCCGTCCTCGGTCATGTCGAGTGGTGCGGCATCGCCCGCGCCCACGCTGGCGCCGACGTTGTTGTGGAGGATGTCGAGGCCGCCGTAGCGCACGACCGCCTCGGCGACCAGGGCGGCGAGGCTCTCCTCGCTGGTGGCATCGACCTCGCAGGCGCTGGCGGCTCCGCCCTCGCCCGCGATCATGGCGACGGTTTCCTCGGCGGAGGCGAGGTCGCGGTCGGCGACGACGACGCTGGCGCCCTCGCGGGCGAGGAGGATGGCGGTGGCGCGTCCGTTGCCGATGGTGGCGCCGGGCGTCTGGCCCGCCCCCACGACGATCGCGACCTTGCCCTCGACTCTGCCCGGCATGCGCTGGCCTCCGTTTCGAACTGGCGCTCAAGCTGGACGGGGGCGCGAGTTGGCGTCACCCTTCCCTGCTGAACCTTCTTTCAGGATAAGGAGCCTGGCTTGCCAGTATCACTGCTCGAACGCGTCGCCCTCGTGACGGGCGCGGGCCGCGGAGTCGGCCGAAGCATCGCCATGGACCTCGCCCGCCACGGGGCGAAGGTGATCGTCAACGACCTCGGGGGCACCCTCGACGGGGAGGACGAGGACATCTCCGTGGCCGAGTCGGTTGTGCGCGAGATCGAGGCGGAGGGCGGCACCGCCGCCGCCAACACCGGCGACGTGACCAGCTACGAAGACGCCTACAACATGATCAAGCAGGCGATCGACACGTGGGGGCGGCTCGACATCCTCGTGTCGAACGCGGGCATCCTGCGCGACCGCGCCCTTCACAACCTGCCCGAGGCGGACTGGCTGAAGGTGCTCGCCGTCCACCTGAACGGCGGCTACAACCTGCTCCACCACGCCTGGCCGGTCTTCCGGCAGCAGCACTACGGACGCGTCATCCTGACGACCTCGAACTCGGGCTTCCTCGGCAACTTCGGGCAGTCGAACTACGCGGCTGCGAAGGCGGGGCTGATCGGCCTGATGAACGTGGCCAAGCTCGAAGGCGACAAGTACAACGTGATGGTGAACTGCCTGAACCCGGGCGCGGCCACGCGGATGACGACCTCCGTGCGAGAGGTCTCCGCCGAGCAGCAGGCGGCGATGAGCCCCGACCTGGTGGCGCCGGCGGTCACGTACATGGCCAGCGACTCGTGCACGACGAGCGGGATGATCATCACCGCGGCGAGCGGATCCTTCGGGCGGGCGGCGATCGTGCAGAATGAGCGCGTCGCCATCGCAGGCGCGACCGCAGACGACGTGGAAGCGAACTGGGACGAGATCACGAGTCTCGACAACTCCGAGGTCTGGTGGTCGGTACGCGAGACGCGGGCCGCCTTCGAGGCGGCCAGGCAGGAGTAGAGAGATGGAGCTCTGCGGATTCGCCTGTGCGGGCTGGGCGCTGGTCGGCGTCGGGGTCGTGCTCGGAGCGTCGGCGTTCTGGCCGCAGGGCTGGAGGCTGGGCCGGGGCTAGCGGCCTGAGCCGCCCTCGCTCGGGGCCGGAATCTCGCTAGAATCACGCGCGTCGTTCGCGGACGACGGAGGTGTTCCCATGAGACCGTTCATCCTGGTTCACGGACCGCTGATCGGGCCGTTTACGTGGGTTCCCGTGGCCGCCGAGCTGCGCAAGCTGGGCGCATCGGCGGTGCTCCCGGCGCTGAACTCTCCGGCCGCGCGCGAAGGGACCTACTGGGAGCACCACTGCAGGGAGTTCGCGATGGAGCTCCGGGACGTATCGATGGATACGAGGGAGGCGGTGCTGGTGGGGCACGCGGGAGCGTGTCCGCTGCTGCCGAGGCTGGCCGAGGAACTGGAGGGGCCGGCAGCCTACGTGCTGGTCGATTCGGACTTGCCCAGGGACGGGGCAAGCCGCTTCGACCTCTTCGAGAATCAGGCGCACGTGGAGGACTTCCGCCGCATCGCGGGGAAGCCCTACTCGCCTCGCGGCCGGCTGTCGCCACAGCCCGGCCTGAAGCCCACGGACGAGACGGTGCGCGAGTGGCCGGGGGACCTGTTGAGCGAGGCGCTCACGCAGAACCCCGACAACACCCTGGACGTGCAGTCGACGGTGTTCGCGGGGAAGCGCCCGACGCCGATCGGCGTGCTGGATGAGCCGCTTCCGGTTCCGGCGAGCTGGCCGGACGCGCCGGTCGGCTACCTCCACCTCTCTGAGACATACAACGGGGCGGCCGCGGATGCCGGAGCGGCGGGCTGGCCCGTCCGCGAGCTGCGCTCGAGCCACGTGCAGATGCTGCTGGACCCGGAGCCCTTCGCGCGGGAGCTGGCGGCGTTCGCGGAGGAAGTCGCGGGGTAGGTCTAACGCCGGCTGCTATAGTGGCTTGAGACAAGAGTAGAGGGCTGGGCCAGTGGTCACCCAGGATCTGGACACGCGCCTGCGCACACTGCAACGCCTCCACCGCATTGCCGGGGAGTCGCGAGAGGGGGGCGCCGGAGTCACGGAAGCGGTCGAGGCCAGGGCCGCGGCAACGCTGGAACGAGTCTGGGACTGCTCTGCGGCGGAAGACAGCACGTTCCGCGAGTCCACCTTCGTGACGATCACCGGCGACGGTGCGGTGCAGTTCGAGTGGGAGTCGGAAGCGGTGGCGATCGAGGTGGTCGTGGAGCCCAAGGGTGGCTTCACGGTGTATGTCCACGAGGAGGGGCAGGAGCCGGAGGAATGGAATCCGGCTGAACTGGCGGATGCGATAGAAGCCATAGAGCGAGGATGGAGCGGCACACGAAGGGCCGCCCGTGGAGCTTGAGCGAGACGACCGTTTCCTGCGGGACCTAAACCCCGATCTGCACTTCAAACGAGTTGACGGAGGCTACCGGCTGACCTCCGCTGTGTTCCGTGACCAGAGGATTGGCGGGGGGCTCTACGCCTGTTCCGTCGACTGCGAACGGCTCGCCGGCGACCGGGCAGTCTCCGGACGCGAGGCTCGCGGCCACGGTAGCTGGGGTGTGGGGCGAGTTGGACTGGGGGCTGTTCGCGAGGTCGGCGAGGGGGATGTCAGCCACAACCCGGAAGCCGGCAACGATGCCCACTGCACGCTCACAGTGCGGGGCACGAGGGCGCGCGCCCTGGCGCTGGCCTGTGAAGTGACTGTTGAGCCCACCGACGAGCGCTGGCGCGACGAGTTCGGGCGGTAGGGTTGCCCTTCACCCACTGGCAGGCGGGCGGCTGCTCGCTTCCGCCTCGCTTCGGGCCAGAAACTTGATGGTCACGGGGCGGAGGGGGGCGAGGCCGGCGGGGATCTCCCGGGTCAGCGCGTAGGCGACGGCCGCCATCTCGGCGTCGCCAGTATCGGCCTCGGGCCAGTGCCAGGCGCGCACCTGCTCCTCGAAGGGAAGGGAGCGCCAGTTGTCCGGGGGTGGCGGGGGGTCCTCCACGGTCAGCTCGATGACGACGTTGGGCGGGGAAGTCCGCCAGTCGGGGGACGGTTCCCAGAGGAAGTGTCGATAGGCGACGGGCACGACCGAGCCGAAGCGCTGCGTGAGGAGCCAGTCGCCGATGCTCGTGGCGAACCGGTCGATCGCGCTGTCGTCTCGGAGGTGCGAGACCATGCCGTCCCCCCGGCGGGTTCGCGGCCTAGACGCCGAAGTCCCAGGACATGCCGTCGCGGTAGCGGCGGAGGACGTTCTTGGCGATGACGATGCGGTGCACCTCGTCGGGACCGTCGAGGATGCGGAGGGTGCGGGCGCCCCGGTACATCGCCTCGAGGGGGGTGTCGGTGGAGACGCCCTTCGCGCCGTAGACCTGGATGGCGCGGTCGACGACGCGCTCGAAGGCGGCCGGCACGGCGATCTTGATGGCGGAGATGTCGGCGCGCGCGTTGACCCCGGCGTCGATGCGCTCGGCGCAGTGGATGGTCATGAGGCGGGCGGACTGGATGTCGATGTAGGAGTCGGCGATGAAGCCCTGGATGAACTGCTTGTCCTGCATGGGGCCGCCGTGGACGTTGCGGGTCATAACGCGCTGCATCATCACGTCGAAGGCGCGCCACATCTGGCCGACGGAGTTCATGCAGTGGAAGACGCGGCCGGCGCCGAGGCGGTCCTGGGCGGCCTGGTGGCCGGAGCCGGTGCGCCCGAGCTGGTTGGTGACGGGCACGCGCACGTTGTCGTAGTCGATCTCGCAGTGGTCGCCGTCGTGGCCCCAGACGGGGACGCTGCGGATGATGTTGAAGCCGGGGGCATCGGTGGGAACGATGATCTGGGTCATCTTGTCGCGCACGCCGCCCTCGCCGTCCTCCTCCTCGGTGCGGCACATGACGATGGCGAAGGCCGCGCGGTGGGCGCCGGAGGTGAACCACTTGCGCCCGTTGATGACCCACTCGTCACCGTCGCGGGTGGCGCGGGTCTGGATGGAGTAGGGGTCAGAGCCGGGCTGGTCGGGCTCAGTCATCGAGTAGCAGGAGCGGATCTCGCCCCGGATGGAGGGCTCGAGCCACTGCTTCTTCTGCTCCTCGGTGCCGTACTTGATGAGGATGGTCTGGTTGCCCGAGTCGGGGGCGACGACGCCGAAGAGGGGGTTGGAGAAGGGGCTCCAGGCGAGCACCTCGTTCATGTAGGCGTGCCCGAGGAAGCCGACGCCCATGCCGCCGTACTCGATCGGCAGGTGGGGGGCCCAGAGGCCCTCGGCCTTGACGCGCTCCTGGATACGGCCGCGGAGCTCGCCCGCCTCGGGGGCATCGCGCCGGAGCACGTCCTCGTTGGGGATGATCTCCTGTGTCACGACGGCGGAGGTGCGCTGCCGGATCTCGTTGATCTCGGGGCTCAGGGTGGGGTTGTCGGCGACGGCCAGCGTTGTGGCTTCCATGGCAGGTTCCTCGCGGCCCGGGAGGGCGGAAGGGCAGTGTAGCGCGGCGTTCGTTGGCCGCGAGTAGGAGGGGCCTCAGGCGTGGTGCTCGACCCAGCGTCCGCGGAAGAGGAGGAGGTCGCCGGAGCGGACGGTGACGCGGGCGGGGGAGGTCGCGATCTCGTTGTGGACGCCGTGGGCGCTGAACTCAAACGTCGCGTCGTCGAGCTCCCAGCGGAGGCCGCTGGTGGTGACCCCCTCGCAGCGCCCGATGCCGACGAGCGAGACGACCGTGCCCTCGGGACCATCGACCTCCGCCTCGCCGTCGACGAGCTCGATGGCGAAGCGCTCGTCGAGCATGCGGACGCGGGCGCGACGGCCGAAGCGGACGAGGACGCTGAGGTTGGCGAGGGCGTGGTCGGCGCGACCGCCGCCGCCGCCGATGATGTCGACGGCGTCGCAGCCCTCGTCGAGGCAGAGGGCGACGGCCTTCTCGAGGTCGGTGGCGTTGGGGTCAGCGTCGGGGCGGATGCGGTCGGCGGGGATGGCGTCGCGGGCGTCGCCGATGGAGTCGAGGTCGCCGGTAACGACATCGGGCATGAGGCCGAGCGCGAGGGCGCTACGGGCGCCACCGTCGGCGGCGACGACGAGCGCGGCGCCCTCGCGCAGCTCCTCGAGGAGCGCGGCAGAGGGCGGGTCGCCGTTGGCGATGACGAGGGCGCGCATGGTCACAGGGAACCCGTCGCGGGGAGTGTTGTCAAAGCGGCGCTACGATCGGGACATGGCCGAACCGTTCATCCTGCGCCCCCTGATGGAGGCCGACCTCGCGGCGGTGGTGGCAATCGAGGAGGCCTCAGACCTGCCCCAGCAGTCGATGGAGGCGCGGCGGGCGGAGCTCGGCGACGAGCGCACGCGGGGGGTGGTGCTGGAGGTGAAGGGCGCGGTCGTGGGGGTGCTGTATCATTTACACATCTACGAGCCCACGAGACGTACAGGAAAGTGGGGTGGGGGGAGAGTTGGTTTAA
>VXPF01000146.1 GCA_009839725.1 Dehalococcoidia bacterium | reverse complement strand
CCGCCTCGTGGTCGAGATCAAGGGCTACCGCGGGGAGGACGCCAAGGAGAAGAAGTCGGCGATGGAGACGTACTGGGTGCCGGGCGTGAACCGCCTCGGCGGGTACGGGCGCTGGGCCTTCGCCGAGTTCACCGACGTGCACGCGATGGAGGACGACTTCGGCAAGGAGGTCGAAACCCGCTTCGACCGGATGGTCGAGAGCGCCGCCAATGAGACCGCCGCTGCGATGAGCAGCGAAGATGTGCTGGCCCTCCTGCGCGAGCACAAGGCGGCCCTCGCCGAGCGCTTCGGCGTCGTCGATCTCGCCCTCTTCGGCTCCACCGTCCGGGGCGAGGCGCGCCCCGACAGCGACATCGACGTGCTCGTCACGTTCAAGCGCCCGCTCCGCTCGAAGCAGTACTTCGGCGCGCGCCACTACCTTGAGGACCTGCTTGGTCGCTCGGTCGATCTCGTGACGGACCGGGAGTTGCGCGCGGAGCTGCGCCCTCACGTCGAAGCTGAGGCGATCCATGTCTGAGCGGCGCTGGGATATCTACGTCCGCGACATGATCGAGTGCTGCGATCGGGTCTTGATGCACACGGCCGGACTCGGCCGGGCGCAGGTGTTCAACACCGCGATCGTGCGCGACGCGACGCTATGGAACATCGGCATTCTCGGTGAGGCGGCGAACAACATGCCCGCGGCTGTTCGCGAAGCTCACCCCGACATCCCGTGGCGCGACATCATCGACGCGAGGAACCGGATCATTCACGGGTACGGCGACATCGACGAGGATGTCGCCTGGGACATCATCAGCCGGGACATCCCGGACCTGCTCTCACGGCTCCGTGAGCTGCTCGCCGAGGCGGAAGGGGACGGCGGCCCGGATGCCACGTAGGAAACGCGCGCAGAAGCGAGTCGAGACGCTCGTCCACGACGAGGCGAAGCGCACCAACATCCCCACCGCCGAGTACAGCGCGGCGCTTGAGGACGACGACCGCAGCCCGATCGAGGTGGCATACGAGCGCCGCAACCGCGACCTCGACCCGCAACTCGTCTGGCGCGGCAAGGACCAGCAGGACGCCTCCGGCCTCCTAGTGCAGGCGCCGCCGCTCTACATCCAGGAGAAGGTGCACCCCAAGGTGCTCGTCGACGACCTGATGCGGCGGAGTGGGCAGGCGGAGGCCGACACTGCCGCTTCGGTCGAAGGCTTCCAGTTCGACCTGTTCTCCGACTTCAACGGGCTGCCGGAGGGCGCTGACCGCACGGACTTCTACGAGCACGACGCCAATTGGTCGAACCGCATGATCCTCGGCGACAGCCTGCAGGTGATGGCCTCGTTGGCGGAGCGCGAGGGCCTGCGCGGCAAGGTCCAGTGCATCTACATCGACCCGCCCTACGGCATCAAGTTCAACTCGAACTTCCAGTGGTCGACGACGAGCCGGGATGTCCGTGACGGCAAGGCGGAGCACATCACGCGCGAGCCGGAGCAGGTCAAGGCGTTCCGCGACACCTGGCGCGACGGTATCCACTCCTACCTGTCGTACCTGCGCGACCGCCTCGAGGTCGCCCGCGACCTGCTCGCCGACTCCGGCTCGGTGTTCGTTCAGATCGGTGAGGAAAACGTCCACAGGGTGCGGGCACTCATGGATGAAGTGCTGGGGGAGGACAACTTCGTCTCAGAGGTCGTCTTTCTAAAGACGACAAGTAAGTCCTCCAGCACGCTGGACAGCAATTTCGACATGATTGTCTGGTTTGCGAAGGACAGGAGTAGCCTAAAGTTCCGCAAGGCCCTCTTCGAAAGGACACCAGAGGATGACTACAACCTTAGGTTTGTCCAAGAAAGCGGACTGCTTAGGCGAAGGATAAGGGAAGACGAAGTCGGACAACTCTGGAACTCAGGTGCCGACTTTTGGCGACCGAACCCCCTCACTTCGCAAACTCCCAGTGACAGCATCGTCTATGACGTTGATTTCGAAGGAAAGTCGTATTCCCCGGGGAACAGAGGTTGGTCCACGAGCGCGACCGGCATGACTCGTCTCCAGAAGGCCGATAGGCTCGTTGGGTCTGGTAAGACTCTCTCCTACATCCGGTACCTTCGCGACGCACCCATGCGCCCGCACACTTCGTTCTGGACAGATACGCGGCAGAGTGGATTTGGAGATCAGAAGACCTACGTCGTTCAGACAGCGCGAAGGGTCATTGAGCGCTGCATCCTCATGAGTACAGACCCGGGTGACCTCGTTCTCGACCCCACGTGCGGAAGCGGGACGACGGCCTACGTGGCCGAGCAGTGGGGCCGTCGCTGGATCACCATCGACACATCCCGCGTCGCGCTGGCGCTCGCGCGCGCCCGGGTCATGGGCGCGCGCTACCCCTACTACTTGCTATCGGACAGCGTCGAGGGCACGGCGAAGGAAGCCGAGATCGCGCGCGTGGAGGCCGCGAACGGCCCGGCGTACGGGGACATCCGGCAGGGATTCGTGTACGAGCGAGTGCCGCACATCCAGCTTCGGGATATCGCCAACAACGCCGAGATCGACGTCATCTGGGAGCGCTTTCAGGACGCACTCGAGCCGCTGCGTTCGCAGCTCAACGCCACGCTCGGTGAGGTGTGGGAGGAGTGGGAAATCCCGAGTGAGGCCGAGGATGGATGGTCGGCTGAGGCGCGGGCGCTGCACGTGCAGTGGTGGGAGCAGCGCATCGCCCGCCAGCGCGAAATCGACGCCTCGATCGCCGCGAAGGCGGACTTCGAGTACCTCTACGACAAGCCCTACGAGGACCGACGCAAGGTGCGCGTCGCCGGGCCGTTCACCGTCGAGAGCCTCTCGCCTCACCGCGTCCTCGGCATCGACGAGGACGACGAACTGATCGACGGCATCGCCGAGGCGCCCGACTCCTACGGTACGGCGCAGGACTTCGGCACGATGGTCCTCGACCACCTTCGCACCGCCGGCGTCCAGCAGGCGCACAAGGAGGACCGCATCGAGTTCTCCTCGGTCACCCCATGGCCGGGCGAGATGGTCTGCGCCGAGGGCCGCTACGCCGAGGGCGGGGCGAGGGCGAACGGCGCGGGCGCCGAAAAGCGAGCCGGCATCTTCATCGGTCCCGAGTTCGGCACGGTGTCACGGCCGGACCTCGTCGAGGCTGCCCGCGAGGCCGCCGACGCTGGCTTCGATGCGCTCATCGCCTGCGCCTTCAACTACGAGGCGCACGCCACCGACTTCAACAAGCTCGGGCGCGTCCCGGTGCTCAAGGCGCGGATGAACGCCGACCTGCACATGGCCGGCGACCTCAAGAACACTGGTAAAGGCAACCTCTTCGTGATCTTCGGCGAGCCGGACATCGACATCATCGACGCATCGGGCGACGACGATGCCGAGCCCGGACAGGTCAAGGTCCGCGTGAACGGCGTCGATGTCTTCCACCCGAACACCGGAGAGGTGCGCAGCGACGGCCCGGAGGGCATCGCCTGCTGGTTCATCGACACCGACTACAACCAGGAGAGCTTCTTCGTCCGACACGCCTACTTCCTCGGCCAGAACGACCCCTACAAGGCGCTCAAGACCACGCTCAAGGCCGAGATCGATGAGGAGGCGTGGGAGACCCTGCAGAGCGACAGCTCGCGTCCCTTCGACAAGCCGGCATCCGGCCGCATCGCCGTGAAGGTCATCAACCACCTCGGTGACGAGGTGATGAAGGTGTTCCGAGTCGACTGATGGAATTCCGTATCGTCGGCAGCCTCAGGGAAGAGGAAGGGAGAGAGTCACTCAGCGGTCGTACTGCTCGCCTACCCGGTCACGCATCCCCATGAATCCCGCGCGGAGCATGTCGTCGATCGCGTCGAGCGCGCGCCTTCGAAGTTCGGAGTCGCCGGTTTCTTCGTGGAGCCGGATTACCAGTGACGCAAGGTCGTACGCCACAGCAGATTCCCGCAGCCTGATGTCTCCAGCCCTCGGTCCGTAGGCGGCGACCGCCCGTTCAGCCAGTTCACAGACTTCGCCCGGGAGCGGTTTCTGGGACCGCCTCAGCCCGTGGGTGAGCATAGTCACGTCGGCGTCCGGACCGATGGACTTGATGTAGGCACTGAGCAGGGAGCCGCGCTTCGTCAGTTCGTCCGGCCCCAGCGCATTCCAGCAGCCGGCCGCCGCGCTGCGAACCGCCTCGCTCTCATCCACAAAGAGGTCCTTTAGCCGCTTCTCACACTCAGCACCGACCGTCGGGTCAGCGACATTCCTGGCGAAGACGCCCGCAGCGCCGACCCGGGCGTCATCCCCGAGACTGAGCACGAGATCGGCGTCTCCGCGCGCCTCGTCAGTGAACAGGCTCGCGAGCGTCATCTGCCTCGCGCCAACCTTCCTCGCTGCTGGTTCTGGCGACTCCAACATCGTAAGGAGGGTCGGCCGGATCGCGGCATAGTCGCGGTACACCGCGAAGTGAGCAAAGCGCTCAACATGACTACTGCCAAGAATCGGCTCCGCACCGTTGATCAGGAGCCGGAAGCCGCCGAGAGCCTCCTCGCGATGAGTGTCCAGGACGGACAGGAGGCACTCCACCGCCACCGACCGTACGGCGAGCACTGGGTCGACGATGATCCTCTCGACCGTGGGTTGGAGGGTCGCCCAGCGCTCCCTGTCCGCAAAGAGCAGCGTGGCCAGCGCTTGCGCAGCCCTTCCCCGATCCGAGTTGATGGCCTGATTGATCGGCGCGATCTCGGGATCGCGGCCTTCGCGATCCAGCCAGTCGTCATCGCGAGGGTCCGCCGCCGAGTTCGCAATCTCGCAGAGCATCTCCACGACATCCTGGGGGATGTCCTCGTCTGCGAGGGTCCCAATCGCGTCCGCAAGTGTGCCTTCGATTCCCGGAACACCGACGTTGGCGATGTGCCGCACGACTCTGCATATCTCCGCACAGGTACCGGGGCGATCAGCCCCGCGGGCTCCTGTCAGTCCGCGCAGAATTGCGCTGAAGTAAAGGGGGTTCTGCGAACCGTCCATTTGTTCGGCGAGGCGTGCGAAGCGGCCTGGAGCCTCGCGGACGAGTTCCTCAAGCCCTCGAGACAACTCGATTGCGCCCCCGACAGGCTCCCTGCCAGGAGTCCAATCCATTCCCTCGGTCCCGTACCGCGTCATCGCCGCGAGCCACTGGGTATTCGTCATGTGTCGCTGATCGGGCGCCGCGATCGGCGGGCCTACTAGCTGTCCCTCGACTTCCTCGGGAGAAGGCGGGCGAGGCATCCCCCGCTCGGGGGCTTCGGGGAATCGTCGTTCGAGTTCCCGGAGGCGGCGGCGTGCACCGTCGCTGAGGCGGTTCTCGTCCAGGGCGCGGAGCAGCGCCAGCGCCGTGCGGCCCACGAACCGGTGCTGTCGTTCCCAGTCGGGAACGAAGCCCATGATGGCGGCCTCCAGGTCAGCAAACGACTTGTCAGAACACTGAGGAGAGGCCGCCGCAGTCGCGGTGCGCGTGATCGCCGCGAGCGTGTCAATGTCGCCAGCGGCCATATCGTATCCGAGGTCGAGTCGTTGCTTCGGCGACTCCAGCAAGAACCGCACAATGCGCTCAGCGTAGGCCTCGGGGTTCGCGCTCCAAGCTTGCAGCAGGAGCGCCGTCATCCACCTACCCTCGCCGTGCGGTTCCCCAGCGATGAGGCTATCGAGGGCAGCAGGGTTCTCACGGGCCACTACGCGCATCGCATCAACGAGGGCGTTGCGGAGCTGATCGTCCGGACTGCCCACCTGACTCGGTGCCTTGATCCATCGCTTCGGCACGCGCAGGTCGAAGCGCGCGAACCTCGGGAATAGCGCCTTGGTGAATTCGAGCGGGGCACGCTCCGCACACTCGCGAATGACATTCCCGCTGAACTGGCTGTAGGCGACCAGACCAAGTCTGTAGTCGAACGGATCGACCTCATCGAGCGCCGCAGCGCGCGCGACTTGCCGATCAAACCACGCGGCAAGCACCCTGACGCAGAACTCCGGTTGCTCCGCACCCAACCCGTACCACGTAGACCACCAGTCGTCATTCATGGCGATCCCGGGTCGAGCCCCGTCAAGTACGCCGTCCCCGATGAGGTCCACTACGAGGTCTTGCATCTGCGAGCCGGTGCGGCCGTGCCGACCCTCCATGAGCCACCGAAGCCGTCTGTCCCAGTCCTCTGATTGGCCGCGGAAGCCGCGGACGAGTTCCGCCACCGCACCGGACCTCGCGTCCAGCAGATCGGGCATGCGGAGCAGCCAGAGGGCACGGTCGGCTTGCTCGTCGTCGGCCCTGAGCCATTCCTCCCAGCGCCCCATCGCGTGCAAGGTGTCGAACCAGGAGGCGGAGTTGCGTGCGACCGTCCACGCGTGACCGCTAAGTTCAGCAGCGGCTCCTTCGACCACGCGCCACTCATCCGGCGTGGGATCGGGCAGTGCGCCCAGCCAATCGAGCACCAGCTTCTTGATATGGAAGCGGATGCCGGGATGGCTGAGCAGTCCCCCGATTGTCCTCAAGTAGGTGCCCCGATCGGACTCGCGGCCACGCAGGAATTCAAGCACCTGTCGGACTTGCGAGCGCCTGAAGAGGTGCTGCTCGTCGTCGAGCAGCCACTGCACGAGGTTCCTGTTCGAGCGCACAAAGCCCCTCGCGAACGCGTAGTCGAAGAAGGACTCATGGAAGAAGCCGACGTTGCCGTTCTGGACGTTCACGACGCTCTCGGACTGCAGGACGTTGAGCGTCTCGCGATACTCGTCCATCACGAAGCCTGGTGCGACGAGCGATGCACGGCGACTCAGTTCGTCAGTAAGGCAGGCAACAGCCTCGGTCCACGCGCTCAAGGCTCCGGGCAGCCGCTGAGACACCGCGACTGACTTGTGCTCCCAGTACGCGTCGTAGAGGTCCCGGGCGCTCGTGAACTCGATCCGATCGGAAGTGTCCGACTCCAACAGAAGGTGCAGGTGCAGCGGCGTCGACAGGATCTCGATCTGCGCCGCATTGAGCGATGTCGGGTCGAGCCCTGCGGTGGCGACCGCCACACGCACAGTCTCCTCTTCAAGTGGCTGTAGCGGGATGCGTTCCACCCGGTCCTGATCGGTCACGAGCGCGCGGATGCGAGGATCGCGCTCGAGGTCGAACGAGCGGCACGCCAGCAGGAGCCGCAGGTTCGGATAGCTCCCCGCCTCGTCGAGCAACTCGTTGAACAGACCCCACGCCGCCTGGTTCCGGGCGGATACCACGCTAAGTGCATCTAGCTGATCGATGACAAGCACGGAGGACTGACTGCCGGCGAACTCACCGAGTGTGATCGCAGGCGATGAGGGCAGGCCCAGCCGCGCGCCAAGGGCCTTTGGCGAGTGGTCTCCAGCGGTAAGCCGGTCCAGCCGGAGCGCAAGGCAGGGAACGCCCTCCTCCGCGAGCCGCTCCATCAACTGCGCAAGCACGAAACTCTTTCCGCTGCCGGCTGTCCCCTCAAGCACGACGGACTTCCTCTGTTCGAGGAGGACACGCGAAGTGACCGCACTCTCTTCGCGGACGATCTCCTCGCGATTGATGAGAAGGGCATGCACCTCTGCAAGGTGCGCGCGGTTCAGTCTCTGGATCTCAGCGTCCACGGTCGCCTCACCCGCAAGGCGCGATCGCAAGATTCCGTGTCTTGCGAGAGCCTTGAGGACCGAGTTGGCGGTGTGGCGCTTGCCCAGGGACTCCATGAGAACATCGCCCAACAGCAGCCTGACTGCCCGTGAGTCGATGGGCTGCCCGTCGGCAGCACGAAGCATGGAGTCAACTCGCCGCTCGACGTTGGTGGTGAGCGGCCGCTCGTTTGTAGTACGGACCTCAAGCCGCTGTAGCGCGACCCACGCAGCGCCTTCATCGTGGTCGCATAGGGGCACGACACTATCGACAAACTGACCCGAGAGCTGGCCGCTGGCGTCGATCCGCCGCCTGAACTCCTCGAACGAATCGCTCGCACGGGCGCGGTCTATCAGCTCCTCTAGTTGAGTCGCACTCGTACCCGAGCTGAACACTGCCTTGCCACCCCCGCTCGCCTTCGCGATGAGGTCGCCGAGGATGCTCCTCCCAGTACTGCCTGTCTTTGCGAGGCTGCGGATGGTCCAGTTGCCGTCGGCGTGCTGGCGCTTGATGGAGTGAAACTCGTGGGCGCCCGCCGGGGTGGACGCGACGAACTCAACCCCTGCAGCCTCGTCACCGACGGGTTCGACCGTCAGGTCGGTGTACTTGCCGTCGATGAGATCGAGGGCTGCGTCGACCGTCCACAGGGACTCGTACCTGTTTCCGAGCTTGTCAGCCTCGCCACCGGGTCTAGGCATTTCACCGAGGGTCAGTCCGCGCAACGCTGAGAGGACATTGCTCTCGGTTCCGCAGACTCATGGGGAGTCCACTGAGCGTAGCGCAAGCCCTCTCTGCCCGACAAACCCGTGTGACGCTACGGGACCAGCCGGAGCCTCAGAGTGAAGGTTCTCGATTTTGTCCAGTCTGGTGGGCGATGAGGGACTCGAACCCCCGGCCTCTTCGGTGTAAGCGAAGCGCTCTAACCGGCTGAGCTAATCGCCCCCGCAACCCCGCCAGTCTACCCGCCCGCCCCTACAGGACCGACGCGATTCCCTCCGCCAGCCGGATACCCGGCTCCCAGCTGATTACCGACTTCGCCCGCGAGTTGTCCGAGCACTTGCGCAGCTCCTCGAACGCCCCCCGCGGGTTCGGGAAGATGTGCTCCACCTCGCCCCCCACCATCGCCGCGATCTCGTTCACCGACGTCTCCTCCCCCGACCCCACGTTGAGCGCCACCGCCCGCCCCAGCGGCAGCTCCGAGTTGGCCGCGTTCACGTTCGCACGCACCACGTCGTCGACGTGGACGTAGTCGCGCGTCTGGCAGCCGTCGCCGTAGACGGTCAGCGGCTTGCCCTCGTCGCGCAGGCGCAGGAAGTGCGGGATCACGAGCGCGTACGCCCCCTCCGCCGACTGTCGCGGCCCGTACACGTTGAAGTAACGCAGCGACACGATCTGCATCTGGAACAGCCGCGCGAAGAGGTCCGCGTACTGCTCGCCGATGAGCTTGTGCAGCCCGTAGGGCGACATCGGGTTCGGCGCCAGGTCCTCCGTCATCAGGTGCGTGTGTTGGTCCCCGTACACGCTCGAGGACGACGACACGACCACCCGCTCGACGCCGTGCTCGCGCGCCGCCTGCAGCACGTTCAGCGTGCCGTTCACGTTCACCGCGTGCGTCCCGATGGGGTCGTCGACCGACTGCTCCACGCGCGGCAGGGCGGCCAGGTGGAATACCCACGTCGCCCCCTCCACGGCCGCCAGCACCGCCTCCGCGTCCCCCACCGACCCCTCCACCAGGTCGGCAGCCGGGTTCAGGTACTCGACGTTCCCCGTCGAGAGGTCGTCCAGCACCGCTACCTCGCATCCGTCCCGCACGAGCGCGTCGACGATGTGCGACCCGATGAACCCGCACCCACCCGTCACCACGCAACGCATGGCAGTCATGCTACGGGAAGGGCATGCGGGCGGGATCGCAGACACCGGCGCGGGCGCGGGCTACGATGGGCGCATGACACCCAGGCGCATCGCCGTCCTCGGCTCCACCGGCTCCATCGGCCGCCAGACCATCGACGTCACCCGCCAGCTCCCCGAGTTCTTCGAGATCACGGCCCTGGCGGCCGGGCGCAACACCGCCCGCCTCGCTGAGCAGGTCGCCGACCTGCGGCCGCGCTACGTCTTCGCCGCCGCTCGCGACGCCGCCCTCGACGACGCCATCGAAGCGGCCGGCGCGACCTGGCTGCCCATGGACGAGATGGCCGTCGCGCACGACGTCGACATCGTGCTCGCGGGCACGGGCGGCGCCGCCGGCCTGCTCCCCACGATCGCCGCGCTGGAGGCGGGCAAGCCCGTCGCCATCGCCAACAAGGAGGCGCTCGTGATGGCGGGGCACCTCATCCGCCGCGCCATGGTCGCCGGCGGGGGCGACCTCCGTCCTGTCGATAGCGAGCACTCCGCCATCTGGCAGTGCCTCTGGGGCGAGGAGGCGCACGGCATCCGCCGCATCATGCTCACCGCCAGCGGCGGCGCCTTCCGCGACCTCGACCCCGGCCAGCTCGCCGCCGTCACCCCCGCCCAGGCCCTCAAGCACCCCACCTGGAACATGGGCGACAAGATCACCGTCGATTGCGCCACCCTCATGAACAAGGGCATGGAGACGATCGAGGCGATGTGGCTCTTCGATGTGCCCATGGAGGCCGTCCAGGTCGTCCTCCACCGCGAATCCATCGTCCACTCGCTCGTCGAGTTCAGCGACGGCAGCGTGAAGGCGCAGCTCGGCGTGCCCGACATGCGCCTCCCCATCCAGTGCGCGCTCGCCTACCCCGAGCGCATGCCCGAACCCCCCGCGCCCGCCCTCGACCTCGCGATGGCCGGCCAGCTCACCTTCGGCGAGCCTGACATCTCCCGCTTCCCCTGCCTCGGCCTCGCGATGCAGTCGGGGCGCCTCGGCGGCACCTACCCCGCCGCCATGGCCGCCGCCGACGAGGTCGCCGTCGAGCGCTTCATGGCCGGCGAGGTCGGCTTCCTCGACATTCCCGGCATCATCGAGGGCGTGATGGAGCGGCACGAGTCGACCCCCGATCCCGACCTTGAGGCGGTCTTCGCGGCCGACACGTGGGCCCGCGCCGCGGCGGAGGTGGCTCCAGCGGGGGCCGGCGCGTGACCTTCCTGGCCGCGTTCGACTTCCTCGATATCCTCCGCTCCGCGCTGATCTTCGCGGCCCTCCTCGTTCCCCTCGTCGTCATCCACGAGTTCGGCCACTTCTTCGCCGCGAAGGCGTTCGGCATCAAGGTCCTCGAGTTCGGCGTCGGTTTCCCGCCCCGCCTCAAGGGCTGGCGGCGCGGCGAGACCGACTACACCCTCAACTGGCTCCCCATCGGCGGCTTCGTCCGCATGCTCGGCGAGGAGGACCCCTCCGACCCCCGCTCCCTCGCCGCCGCCCGCCCCTGGAAGCGGCTCACGGTCATGGGCGCCGGCGTGGTCATGAACGTGGCGCTCGCGCTCCTGCTGTTCACGATCGCGTTCATGGTCCCGCGCGAACGCGCCCTCAACCTCGCGCAGGTCTCGGAGGTCATGCCCGGCTCTCCCGCTTCCATGGCAGTGATCACGGGAACGCTCCGCGACGGCACCGAGCCCGCGCAGGGCCTCCAGCCCGGCGACGTCGTCATGGAGGTCAACGGCCGTGAGGTCCGCAACGTCAGCGAGCTCATCTTCCACACCCGCCGCTTCATCGGCGAAACGCAGACCTGGGTCATCACGCGGGCCAGCTCCACGCTGGAGGCGGAGCTCTATGCGCGCTGGCGCCCGCCCGAAGGGCAGGGCCCCACCGGCATCCGCGTGGGCGCCCCCACCACCTGCTCCGGCGTCGACGAGGACGGCAACCCCATCAACTGCCAGCTGCGCTACCCCTACACCGAAGGCCTCTCGTATCCGTTCTGGGAGGCCGTTCCCCGGGGCTGGCAAGCGATGATCGACGCCGTCATCGTCACCAAGAACGAGATCCAGGTGCGGGTGAACGGCAGCAGCGGCGTCGCCCCTGACCAGCCCCTCCTCTCCGGCCCCGTCGGCATCGCCAGCACCACCGGCGATATCGTCGAGGAGGCGGGCTGGCGGCCCCTCATCGAGCTGGCCGCCCTCCTCAGCCTCTCCCTGGCCGTCTTCAACGCCCTTCCCATCCCCGCCCTCGATGGCGGGCGCATGTTCTTCGTCGTCGTCGAGATGGCGCGTGGCGGCCGCCGCATCTCCCCGGAGAAGGAAGGCTTCGTCCACCTCGTCGGCTTCTCCCTGCTGCTGGCCGGGATCGTCGTCATCACCTTCTTCGACATCAGCCGCCTCATCACCTGACCCCGACCCGTGCTCTTCGACCTCCTCTTCATCACGCTCTATGTCCTGGGGTGGCTCGCCCTCGGCTTCCTTCCGTGGCTTGCCCTGAGCGTGATCACCCGCGGTAACGCGGGGCTGCGGTATCTTCCCCTGAGCATGGGAGCGGGTGTGGTTGGAGGCCTCGTCGTTCCGTTCATCCGCGACGACGAGTTGGGACTCATCCTCAGCTTCGTCGTTGCGCTGGCGCTCCCGACGCTACTGCTTGCAGCACAACGACTCGCGCTTCGCCTGCGCGCGGAGCCCCGGGGGGAACGGTGAAACTCGCGCTCTCAACCATGTACGCCCAGCAACCGCGCTTCGCGAGCGGCGAAGCCTTCGCCGAGTACGCCGCTGAAGCCGGCTACGACGGGATCGAGGTTTCGCACTCGACGCCCGAAGCGAAGCTCCGGGAGATCCTCGACAGCGGCATCCTGCCCGTCGTCTCGATCCACCAGCCAGCCCCGCTCGTCGAGGTTGAGGGTGGCAAGAGCAACCACGACCTGAACCTCGCCTCGACCAAACGAAGCGAGCACGCCCGTGCCGTGCGGCACGCCCTGCGCAGCCTCGAGTGGGCGGCGGAGGCGGGCGCTGCCGCCCTCGTCGTTCACCTCGGCCACGTCGAGGGCTCCTTCGCGGGCACCACTGCCGAGGTCTACCGGCTCTTCCGGCAGCACGACATCAGGAACAACCGTGCCGCCGAGGCCCGCGCGGAGATGGAGCAGCGCCGCGCCGAGGCCGCTCCCGCGCACCTGGAGGCGGCCCGCGCCGCGCTCGAGCAGCTCGTTGAGGCCGCTCGCCCCCACGGCATCGTCATCGGCATCGAGAACCGCCTGGAGATGCACCAGATCCCCCTTCCCGACGAGTCGCTCGCCCTGATGGAGGGCCTCTCGCCCGACGAAGTAGGCCACTGGCACGACACCGGCCACGGCGAGGTGCTCGCCCGACTCGGCTACCTTCCCCACGCAACCTGGTTCGACGAGCTCGGCGACCGCCTCGTCGGCGCCCACGTCCACGACGTGCGCGGCGTCATCGACCACCGCGCTCCCGGCACCGCTCAGCTCGACTGGCAGATGGTCGCGGGCGGCCTCGGTTCCCTCGACACCCTCACCCTGGAGATCGACCAGCGCGAGACGGACGAAGACGTCCGTGCCGCGCCCGCTTTCCTGCGATCGGTCGGGCTGGGCTAGCGCCCCTCGCCTTCGAAGTCGATGTCGAGCGCGACGTCCAGCGCGGGCGCGCTGTGTGTGAGCGCTCCCACGGAGATCGCATCCACGCCCGTCGCCGCGATCTCCGCGACTCGCTCCAGCGTGATGCCCCCACTCGCCTCCAGCCTCGCCTTCCCCCTGGTGATGGCGACGGCCTCGCGCATCTCCGCGGCCGTCATGTTGTCGAGCAGGATCCACTCCGGCTTCGCGTCGAGCGCGCCCTGCAACTCCGCAAGCGTGTCGACCTCGATCTCGATCGGCGTTGCGGGAGCGTGCTGACGAATCGTGGCGACGGCTTGCGCGAGCGTCTTGCCCTGCCTGGCGATGGCCTCGCGGTGGTTGTCCTTGATCATCGCCATCACGGCCAGGTCCCGCCGGTGGTTCGCGCCGCCCCCGCAGCGGACGGCGTACTTGTCCAGGTCGCGCAGGCCGGGGGTCGTCTTGCGCGTGTCGAGGATGACGCAGTCCGTCCCCGCCGCAGCCTCTACATAACGACCTGTCAGCGTCGCGATCCCCGAGAGGTGCTGCACGAGGTTGAGCGCGGTCCGCTCCCCCGTCAGGATCGCCTGCGCGGGCCCCGTCACCGTTGCGAGCGTTGTCCCGCTGTCGACGCCATCGCCGTCGGCCACGTGGCCCTCGAAGGTGATGTCCTCGTCAAGCGTCGCGAACACGTGGCGGGCTACCACCAGTACGCAGACCACACCCGCCTCCCGCGCCACCAGCCGCCCGCGCGCAACGAGATCGGGGTCCACCACCGCCTGTGTCGTCACGTCTTCGCCGGCCCGATCCTCGGAGAGCGCCGCCCGCACGACCGCTGCGACGGCACCGACGGGGGGCGGCTCAACCGGCACGGTGAAACACCTGCCTGCGGCCCCAGTGGTCGTCGTTGCGCTCGGGGAAGTCGGTGCGGTAGTGGGCGCCGCGGCTCTCCTCGCGCCTGAGCGCCGCCGTGAGCAGCAGCTCCGCGAACACGCCTAGCCAGCGCCGCTCGTGACCCTCGCGCGAGGGCTCCGGCTCGGTGTCGGTCCAGCCCGCAACGGTCTCCAGCCCGGCCTGCAGACTCTCGCCCGAGCGTTCGATGCCGGCGTGCTCCCAGAGCAGCCGCCGGACGTCTGCGTGGTCGCGGGGCGCCCCCTCGGTCGGCGCGAAGGATGTTGAGTCGGGGCAGCCCGCCATCGCCCCTCCCCCGCCGTTCGCGAGGTGCTCGACCGCGCGCTTGGCGAACACCACGGTTTCGAGCAGCGAATTGCTCGCCAGCCGGTTCGCGCCGTGAACCCCCGTGGCCGCGATCTCCCCGCAGGCGTAGAGGCCCGGCACGGTCGTTCGCCCCCATGAGTCGGTGCAGACGCCGCCCATGATGTAGTGCGCGGCGGGCGCCACCGGAACCGGGTCGCGCTGCAGGTCGATCCCGTGCTCCCGACAGAACGCCGCGATGCCCGGGAAGCGCTCGTACGGATCGACGCGCTGGAGTGCGGTGCAGTCCAGCCACACGTGGTCCGATGCCGAGGCCCGCATCTCCGCCACCATCGCCCGCGCGACCACGTCGCGTGGCGCGAGGTCGGCGAGCTCGTGATAGCGGGGCATGAACGCCTCGCCCCCGTCGTTCCGCAGAACCGCCCCCTCCCCCCGCAGCGCCTCCGAGATGAGGAATGGCGGCGCCCCCTCCTGGCGGAAGGCGGTTGGGTGGAACTGGTAGAACTCGAGGTCGCTCACCTCTGCCCCCGCGCCGAAGGCCAGCCCGATGCCGTCGCCCGGGGCCACGGGCGGGTTCGTCGTGTGGGAGAAGGCCGCCCCCCCCCCGCCCCGCCCCCGGGGCCCCCGCGCCCCCGCGCCCGCCCCCGGCGGCGCCGCGGGGGCGGGGGGGGGGGGGTCGGCCCCGCCCCCCCCCGCCTCCAGCAGGATGTCCGTCGCGAGTGTGTGCTCCCGCACGATCACCTTGCCCTCCTCGACCTGCTGCGCCAGCGCCGAGGTGATGGCCGCGCCCGTCCTGTCGCCGCGGGCGTGAAGCACGCGCGCGTTCCGGTGCGCGCCCTCCCTTCCGAAGGCGCGTGCCTCGCCCGCGCTGTCGAAGCTAACGCCGTACTGTTCGAGGTCGCGGATACGGCGCGGCGCACTCTCCACGAGGATGCGCGCCATCTCCTCGTCCACGAGCCCGGCGCCTGCCGCGATCGTGTCCGCCAGGTGCTGGTCGGTGGAGTCGTCGGGGCCGATGGCGGCGGCGATGCCCCCCTGCGCGTGCCGCGTGCTTCCCTCGTGCAGCTCCGCCTTCGTCACGAGCAGCACCGGTCCCAGCGCGCTCGCCTCGAGCGCCGCAAAGAGCCCCGCCATACCGCTGCCGATCACGATCGCCCGGTATTGGCCGTCCGCCCGTGGGGGATCGCTCACGGACTTAGTGTACGTCGTACACGAAGTCCCCGCGACGCACCGGCGGCCCAGCCTGAGTCGCCCGAATCGTGCCCCGCCGTACAATGCAAGCCGTGGCGATCCATCCCATCCGGCGCGCGGGCGACCCTGTTCTGCGGCAGAAGGCGAAGCGCGTTCGCGTCCGCGACTCAAGCATTCCCGAGCTCATCGAGGACATGTTCGAGACGATGTACGACGCGCCCGGAGTCGGCCTTGCCGCCCCCCAGATCGGCATTCCCTTGCAGGTGATCGTGCTCGACACGCCCCCCGCCGAGCCCTTCGCCCTCCTCAACCCCCAGATCATCAAGCGCTCCGGCGAGCGCCAGCTCCACGAGGGCTGCCTCTCCGTTCCCGGCTTTCGCGGTGAGATCACCCGCTCGGTGAAGGTGCTCGTAAAGGGCATCGACCCGACGACCGGTCGGGAAGTTCGCATTCGCGCCGAGGACGACCTTCTCGCCGAAGCCCTCGAACACGAGATCGACCACCTCAACGGCATTCTCTATATCGACTACCTCGACAGCCCCGATGCCCTCGTCCGCATCGATGCCGCGCCCGAGGAAGAGGAGGAGGACGCGGAGTGATGATCGGCGTCATCGGTGGCGAGACCTGCAGCCCCGAGGAGGGCGCAAACGCCTTCGCCGTCGGGCGTGAGCTGGCTTCGCGGGGCCATACGCTCGTCTGCGGAGGACGCGGCGGCGTCATGCGCGAGGCCTGCCGCGGTGCGCGCTCCGAGAACGGCGTTACCGTCGGCATCCTCCCCGGCGACGACCGCAGCGACGCCAACGAGTTCGTGACCATCCCCATCGTCACGGGCATCGGCTTCGCCCGGAACACGATGATCCCCCGCACCGCGGATGCCCTCGTGGCCGTTGGCGGCCGCTACGGCACGCTGAGCGAGATCGCCTTCGCTCTCATCGCCGGCAAGCCCGTCGTCGGCATGGGGAGCTGGGACCTGACCCTTCCCGATGGGGCCGCCGCCCCGCTCGAGTCCTGCGAGGATGCAGCCGCCGCGATCGACGCCTGCGAGCGGCTGGCGAAAGGAACAGCCTGATGCTCATCGAAGAGCTGGTCGCACGCGAGGTCCTCGATTCCCGCGGCAACCCGACGGTCCAGGTGTCGGTGCTCCTCGACGACGGCGCCGTGGGCCAGGCCGCCGTCCCCTCCGGCGCCTCGACCGGCGCCTACGAAGCCGTCGAGCTTCGCGACGGCGACGCCCGCCGCTACGGCGGCAAGGGCGTCCTCAAGGCCGTCGAGAACGTCAACGGGGAGATGAACGCCGCCCTCGTGGGGCAGGCCGCCGCCGACCAGCGCGCCATCGACCGCCTCCTCATCGAGCTTGACGGCACGGCCAACAAGGCCCGCCTCGGCGCGAACGCCATGCTCGGCGTCTCGCTCGCCGTCGCCCGCGCCGCCGCCGATTCCGCCGAAGAACCGCTCTACCGCTACCTTGGAGGGGCCGCCGCCAACCGCCTGCCCGTGCCCATGTTCAACATCCTCAACGGCGGCCGTCACGCCGAGGACTCCACCGACTTCCAGGAGTTCATGGTCATGCCGGTCGGCGCCGAGACCTTCTCCGAGGGCCTGCGCATGGGCGCCGAGGTCTACCAGTCCCTCAAGCGCCTCCTCTCCGACCGCAACCTGGGCACGAACATCGGCGACGAGGGTGGCTTCGCCCCCTCCCTCCCCGGGAACGAGGAGGCCGTGCAGGTCGTGCTCGAGGCCATCGAGGGCGCCGGCTACCGCCCCGGCGCCGACCTCGTCCTCGCCCTCGACCCCGCGACCACCGAGCTCTACCAGGGCGGCGAATACGTCCTCGAGAAGGAGGGGCGCACGCTCTCCAGCGAGGGGCTGATCGACCACTGGGCGGACTGGGCCGACCGCTACCCCATCGCCTCCATCGAAGACGGCCTTGCCGAGGACGACTGGTCCGGCTGGAGCGCCCTCGTCAAGCGGCTCGGCGCCAGCGTCCAGCTCGTCGGCGACGACTTGCTCGTCACGAACCCCGAGCGCATCCAGCGCGGCATCGATGAGGCCGCGGCCAACAGCGTCCTCGTGAAGCTGAACCAGATCGGCACCCTCAGCGAGACCCTCGACGCCATCAACCTCGCCCACCGCGCGGGCTGGACGGCCGTCATCAGCCATCGCTCGGGGGAGACCGAGGACACCTTCATCGCCGACCTCGCCGTCGCGACGGGAGCCGGTCAGATCAAGACCGGCGCTCCCGCCCGCAGCGAGCGGACGGCCAAGTACAACCGTCTCCTCGAGATCGAGACGGAGCTGGGCGTGACCGCCAGCTTCGCTGGCTGGGAAGCGATCGGCCAGCTCGGCCCCCGTCCCCCCGCGGAGGCCCCGCCCGCCCCGTCCAGCCGCTCCCGCCGCCGCCGCAGGCC